>CAUZJR010000424.1:0-4987 GCA_963580005.1 Planctomycetota bacterium
CCCGCGGCGACGGCGGCCTGGAGGAAGTTTCGGCGGGTGCTGCGGTGGGTGCTGCGGTGGGTGGTCATGGGGGGGGGCTCCGGGGGGTGAGTAGGTCTCGGAGGTTATTGCACTCGATTGCGGTTGGGGATGCAATGTGGCTCGGGTTTCAGAGCGGTTCGCCCAGCGCGGCTTCCAGTTCGGTCAGCAGCTGATCGAGCCGGAAGGGTTTGTAGAGCACGGCCTTGAGATTTCCGGCCTGGCGGGCTTTTACGATCGAGTGCGACGGGTCGTAGCCGAACCCGGTCATCAGGATCACCGGCACCGTGTCGTTGATCTCACGCAACTGGCAAAAGCACTCGTACCCGGTCATGTCCTCGAGCCGGATGTCTGCGACCACGGTATCGTAGTGCGACTGTCTGAGCATCAGGCAGGCTTCGTCTCCGTTGTGAGCGGTCTCGACATTGCAGCCGAAGCGTTCGAGCAGTTCGTGAGCCGCGCGTCGGATCGACTCGTCGCCATCGACAAACAGCACCCGTTTGTCTCGGATCCGAGGCCGTTGCTGTCGTGCGGGCGGAGGCAGGTGGCTGCGGCGTGGCGCGATCGACTCGCCCACCTCGTGCACCAGTTGCTTGATCTCGCGGGTCCGATCGAGGATCTGGTTCAGGCGTTCGCAGACGGTGGGTTCGTGTCCGATGTAGCGTTCGAGAACCCAGGCGGCGTCGTTGAGGATCGCGTCAACGGGCCCGGCCACTTCGCGGAGGATCCGATCGGTGCTCTCCGAAACGGTGGTGGCTTTTTCGGCGACGAGGAGTTCGAGCGTATTGAGTGCGACGGAGAGTTCACGTCCGAAGAGTTCCAGGAACTGCAGGTCATCTTCGGAGAACGCTCCCGGCTTGGGACTCTCGACATTGAACGTCCCCAGGATCTCGTCGTGGAGTACGAGCGGAACGGTCAGCGAGCTGCGGGCGTCGGGTGCTCCGGCCAGGTACAGCGGGTCACTCTCGGTGTCCTCACACAGGTAGCTCTTGCCAGTGGCCGCCACGAACCCGGTCACGCCGTTGTCTTCGGGGCGGGCAAACAGCTTGCGGTTGGCCGCCTCGTCTTTCATGCCAATCGCCAGCAGCGGAACCAGCTCGAGAGTCTCACGCTCGGTCAGCCGGATCTCGAGATTTTCGTATTCGAGCAGGTCTCGGGTGAAGTGCGAGATCTTGGCCTTGAGCAGCTCGATGCGGTCCTCGACGCTCATCTCGAGGATCTCCTGCGGCATCAGGTCTCCCAGTTCGAGGCCGGCCTGGTGGATCGCGTGGAGTTTTTCCTGTTGCTGGACCTGGGTCGAGACGTCTCGGACCAGGGCCACCAGTGAGCCGACGGCGTCGGGACCGCCAGCGGGATCGGCGTCGGTGTTGAGCAGCGGAGTGACGTGGACGTCGTAGAAACGTTTTTCGTCGATCTTGAGCGTGCTGCGGGCCGGCTGACCGCGTCCGATGGCGGTGTGGAAGGGGCAGAGGTCTGGGCCGAGGATTTCCGGCGAGTCGAACAACTCGTAGAAGCTCTCGCCCAGCGGCAACGCGTCCCGCCGCGCCAGTTCACGCAATCGGTCGTTGCACCAAGTGATTTCGAGCGAGGGTTCGAGAACGGCCACTCCGGCCGGGAGTTGTTCGAGCACCTCACTCAGTGCCATCTGCGACACGGCACCTTGCTCCGCCTGATCCGAGGAATCGCGAGATTATAGGACCGCTCGCGGCGGTGCGGCAACAGGACCTGCCGCGGTTTTCCGCCGGGTGCTGTTCAGACCCCCGAGCGGATGAACAACTCATCGCCATCCTGCACGACGTAGTCCTTCCCCTCGACGTGCCACAACCCCGCCGCCTTGACCTCCTTCTCGCTGCCCAATTCCAGCAGAGTGTCGCACGGAGTCACCTCGGCGCGGATGAAGCCACGGGCGAGGTCCGAGTGAATCGAGTCGGCGGCTTCGACGGCACTGGACCCGCGTCGCAGCAGCCAGGCGTGGACCTCCTTCTCGGCACAGGTGTAGAAGGTGATCAGGTCGGCGGTCTGCAGGATCGCCTGCATCAGTTCGTTGCGGCAGCTTCCCGAGAGTCCCAGTTCGCGAGCCATCTCGATGCGGTCTGCTTCCTCGAGTGCTTCGAGTTCCAGTTCGAGTCCCACGGCGGCGACGAGCACGCGATGCCCGTCGGCTTCCAGGGCGGCCACGATGTCCGCTTCGGCGTCCGCTTCGGCGGTGTTGATCAGCACCAGCCGTTTCTTGATCGTCAGCAACGAGAACGAACGGCACAGCTGCTGTTGCAGTTTTGTGAATTCGATGCCATCGAGGTTGAGTTGTGTGTCGAGGGCCTGGGCCATCGGCCTGAGTGCTTCGAGTTCGGCCTGCAGTTCTTCTCGATCGGGCCGCGGCTTCGTGGCGTCGATCTCGAGTCGACTGACCCGGCTGGTGACGATCTCCAGGTCAGCCAGGGCCAGTTCTTCACAGAAGCGTGCGACCTCCTCGACGGCGTCGACACCGCCGAAGGCGCCCACGACCTGGACCAGGGCCTGGGCCTCGCGGATCACGCCGAGCCTTTGAGGGTTGACGTCCTGCTGGCGTCGATCGAGGCCGGGTGTGTCGAGCAGTTCGATGCGGGCGGGGACTTCCTTGCCCGGCCGGTACATCTCGACCAAGCCGTCGAAGCGAGAGTCAGCGACAATCGCCTGGCCGACCTGGCCGGTATGTGCCTTGGCCGGATCGGGAGCGTTGGCCGTCAGCAGCTCGAAGACCGTGCTCTTACCGCCGCCCTGGAATCCGACTAGCCCGGTTTTCATGGCGACGACTCGGCGGCAGGTCCCAGGCGGTTTTCAGTCAGACTCAATAAAATCCGCCATTCCCCGCAGCGGGGAAGGCGTCGCGGTAGTGGTCGATCTGGGGAGTGGGAGGTGGGGCAGGGTCGCCGGGGTCCTGGATCAGCACGATACTGACGACGTCGAAGCGGGCGGGGCAATCGAGCAGGTCCCGGTTCTTGAGATAGGCCAGAGCCAGCCGCGTGAGTCGTCGTTGCTTGGCCGGGGTGATCGACTCGAAGGGAGCCCCCGCCCGGTCACCTCGACGCGTCTTGACCTCGACAAAAACCAGCGTCTCGCCGTCGCGGCAGACCAAGTCGATCTCACCCTGCCGCGTTCGGTGTCGACGCTCGAGAACCGTCATCCCCAGTTCGACCAGGTGCCGCTCGGCCAGGTTCTCGCCGTGTTCGCCCAGTCCCGTGTGTCGCCGGTCTGTCATCGGACCCCTCCTTGTCAGGTCCCCGATCCCCTGCCGACTCGAAGCACTCCTGTGTTGTGACTGAATCCCCAGGAATCCAATCGGTGTCGCTGAATGTGAAAGAACTGAGACGCAGAAAGATCACCAGGTGAATCCCCGGGAATCCGGCTACTCCTCAGCGTCCGTCTCGCCCTCCTCGGCCACTTCCTCGGCCGCTTCATTTTCAACCGCAGCGGGCTCGGGGATTATCTCGTCTTCCTCGGGAGCCGAGGTGCCGGGTACGGCGACTCGTCGCTCGGCCAGTCGAGTCTTCTTGCCGACTCGGTCGCGGAGGTAGAACAGCTTGGCACGTCGGGTCTTGCCGTGCCGCTTGATCTCGAGCTTGGCGATCTTGGGCGAGTGGACCGGGAAGGTCCGCTCGACACCCTCGCCGGCGACGATCCGACGCACGGTGAAGGTCTCGCGAGTCCCGCCACCACGACGAGCGATCACCACGCCGGTGAACACCTGCACGCGTTCCTTGTCGCCTTCCAGGATCCGCGTGTGCACGTCGACGGTGTCGCCGACGTCAAACTCCAACGGGTTCTCCCGCAGGCTCGATTTTTCAGCGTGTATGAGCAATTCCTGCTTGGACGTCATCGGTTCAATCCCGTCGTCTGGGCCTGGTTCTGATTCTGGGTCTTCTCATACCGGGTCAGGTCCGGGTTCGGAGCCGCCGACATCAGATCGGGTCTTCGTTCCCGGGTCCTGTGTTCGCTCTGTTCGTGCCGCCAGCGGTCGATGTCTTCGTGGTTGCCCGAGAGCAGCACGTCGGGGACCTGCATGCCGCGGAATTCGCGGGGCCGCGTGTACTGAGGGTGTTCGAGTCGTCCGGGTTGGGCGAAGGAGTCATCGCGGTACGAGTTCTCTTCACCAAGGACTCCGGGAACGAGCCTTATGGCTGAATCGATCACCAGCATGGCCGGCACCTCGCCCCCGTTGGTCACGAAATCGCCAACAGAAATCTCCAGCGGCTTCAGCCCTTCGCGGATCCGCTCGTCAAAACCCTCGTACCGACCACACAGCAGCAGCACCCGCGGTGTGGCCGCGATGTCTTCGACAAGCGAGTGAACCAGAGGTTGGCCCTGGGGCGAGAGCATCACCAACTGGCCCGGTTCGGGGGCGTCTTTCTGTACAGCCTCGACGGCGTCGAAGACCGGTTGACACGAGAGCAGCATGCCGGGTCCGCCGCCAAAGGGCTTGTCATCGACCGAGCGGTGTCGGTCGGTAGCCCAGTTGCGGAAGTCCCACAGCCGTACGTCGACCAGGCCCCGGTCAATCGCCAGCTTCAGCAGGCTTTGCTCGAGGTACCCCGAGAAGATCTCGGGGAACAGCGTCAGGACGTCGAAACGGATACGAGATGACATGATCGGGTCGCGTCGGTAGGAAAGTCTCTCAACGGAGGGCGGACGCAGCCGCCGCCCCAATCAACTCTCCTCGCCAGCGGGAGCATCATCTCCCTCTGCAGGAGCCTCTTCTTCAGCCGGGGCTTCTTCTTCGGCCGGGGCTTCTTCTTCGGCCGGGGCTTCTTCTTCAGCCGGGGCTTCTTCTTCAGCCGAAGCTTCTTCTTCAGCCGGGGCTTCTTCTTCGGCCGGGGCTTCTTCTTCGGCCGGGGCTTCTTCTTCAGCCGGAGCTTCTTCTTCAGCCGGAGCTTCTTCTTCAGCCGGAGCTTCTTCTTCAGCCGGAGCTTCTTCTTCAGCCGGAGCTTCTTCT
>CAUZJR010000425.1:0-4981 GCA_963580005.1 Planctomycetota bacterium
CATCACCGTGTTCGATCCGCTGCCGGTTCTGCTGGAGCGACGTAGACGCGACCACACCGACCAGTTCCTGGCCACCGACACGCATTGGCGGCCCGAGGCGATGGAGGCGGTTGCCGAGGCACTGGCCGTCGCACTCGGCCAACTGAACAGCCTGCCCAACTCACCAACCAGGCCGACGTGGGTCCGCCAGCCGAGGGAAGTGACCGGGCAGGGCGAGCTGCTGAAGATGATGCGACTGGGTCCCGACTCGAAACTCTTCGAACCCGAAACCGTCACGATCCAGCAGGTGCTCTCCTCCGACCTCCAACACTGGCAACCCGATCCGACTGCCCCGGTACTCGTACTCGGCGACAGCTACACCAACATCTACTCCTATAACGCAATGGGCTTTGGCCAATCGGCGGGATTCGCCGAGCAACTTGCCTGGCACCTGCAGCGACCCGTCGATTCCCTCGCACGCAACGCCGATGGGGCCCACGCCACCAGACGGCAACTGGCCCGCGAGACCCGGCGACTGGAAAACACCAGGATCCTCGTCTGGCAGTTCGCCGTCCGCGAATTGACCTCCGGCGACTGGCCGCTGATCCCGCTTCCGGCCAAACCCCGTCGCCCCACTCCGCAGACACCGCAGACACAGCAGGACTCACTCAAATTCCAATGCACCATACTGGCCACCTCCGGAGTCCCCACCCCCGGCACTGTCCCTTACCGCGACGCCGTCCTCTCGCTGCATGCCTCGGGTCCCACCGGAGGAGAATTCGTCATCTTCTCGATGGGCATGAAGGACAACCGCCTGACCGCAGCCTCACGCCTGAAACCCGGAGACACCTTGACCCTGAGGCTCATCCCGTGGACAACCGTCCAGCAGAAGTACGGTCGACTGAACCGCATCGAGCTCGACGACCCCGACTTCAGGCTGGTCGACCTGCCGACCTACTGGGCAGATCCTCAATGACCCACCGGCTCCTACCGCTCATCCCGGCCGCCCTCCTGCTCGCCGCCACAGCACTGATGGCGACGACGGCGGTTGCCGTAGAACCCACGGCGAAGGCTGGATTCGTAACACGAGTTCACCAGGCCCTCCGCTCAAAAGTCGACTCGGCCAAAGAGCGAGAACTCACGGCCCTCGCAGGCAACGACGGCTGGCTGTTCTTCGTGCCCGAACTGCGGACGCTCTCCGTCGGGCCATTCTGGGGCCAGCACGCCCAAGGGGTCACCCGGGCCAGCAACAAACGCTACGCCGACCCGCTGGAACCGATCGTCGACTTCCACAGCCAACTCAAGGCGGCCGGTATCCGGCTACTCGTCGTCCCGGTCCCCGCCAAGTGTTGTGTCTACCCCGAACGACTCGACAAGAACTTCGCCGCCCCCTCCCGCGACACAAAAAAACCCGCCCCACCACCACGCCTGGACATTCACCAGCAGAAATTCCACGCGATGCTAAAACGACGGGGAGTCGAGGTCGTCGACCTGCTGCCGGGCTTCCTCGCCAAACGAGACGATCCTCGAGGACCGCTCTACTGCAAGACCGACACCCACTGGTCCGGCCGCGGCGCCGCGCTGGCCGCCGCCGCCATCCTCGCAAACCTCGATGACCCCGCCTGGCTCAAGAAACTCCCCCGACTCAACTCCGACTCCCTCACCGCACCAGTCACCATCACCGGTGACCTGGCCCGGCTGATCAACCCCGACAAGCCGATCCGCGAAACCCTGCGACTGACGTTCCTCGGCAAACCCAACAACCGCCGCCGACCCATCCCCACACCCATCTCACGCAGCAGCCCCGTTCTGGTCATCGGCGACAGCCACACCCTGGTCTTTCACGACCCGACACTCCACGCCGCAGGGGCCGGACTGCCCGACCACATCGCCGCCGGACTCGGCATCCCGGTCGACCTGGTCGGAGTCCGCGGCTCGGGAGCCACCGCCACCAGGATCTCGCTGCTCAGACGCAGAGACAACCTCAAGGGCAAGAAACTCGTCGTCTGGTGCTTCTCGATCCGAGAGTACACCGAGAGTTTCAGCGGGTGGAGAAAAGTGCCGGTGATCCGCCCCGAGTAGACACCGCAGCCTCCTTCACCGGACCGGTCCACTTCAAGTGCGCCTGGCGAATATCCATCACCGCCACACTCTTCTTGGTGATCGGCCGGATCTCCAGGCGATACAGACCCGCCCGGGGAATCGTCACCGTTCCGATCGACCGCTGGCGAAAGGCCTGGAACCCTCCGGTGTCCTCGACCGTGAAGGCCAGCTCCTGCTTGGCGATCCGCACCGAGACCCGGCTGCCTCCATGACCCTTGCCACACCCCTGCAGCACACCCACCTCGTATCGACCCGGCCGCTCGACGTAGACACTCCACCAGCACCAGTCCTCGACACGAGACCAGTAGCCGACGGTGTTCTTGTGAGGTTGAGGCTCGTATCTCAGGTTCTTGCCGACGACGATCGCATCATGAGCCGCCAGCGTGATCAGGTTCGAGTCGGCATTCAGCGGAGCCACCACCTTCGGTAGCCGCGAACTCCACGGTCGGCCAACCGTGATCAGGCGGATTCGCGGTGCCGAGACCCGTGCCAGACGGGGCAGGCGGATTTCCCAGTGCGTCGGTTTCGGAGCAATCTGCAGCTTGCGCTTCACACCCCTCGGCAGCTCGGCGTTGACGATCTCGACACTCTTGACCGGGTTGTTCAATCGAGGCAACTTCAGCACACCGTTGCCGGGCCGGACCCCCACGACCAACTCGACCCGGTCGTCACCACGGAACACCTCCACACCCTCCTGCTGCAACCAGGCCCCCCTCCAGCGGATCAACTGGCCCGGGGTCGGATCTCCCAGGTGCTCGGCCAAGAACTCATCGATCTCCTCAACCATCACGTCGAACCACGGGTGCTGGTGCCAGCAGCCGTGTCGACCGCGGTAGTAGACCCGGGCGCGAGTCGACACCTTGTGCCGGGCCAGCCGGGCACGAGCCTCGGTATTGGCCGCCACCGCATCGTATTGGCCGCGCAAGAACAGCATCGGCGGTGTGCGGGGTGAGAAGTGCGTGAACGGGGCACCCAGCTTGTACAACCCGGGGGCCTCATCCAGCGTCTTGCCGAACCACTTGTGGGCATTGGAACTCGCCGGCTGCTCTCGCGACTTTCGAGCCACCGATCCCGTGGTCAGTTGCATCGGGCCGGCCAGCACCACCGCCGCCTGCAGCGCGCTCGACACTCCCGGATTCCCACCCTCGCCCTGCAGCTGTGCCACGTGCGGTGCCGCGGCCATCAGGCCGACCAGGTGTCCGCCCGCCGATCCGCCCACCGCGGCGATTCGATTCGGATCGACTCCGTACCGCTTCGCCTGCGACCTCAACCAACGCGTCGCCGCGTTGCAATCGTGCACCGCCGCCGGGAACTTCGCCTCGCCGCCCAATCGGTAACTGATGGCAACGGCCACGTAGCCGCGTCGCGCCAGGGCGACCGAGATGTTGTGGAACTTCGCCTTGTCGCCCTTCAGCCAGCCGCCTCCGTGAACCACCAGGACCGCCGGACGAGGCCGCTTGGGTTTCCCTCGAGGCACAAACACGTCGGCCGTCAGCTTGCGATCACCGTTGACCGAGTAGACCACGTCCAGCTGTATGCCGATCTCCAGGCTATCGCCTGAAGAACCGGCCGTGGCCCGCGACACCGTCAGGCCACGAGTCTTCAGGTGCGACCGGATCGCCGCGGCCGAAGAATCGTCGGCACCAGGTGATTCGCAGGTCCCCATTGCCAGCCACGCCAGGGCCAGCCTCGACAGTTTGCCAGGACGCAACATCCTCGATCCCCTTCAGGTCGTCTCTCGACCGATCCTAGCCACCACCACGAAGGATCTGCCAGTCGCACTCAGCGTTTGTTATCATCCCGCAAAACCGAAGCCCGAAGACCGACACCCAAACACCAGCCGCGAGCTGCCATGACCGACACATCCACCGGACCTGAAACTCCCGACGACCGTGAGCCGACCGGATCCGATCCCGCCGCAACACTCCTCGCGTCACAACAGGACACCGGCCAGGGACTGCCCACCAGGCCCCTGGGCACGACCGGCCAGAAAGTCTCGATCCTGGGCCTGGGCGGCTGGCACATCGGCCAGTGCGGCAAGGTCGACGGAGAACCCGAAGCGATCGGGATGATGCACGAGGCGATCGATGAGGGCCTGACCTTCTTCGACAACGCCTGGGACTATCACGACGGATACGCCGAAGAACTGATGGGCCGCGCCATCGCCGACCGCCGCGACAAGGTCTTCCTGATGACCAAGAACTGCGAGCGAGACTACGACGGCACTCTCTCCAACCTCCACGACAGCCTCAAACGACTCCAGACCGACCACATCGACCTCTGGCAGTTTCACGAGATCAACTACGACAACGACCCGCGGTGGGTCTTCGAACAGGGAGGACTCAAGGCCGCACTCGAAGCCCAGGCCGCGGGCAAGATCCGCTACATCGGCTTCACCGGACACAAGGACCCCCGCATCCATCTCGAGATGATCGGCCAGCCCCATGATTGGGACACCGCCCAGATGCCGATCAACATCTGCGACCACTTCTTCCGCAGCTTTCAGAAACAGGTTGTCCCCGTCTGTCTCGAACGCGGCATCGGCGTGATCGGCATGAAGACTCTCGCCGGCAGCCCCGGTGGGACCGACGGAGCGATCCCCGAGGCCGGGCTGGCGAGTGCCGAAGAGTGCATCCAGTACTCGCTCTCGCAACCGGTCTCCTCGCAGGTGCTCGGCATCCGCATCCGCCGGGATCTCGATCAGGCACTGCGGGTCGGCCGAGGATTCCGGCCGCTGGATGAGAGTCGGTTGAACGAGCTGCGAGCCGGTGTCCAGGAGGCCGCCGGCGACGGTCGAGTCGAACTCTTCAAGAGCACCCAGCACTTCGACGGGCCGCACCACCAGAAGCAGCACGGGTTCGCCGTCGAAGAGACCTCCTGAGCCACTGGCCGCCGGCCG
>CAUZJR010000426.1:0-4972 GCA_963580005.1 Planctomycetota bacterium
TGCGTTGATCGACCTGCCCGAGAACGTCGAGCGGGTGACCGTCGACAAGCTCGTACCCCGGCTCCCGGTCATCAGCGTCGCGATCTACGGACAGGGCACCGAGGCCGAGTTGAAGCAGGCGGTCAAGGCTCTGCGGGACGACCTGTTGCTGTTGCCGGGGGTCAGCGACGTGCAGCTCTCGGGGATCCGCAGCGACGAGATCAGCATCGAGCTGAAGCCCCTGAAACTGCTCGAATACGACGTGACGTTCGACGAGGTGGCCACGGCCGTCCGCGGAGTCAATCTCGATGTCTCCAGCGGACAACTCAAGGGCGACCGCCTGACCGTCTCGGTGCGGATGCTCGGAGAAGAGCAGCGGGGGGTCGACTTCGAGGACATCGTGATCCGCAGCGACCCCGACGGACGCCAGGTACTGCTGGGCGACGTGGCCACGGTGAAGGACGGGTTCATCGAGAGTGATCTCGAGAGCTACTTCAACGGCGAACCGGCGGCTCATTGCGTCGTCTACAAGACACCCAGCCAGGACGCGATCCAGATCTCCCGGGTGGTCAAGGCCTACGTCAAGGGGAAGCTCGGCGACGAGTTCGACCCGTTCGGATTCCAGCAGATCCCCACGGCCCCCTGGTACCTCAAGCCGGTCTCCACCGTCGGCAGCGGTCTCGAGTGGCTGATGACGATCGTCAGCGGCCGCGGAGACCCTCGGACGATCTACGAAGAGAGTGCCGCGACGCCGTTTGAGCACAAGTTCCAGATCGCGCTGCACACCGACCTGGCGAGGTTCATCGAGGGTCGACTCGACCTGATGACTCGCAACGGGCGAGCGGGACTGGTGCTGGTGCTGATCAGCCTGATGCTGTTTCTCAACTGGCGTGTCGCCATCTGGGTCGCCGTCGGCCTGGTGGTCTCGTTCCTGGGCACCTTCATCGTGCTGTGGGCGATGGGCGAGACGGTCAACCTGCTGAGCATGTTCGGGTTGATCATCGTGCTGGGGATCATCGTCGATGACGCGATCATCATCGGTGAGAACATCTACCGGAAGGTCGAGGAGGGGTTGCCTGCCAAGGAGGCGGCGATCGAGGGCACCGACGAGGTAGCCTGGCCGGTCTGCGTGACGATCATGACCACGATCGCCGCATTTGCACCGTTGTTGTTCATCCGCGGCCAGATCGGGGACTTCATGAGAGTCCTGCCGATCGTGGTGCTTGCGGCGTTGAGTGTTTCGTTGATGGAAGCACTGGTGATCCTGCCGGCTCACCTGAGCCACATCAAGCTCACGCCCAAGGGCACCAAACTCGGCGGCTGGCGTCGCGTGTTGAGATCACTCGCGGCGGCCCCCGACCGCATGATGCGTGGCCGGCTGCAGGACGCCTACGAGAGACTGCTACGGGTCGCACTCAGGTGGCGCTACGTCACCCTGACACTCGCCTTCTCCACCGTCGTGCTCAGCTTCGGGCTGATCGCCGGAGGCCTTGTCGAGATGGTGTTCATCCAGAAGATGGACAGCGAGACGATACTCTGCGGGATCAAGATGCCGGTGGGGACCGTGGTCGGCCAGACCCGAACCCAGGTCAAGCGGCTCAATGACTTTGCCCTGACGCTGCCGGAGGTCAAGAACGTCCAGATGTACGTGGCTCTGCAGGTGGACTTCAAGGGAGGGGGTGGAGCCGAATTGCAGTCGCACCTGGGACAACTGGTCCTCGAATTGCGGGCCGCCGACGAACGAGAGGCCGACGGGCAGCGATCCAGCGACGAGCTGCTGGTCGAACTCCGCGAGTTCTCTCGATCGCTGCACGGAGTCAACTCGGTCAACTGGGACTCCATGAACGGCGGACCCGGCGGACGAGACATCTTCATCAAGGTCTCGGGACCCGACTTCGAAGAACTGACCGAGGTCGCCGACGACCTGCAGAGGACTCTCGATTCCTACGCCGGCGTCTTCGATCTCGACGATGATCACGACGAGGGTAAGCGGGAGATGACACTGCGGCTCAAGGAAACCGCTCGACCGACCGGCATCGATGAGGCCCGGCTGGGTAACCATGTCCGCAGCGCACTGTACGGCCGCGAATCACACCGGATCAGCCGCAACCGCGAGGACATCCGGGTGATGGTGAGGTACCCCGAGGCGTTTCGCGCGAACCTGTATCACCTGGAATCGATGTGGATCCCCACGGCGATGATCTCGGGGATCCGAGGCTGGGTGCCTCTGCACGAAGTCGCCCGGCTCGAGCCCGGTGAAGGATTCACCGCGGTCCACCGCAGCCAGAGACAGAGGGCGGTGTCGGTCTACGGAGCCGTTGATACGCGGGTCGCCGATTCCTCGATCGTGCTCAACCGCGTCCGTGAGGATTTCGATCGCGAGATTGCTCCGAAGCATCCCGACGTCCGCATCGAGTTCCTGGGCAACTTCGAGGAACGGGCCAAGGCCTTCGGCAGCCTCTGGATCGCATTCCCCGTGGTGCTGGTGCTGATCTACATGATGCTGGCCGGCCTGTTCCGCAGCTACGTACAACCGGTCGTGGTGATGGCGGCGATCCCGTTCGGGCTGCTGGGTGCCATCGTGGGGCACTGGATCACCGGCAACCCGATCACGATCCTCAGCCAGATCGGTTTCGTCGCCCTGGCCGGGATCCTGGTCAACGACAGCCTGATCCTGGTCGACTTCATCAACCGCCGGATCCGTGCGGGCGAGGACCCCTTCGAAGCCAGCGTCGCCGGAGCCCGTTCGAGGCTGCGAGCCATCCTGCTGACCACCCTGACCACGGCTTCGGGACTGACCCCGCTGATGTTCGAAACCAGCTTCCAGGCCAAGTTCCTGACACCGATGGCCGTCACGCTGACCTTCGGACTGATCTTCGCCACCGCGCTGACCCTGGTAATCGTCCCCTCGTTGAACCTAGTCTTCCTCGACGTCAAAAAGATGACCGGCTTCGACGACGACTAACCCCAGGGACTGGCTCCACAGCAACCCCAGGGACTGGTAGGTCCAGTTGAGCGAGAAGCTGAAGTTCTCTCGCTGACGAGTCACCTCAGGGACAGGCACCGCCACCCCGCCAGGCGCGGGGCTCTGGAGCCAGCCCCGGGGGCTAGTAGGTCCAGTTCAGCGAGAAGCTGAAGTTCTCGGTCCAGAAACTCGACCTCGCCACGTCGATCGTCGGGAACAGGCCCGCCGACGGATTGCCTTGCCAGTTGATGCTGCCGTAGGGACGAGCCACGTGGCCGACGAACAGCAGCGTGTAGCCGAACCGGAAGTTGGCTTCGCTGAGCAGTCTCGATCGACGAAGAATCGGGATCTTGGCGAACACAGGCGCCTCGGCAAAGAACGACTGCTCGATGATCTCCGAGACATGAGTGTGCTGGTCGCGGTCATTGAACCGGTTAGGCTGAGGATTATCGGGAGTCGGCACCAGGAAATCGGTCTGCCGGGTCACCATGCCAATGTTGTTGCCGTTGAGCCGCATCTTCTCGCTGTTGGCCGCCAGGGCGAACTTGGTCTGGCCCCAGAGCTTGAACTTGGCACCGCCCAGGTCGTACCTCAATCCGATCTCCGGACCAATCAGACTGCTCCGCAACACGTGGTTCAACGTCGCGGTCATCGGGTACATCGTGGGGTCGTTGTAGATGATGAACCGGTACTCGTCCGTATTCCCACCTCCGCCTCCACCACCACCGGTGCCACCCTCTTCGACCAACGCCGCATTGTCGACGATCCCGTCACCGTCCTCGTCGAAATTGTTCGGAGGCGAGTGCAGCTTGATGTCGCCGTTGATCGGCTCGTCCAGGTCCTCGAGGTTGTCGTAACTCAACCCACTGTCCTGCCCGTAGAAGTGAAAACTCTCGTTCAAACGCAGGTAGCGTATGCCGACCATCGGACGCACCATGAACTTCTTGGTGCGGAACGACGGAGCCAGGATCCAGTTGACCGACATGCCGTAGGTGCGACTCTTGGACGTCAGTCGGAACTCGAGATCGTAGGGTGAGGTGACTCCAAAAGCTGTGCCATCATCCAGGGGCAGCCCGCGGAGATTCAGCAGGTTGTTCTGCAGGATGAAGTCCTGTGCGGTCGCCGTCGTTGTGTTGCCGCCACCACCACCGCCACCGCCGCCGCCGCCGGTCTGGCCGAATTGACTGCCGGCGTTGCCGATTTCGTTGAGCAGGAAGTCAGGAGGCGAGAGCAACATCAGCAGCGTGTTCTTCTGTTCGCCTCGACCCGAACCCAACGTGTCTCGAGCGTCGAACGTCTCGCTCACGCTCTGCCCGAACCCCTCGAACACCATCCCGCTGTCGTCCGGATCGAAGTACCCCATCTGGAGCCTCAAGCCCTTCCCCGTCGGGCTGCCGAGCGCGTTCTGGATCTGTACTGAGTCGTAATAATTGAATCCGGGAATGCCGGCCGCAGGGACACCTCGGAACTGGTCGACAATGCTCTGCTGCTGGTTGCCACCGCCGCCGCCACCCAGGTCGTAGGGATCCTCCTCGAGAATCGGCAACGCCAGGTCCTTGTACGACAGGGCACCCGAGTCGCCGATGAAACCGGTCGGCTTCCGCGTGCGGGCCGAGAGGATGTCGATGTTGAAGAACATCTGACGACCACGATTCGACGAAATCCGGTTCCACATCCCGTCTCGGATGTAGTGCTTGTCGTACTCGAAGTCGTACATCGAGTTGGCCGGATAGGGCCTCATCGACGCCGGGGGCCCACCCGATGGTGGGGCCATGCCCCGTGGCAGACCCGGCGGTGGGCCCTGCGCCATCGACTCCAAGCCCAACAGGGCAAGGGCCAACAAGCAGACTCCCAGCGTCAATGGCCGTGACACCTGCATCAGATCATCCTTGACTTACAACCGAACCAGGCAATTGGCCCACGCACATCAACCGCGCAATGGCGTGGACCTAACGGTTCTATCGGTCAGGAAATCTGGCAACCTGTAACGATTATCAGGGACATGACGGATTTGGTGGTTGTGGGGAT
>CAUZJR010000427.1:0-4960 GCA_963580005.1 Planctomycetota bacterium
ACCACTCACACCCGCAGACAACTCAACCCAACCAACACCGCAACCAACACCGCAACCAACACTCCAGCCGATACCCAGCCCGACACCACCTCCGGCAACCCGCGTGATTCCTCAGAACTAGGCTCCGTCTCATCCACCGAGGATTTCTCGGGGCTTCGGGACATTGGGGCCTGGCACCACCGCATGTCTTCGCGCACGCTTTTTCCGTCGCATCTGTCCTCGAGGATGTCTCGCGGTCTTGCCCGTCTGTGTCCTCGATTGCTGGTCCTGTCTGCTGTGGCAATTGCTGTGGTCAGTGGCTGCGGGTACATGGTTGGCCCGTTGCACCGCGAGCAGGTCCGTTCGATATCGGTGCCGGTCTTCAGTTGCGAGGACGATCGTCGGTGGTTGGGTCTCAGGCTGACCGAGGCGGTGCATAAGGAGATCCAGCGACGGCTGCCCTACAAGATTGTTTCGGGTGCAACCGCCGATTCACGTCTCAACGGTCGTGTGCTGGCCTCGTACAAGGACGTGGTGGGCGAGACTCGCAACGACGATCCTCGGACACTGCAGCTTCAACTGGCGGTCGAGGTGACCTGGACCGACACCCGGACTCAGCAGATCCTGGCCCAGAGGGTGGTGGCCGACGACAGTCCGGCGGTGACGTTGATGACCGACACGAGGTTTTCGCCTGAGACGGGCCAGTCGATGGCGACGGCGTCTCAGGAGATGATCAACCGGATGGCCCGGCGGATCGTCGATTTGCTCGAGACTCCCTGGTAGCGCCTCGTGGATCCCCGACTCTCTCGATGACCTCGCCTCCCAATATTCTCTGGTACTGCACCGACCAGCAGCGATTCGACACCATCGCGGCGTTGGGCAATCCACACGTTGAGACTCCGGCGATCGATTCACTGGTCGCCGACGGCACGGCACTGACCTGCTGTTACTGCCAGAGTCCCATTTGCACACCGAGCCGGGCCAGCTTTCTGACCGGTCTGTATCCCAGCCGGGCCCGCAATTGCCGGAACGGGAACGAGAACTACGCGGGTCATCCGACTCTGGTTTCGAAACGCCTGGCCGACGCGGGATACGACTGCGGCCTGATCGGGAAGTTCCACCTGCAGAGTGCCGGTCACCGGACCGAGCCTCGGCTGGCCGAGGACGGGTACCGTTACTGGAAGTTCAGCCACGCACCTCGAGACGACTGGCCAACGGGCCACGATTATGCCGAGTGGGTTCGCGGCCGGGGTGGGGACCTGGACGAGTTGCGTGCCGACTCAGACCGGGTGCCTCCGGACCTGCACCAGACGGCATGGGCGAGTGAGCGGGCGATCGAGTTCGTCAGCCAGGAACGTTCCGGCCCCTGGATGCTCAGCGTCAACGTCTACGACCCTCATCCACCCTTCATCCCGCCTCGAGCCTACGCCGATCGGTTCGATCGCGACCTGATGCCGGGTCCTCATTTCCGAGACACCGACCTGGCGGCCCAGGCGGCGTTGTCGGAGGTCGACTTCCAGACGCTGGCGGCTGATCCGGACACGTTCGACGGACGCGGTGTGCAGGCTCTGTACTACGCGATGATCGCCCAGGTCGATGACCAGCTGGCGCGGCTACTCGACTGCCTGGACGCGACGGGCCAACGTGACAACACGCTGGTCATCTTCACCAGCGATCACGGCGAGTCACTGGGCGACCACGGCTTGCTGTACAAGGGGTGCCGGTTCTACGAGGGCCTGGTGCGGGTGCCGCTGATCTTCCGCTGGCCCGGCCATGTCCAGGCCGGTCTCCAGAGCGACGCGCTGGTCGAATTGCTCGACAAGACATCGACCATCGTCGATGTCGCCGGAGCCGGGGGTCTCGAGCAACTGCAGGGCAGAAGCCTGTTGCCGCTGCTGCAAGGTCGGGTCTCGCCCGATCACCACCGTGACTGCGTACGCAGCGAGTACTACGACGCGCTCGATTCGTCCTTCATCGGTACCGGGTCACCGGATACGCCTGCAGAGGATGTAGAGGATGCCGTGTCCGGCGCGACGTCGTCACCAGGTACCTTCGGCACGATGTACCGCGACCGCCGGCACAAGCTGGTGGTGTACCACGGCCACGAGATGGGCGAGTTGTTCGACCTCGAGACTGACCCGTGGGAATTCGAGAACCTGTGGACCGACCCGGCCTCTGCGGAACTCAAGTCGAGGATGCTCAGGGCGAGCTTCGACGCGTCGATCAGGGCCACAGTCGACGTCGGCACGCGGCGGGTGGCTCCGATGTGATCGGCTGGCTGTGCCGCATCCGGTTCAGCCGTCGTGGGAGAACATGGCTTCGACGAATTGGTCGGCGTCGAACGGTTCGAGGTCCTGGATCCCTTCGCCGACTCCGACGTACTTGACTGGCAGGTCCATCTGCTGCCGGATCGGCACCACGATGCCACCTCGTGCGGTGCCATCGAGTTTGGCGAGCACGATTCCCGAGCAATTGACGATCTTGGTGAAGTTCCGTGCCTGGCTGATCCCGTTCTGTCCGGTGGTGGCATCGAGCACGAGCAGGCTTTCGTGCGGGGCTCCGGGGACCTTGCTGGCGATCACGCGGTGGATTTTTTCGAGTTCCTGCATCAGGTTGTGATCGGTCTGCAGTCGGCCGGCGGTATCGACCACCAGGCAGTCGACCCCAGCCTCGATTGCCCGTTCACAGCCGCTGTAGGCGACGCTGGCCGGGTCGCTTCCGGGGGCTCCGGTCACGATCTCGCACCCCAGCCTCTGGCTCCACATCGTCAACTGTTCGACCGCCGCCGCCCGAAACGTGTCTCCGGCGACCAGCACCAGGCTACGTCCCGATGAGATCAGCAGGTGAGCGAGTTTGGCGATCGTGGTCGTCTTGCCG
This sequence comes from Planctomycetota bacterium, assembly GCA_963580005.1. Taxonomy (GTDB): domain Bacteria; phylum Planctomycetota; class Planctomycetia; order Planctomycetales; family Planctomycetaceae; genus UBA8437. The sequence continues at coordinate 2,857 of CAUZJR010000427.1, forward strand.
ACTCCGTTGACTCCGGCGACCAGGATCACGCTGAGTCCTTCGTCAGCGAGCGAGAGTGGTGCGAGTGGGTCGTCGCTATCGGCGGGGGTGGGGGCAGGGGCGGGTTGGAGCGGATCGTGGGGGTTTCCGCCGAGTTGTTCCTTGAGGGTCGTCTTGACGGTTTCGAAGATCGCGTCGACGTCGACTGTCCGGCCCTTGTGCTCTTCACGAAGCTGGTCGATGACGGCGGTGGAGGCGACCACGCCCATGTCGGTTTTCAGGAGCCGTCCTTCGAGTTCTCCGAGTTGTGTTTCGTCGAAGATGGCTCCTTCACGGAACAGGTCGCGGATGTCTGAACGGAGCAGGTCCTTGGTCTTGCGGAGTCCCTGCTTGAGGCGATCGAAGAGTCCCATCGTGCGGTTTGGCTTTCTGGAGTTTGGGAGCGGGTCGTTGTTGATGATGAGTTCGATCGGGTCAGTTGCACAGGTCGTGGAATCGGCTGCGGGCGTCGTCCCAGTGTTGCGGATCGGTTGGGTTGAGTGTGGTGGGTCCGCTGGAGTTGGCGACCACGGAGCGGATATCTGCCAGAGATCCCAGTGCCCCGGCCGCTCGGGCCTGCACCAGCACGTTACCCAGTGCGGTGGCTTCGACGGGCCCGGCGACGACTGGTCGTCCACAGGCGTCGGCGGTGAACTGGTTGAGCAACTGGTTCTGCGATCCTCCGCCCACGACATGGATCACCTGGCTCGTTTCGCCTGTCAACGATTCGATTTGTTCGAGCACATCGCGATACTTCAGCGCCAGGCTCTCGAGCGCACAGCGGACCAGGGCGCCGTCGTCGTTGGGTTCGGGTTGCCCGCTGCTGCGGCAGAATTCTCGGATCGCGGTGGGCATGCAGTCGGGCTTGAGGAACGAGGGGTCATCGGGGTCCACGAGTGAAACGAAGGCGGGCGACTGGCCGGCCTGGCGTGTCAGGGTCTGGTAATCGACATCTCGTCCGTCGCGTGCAAAGGCCCGTCGGCACTCCTGCACCAGCCACAGGCCCATGATGTTCTTGAGCAGTCGGAAGGTGCCATCGATGCCGCCCTCGTTGGTGGCATTCACCTCCAGTGTTTCCGGCCCGGTCACCGCACCGGGCACCTCGGCACCCATCAGTGACCAGGTGCCCGAGCTGATGTAGGTCCAGCTGGCCGATCCGCTGCGGTCGGTCGGGACCGCGGCGACGGCCGAGCCGGTGTCGTGAGTGGCCGGTGCGATGACGTCGATCCGGCCCAGTCCGGCCGCCGAGGCGACCTCGTCGCGCAGCCGACCCAGCGATGTCCCCGGAGGTACCACCTCGGGAAAGATCTCTCCGGGCAATTCGAACCGGCCCAGCAATTCGGTTGCCCAGTCGTTAGCGGCCGGGTCGAAGCACTGGGTGGTGGTGGCGTTGGTGAATTCCACCACCCGGCTGCCGCACAACAGCCAGTGAAAGTAATCGGGGATCAACAGCAATCGTTGTGCCTGATCGAGCAGCTCGGGGTGGTCGCGTTTCATGGCGAGCAGTTGGTAGAGCGTATTGATTTCCATGAACTGCAGCCCGGTCGCCGCAAAGATCTCCTCTCGTGGCACTCTCTCGCAGGCCGTCGCCAGCATGCCGGTGGTGCGGTCGTCGCGGTAATGCCATGGCAGGCCCAGCAGTTCGTCGCGGGCCGACATCAGCACGTAGTCGACTCCCCAGGTATCGACCCCGATGCTCTGGATCGAGTCACCGAACTTCGAGGCGGCCGCGGCGAGTCCCTGTTGGATTCCCTGCCACAGGCCGATCACGTTCCATCTCAGGGTGCCGCCGACCCGGACCGGCCCGTTCGAGAATCGGTGCAGTTCCTCGAGGCGCACCGTCTCGCCGTCGAAGAGCCCCGCCACCACGCGGCCGCTCTCGGCTCCCAGATCCACGCCCAGGTAACACTGCTCGGACATGCTGCTCATGATAGAAGAACAACTACCGCAGCGTCACGGTCGTGCCGTCGCCACCAATCTGCTCGGCAAACCGCCGCGGGATTCGGTAGATCAACCGCATCGTCTGCTCGTTGTACTCGCTTTCGGTCATCCGGCCGTGCTCGTTGAGAAATGCCAGCAGGCGACC
>CAUZJR010000428.1:0-4946 GCA_963580005.1 Planctomycetota bacterium
CGACGCCTCGCAGGACTCAGCCAGCGGCGAAGAGGAATTCTGGAACCTGCCGGAACCCTGAATCGGCCGACGGCAGCCTGAACTGGAGACACCATGCTGATTGACCGCATCGACCTCTACCACGTCGCGATGCCGTTGATCTACCCGTGGAAGACCGCCTACGGCGAGGACGAGGCGATTCACTCGGTGCTGTGCCGACTCTCCAGTGGCTCGCTTGCAGGCTGGGGCGAGAGTGCCCCGTTTGCGGCTCCGTGCTACAGCCCCGAATGGGCCGGAGGCCTCTTTGCCATCGCCCGCGATTGGCTGGCACCGGCCGTGATCGGTCACGACATCCGCTCCGGCGAAGAACTCCAGCAACACATGAGCCTCTACAAGGGCAACCCGTTCGCCAAGGCCGCACTCGATGTCGCCTGGTGGGGCCTCGAGAGCCGACGCACGGGCACGCCTCTGCACCGCCTGCTCGGAGCCTCGCGCGACCAGGTCCCCGTGGGAGCCGACTTCGGAGTCATGGATCACGTCGATGACCTCATCGAAGGCATCGCCGAAGCCGTCGGTGAAGGATTCCCTCGTGTGAAACTGAAGTTCCGGCCCGGATGGGACCTGCCGATGCTCAGACGGGTCCGTGAGACGTTTCCCGAAACGAGGTTTCACATCGACTGCAACAGCGGCTACACGCTCGAAGATCGAGCGATCTTCGAGGAAGTCGACCAGCTGGGACTGGCGATGATCGAACAGCCCCTGCAGCACGATGACCTGCTCGACCACGCCACGCTGCAGCAGGAACTCGAAACTCCCATCTGCCTCGATGAATCCATCGTCTCGGTCCACCGCGCCCAGCAGGCCTGCCGCATCGGTGCCTGCGGCTGGATCAATATCAAGCCGGGCCGAGTCGGCGGACTGACCAACGCGGTGGCCATCCACGACGTCTGTCGCGAGGCAGAGATTCCCTGCTGGGTCGGAGGAATGCTCGAAAGTGCAACCGGCTCGGCCGCCTGCGTCGCACTCGCCATGCTCGACAACTTCACCTACCCAGCCGACATCTTTCCCTCGGCCAGGTTCTATCACCAGGACATGGCCGACCCACCTCTGGAACTCGTCACCGACTCACAGGGACAACCGTCAGTCGTCGCTTCGAGGGAACTCCCCGACCCCGTCACAAACCGGCTCGAACAACTCTCGCTGCAGAAGGCCACCATTCAGTAGACCGCCGGACAGCCGGGCCCACGACGACCTGACGCAACGCGAAAAGAAGCAAAACACCCCCGTGACCGGCTGACGGCCACGAGGGTGCTGGCGTGTTCAAGGTCTTCAACAGACCTTCGGGGCCGACTTGGCTCTACTTCTTGTCGCCACCCTTCTTGTCGCCACCCTTCTTGTCGCCACCCCCCTTGGCGGAGTTGGTGATCTCCTTGGGAATGATCGACGCACCGGGAGGGGCTTCCTCCTTGCCGCCGGGATCGATGATCTTGCCGTCATCATCCTTGATCGGATCGGTTTCCATTCCCTTGGGGTCCATGCCAGCCGGAGCGATATCCGAACTCGAGGCACCCACACCCGGCGTGGCCGGTTCGGGATCATCACTACCACCACAGCCGACAGCCACGAGCAAAAGGCCGGCCAACAAGATCGAAAGCAAACGCATGACCAAGATCTCCTGTTCCACTGGAAAGATTCCGGCGGAACCCCGTCCCGCCCGTTTTCACGCCAGGCCGACATCGACCCGACGTGACCCATGATCCCGGGATCCCCCAAAATCATCCCGAGTTTACTCGTTTTTTTTCTCGACTCACAACTCCACGGATCCGATTCGGACACCGAATTGGCATTCCGCAGTAACACCCCATACCCTGAAGCCCCATCATCGCTGGAACTCAAACACCCTGACTCGCGTCCAACCACCCGTCGGCACCCCCGATCAGCGTCCGGGGCCTCGTAGAGTCCGACCTCCGAGTCGAGATTCCCGGGAATAACTTCCCGAATCCAAGGATCCTCATCTCAATGGCAACGCCTCGGGAACACACTCCCGGCCCGTCGCTGGATCTCGTGGAGTTGGTCGAGCAATACGCCGGCCTGCTCTTCGGGCTCGCTCGGCGACTGTCCGGCTGCCCGGCCGATGCCGAGGACCTGGTACAGCAGACCTTCCTGGCCGCACAGGCCCACCTCGACCAACTCCGAGATCCCAACAAGGTCCGCGGCTGGCTCTGCACAATCCTCCGAAACGAATTCCTGAAACTGGTACGCAGCCGACAACGTGCCACCACCGTCTCACTCGATGCACTCGGCGAACCACCTCCACCCGATCACCCCGACAACCCAACCGATGCCGAAGCCATCCAACTGGCCCTCGACAGTCTGCCCGAAGAGTTCCGCGTACCCGTCGTGTTGTATTACTTCGAGGACATGAGTTACCGCGAGATCGCCGAATCACTCGAACTGCCGATCGGGACCGTCATGAGCCGACTCTCACGAGCCAAGTCCCGGCTCCGAGAACGACTCGGCGCCCTCGCACCACGATCCGACCAGCCCGTCGCACAAACCGGATGAACCGGACCGCGTTCCCATGAACTGCCACCGAGCACTCAAGCAACTGGACTCCGCACGACCCGATGGGGCCGACTGGGACCAGCCCGAATTGCGCGACGCCCGTGAACATCTCGATTCCTGCCCCGACTGCTCCCGGACTATCGCGCAACGACACGCCTGGGACCTCGCATTCCTCAACACCGCAGCAAACACCGCAGCAAACACCGCAGCAAACACCGCAGCAAACACCGCAGCAAACACCGCAGCAAACACCGCAGCAACTCCGCCCGACGGAATGACCGCAAGGATTCTCACGGCCCTCCAGGAGTCTCACGCAGCAGCAGCACCCGAGGACGATACCGCGAGTGGCCGCCGCCGGAGTCGTCCGCGACGGTGGCTCAATGCAGCGGTGGCTGTGGCCGTGTTGCTCGGAGTCGGCCTGGTGTGGCGTTCGAGCCTGGTGACGGATCAGCCGTTGACCGTCGAGCGGATCCGCAACTGGCCTGATGCTCAGTTCGAAGCGGTCGACGACTTCGAGGCCTTGGCGGCGTTGCCCGAGTGGATCGAGTCACGCAACGGGACGCCCTGCCCCTCGGGCTGGGACCCCTCCTGGATGCGTCGCCCGGCGCGAGGCTGGCCCGAGCGAAATTCGGTGGCGGTGATGGCCTTCCGAGTGCCACTCACCGGACGCGATTCCGTCTCCGGGCTGCTGTTGGCCGTGCCGATCGACAGGGTGGACGAGATCCCGGAAGTGGGCAGCGTGAGCGGTGCTCGACCGAGGTATTCGAAGTCGGGTCGATTCAGCACCACGGCCTGGACCGACACCGCCACCGGCACCGTCTTCGTCTGCCTGGTGGCTCCGGGTCAGTACGAACGGCTCCGCCGTGCCCTGATCCCGCGTCCGGTCTGAAGCCCCGGCCCACCGCGAGCACGACTCACGCACGCGGACCGCTCACATCACCATCCGGACCTTCTCGAACAGTTCCGCGTTGGTCGGAAACTTCTCAGCCATCTTGAGCAGCTTGTCCATGGCGTCGGCCGGTGGCAGCGTGATCAGGTGGCGGCGGATCATCGTCACCGCCGCGAACTCCTCCTCGGTGAAAAAGTTCTCTTCGTGGCGGGTACCCGAGCGGGTGATGTCGATCGCGGGCCAGATCCGACGGTCGGCCAGGTCGCGGCTGAGCATCGTCTCCATGTTGCCCGTACCCTTGAACTCCTGGAAGATCGCGTCGTCCATCCGGCTGCCGGTTTCGATCAACGCCGTGGCCACGACCGTCAGCGACCCTCCCTCCTCGAACAGCCGTGCGGTGCCGAACATCTTGCGAGGAATCTCAAGCGCCTTGACGTCCAGGCCGCCGCTCATCGTTCGCCCGGTGTTGCCCACCCACTTGTTGAAGGCCCGAGCGGTCCGGGTGATGCTGTCCAACAGCACAAAGACCCCGTGACCCGCCTCGGCCAGCCGCTTGCCTCGCTCGATGACCAACTGACCGATCCGCACGTGACTCTCGACATCCCGGTCCATCGAACTGGCAACCACCTCGCCCTTGACACGCCGACGCATCTCGGTGACTTCCTCGGGACGCTCGTCAATCAACAACACGACCAGGTGCAGTTCGGGATGATTCTGGCTCACCGAGTCGGCAATGTCCTGCAACAGCATCGTCTTGCCGGTCCGCGGCGGTGCGACAATCAGAGCCCGCTGGCCCTTGCCGATCGGAGTCAGCAGGTCCATCACACGCATCGTCACCGGAGTGGGACCCGTCTCCAGGCGGATCTTCTCCGAAGGAGTGATCGGCGTCAGGTCTTCAAAGTGAGGGACATCCCTGTAGTCCTCGACCGTCATCCCGTCGACAGTCTCGATCGTCTTCAATCGAGGCCCCTGGCCCTTGGTCCCCGCGCCCACGTCACCCTTGATCAATCCACCAGGCCGCAAGGCAAATCGCTCGACCACAGAACTCGACACAAAGGGATCCGAATCCTGAGAGGCATAGTCCTTCTCGGAATCACGCAGGAACCCGTACCCCTTGGGATGCAACTCCAATACACCCTCGAACACACCCTCGAAAACCGGAATGTCCTTCCGAGGACGACTCGGGCCGGCATATCCTCCGCCGCCACCCCCGCCGCCGCCATGGCCCCCACCACCGCCGCCACCTCGGCCCCCACCACCGCCACCACCTCGGCCACCGCCACCGCCACCGCCACCGCCACCGCCACCGCCACCGCCCTCTCCACCACGCCCACCGCGTCCGCGGCGTCGTCGGCGTCGGCGGCGAGCCGGTTTCTGGGTTCCAGTATCGCTCGAATCAGGAACCTCCCCGTCATCCTCGCTCAGAGCCACCGCGCCCTCGGGCAACGGACGCTCGGCAGGAGCAGGAGGCGGCGGAGATTCGTCGCCCTTGGGCTCACCATCCGAAGAAGTC
>CAUZJR010000429.1:0-4946 GCA_963580005.1 Planctomycetota bacterium
GTGAGCATCACTCGTCGACCTACGAGAACATCGCGATGCCCGAGATCTTCCTGGCACGCGTGCTGGGAGACACTTCCCGGATCCGAATCGGCCCCGCACCGGTCTGCCTGCAGTACCACCACCCCGCCCACGTCGCCAGCCGACTCGCGTTCCTCGATCACCTCTCTCACGGACGACTCAACGTCTGCTTCGGTCCCGGGGCGATCCCGACCGACATGGAGATGTTCGGAGTCGATCCGAAGGAGGCCGGGAGACGGGTGGTGGAGGCCATCAACATCATTCTCGACATCTGGACCAGCACACCACCGTATGACATCAAAGGCGACTTCTGGTCGATTCAGCTCGCCGAAAACCTCGACGCCGAAATGGGCCTCGCCGGCATCCACCCTCCCCTGCAGACCCCGCACCCGCCCATCTTCACGCCCTGCATCAGCCGCGACTCGATCGGGCTTCGCAAGGCGGCAGCCCGAGGCTTCCGACCGATCAGCCATCACATGATCGGCACCGACGTACTGAAAAATCACTGGGACACCTACTCCGAAGGATGCCGCGAAGGTGGCCTCGAACCCGACCCGTCCGACTGGTGCGTCTCCCGGAATGTCTATGTCGCCGACACGACCGAGGAGGCTCAGGCACGGGCTCGAGTCAATTCGATGGGTCGCTGCATCGAGTACATCGTCGAGTTGACTCGACGCGGTGACGCATTGGACCTCTGGAAACGGACCCCCGATCAGCCAGACCACGAATTGACACTTGACTACTTCCTCGACGAGGTGATCATCGCAGGTGATCCCGACGAGGTGACTCGGCAGCTGAAGAACCTGCGAACCGAGATCGGGGAATTTGGTACCCTGGTGCTGGTGGCTCACGACTTCGACGACAAGGCCGATTGGCTGCACAGCCTCGACCTGTTCGCCCACGAGGTGCTGCCGGCTTTGGAGCATGACTGAGATCAGAGCGGGCGGGACGGAACCGCCCCGGGGTTGAAACGACCAGGAGGGTCGCCGCGGTGAGGCACGAGACGATCCTGATCACCGGCGGAGCCGGCAACCTGGCTCGGCAGCTGACCGACGAGCTGGCCGAAGCCGGACACCGCGTCGTGCTGGTCGACCTGCCGCCGGCCGATCCGGGATCGCCTCACGAGTACCACGTTGCCGACATCAGCGATCGCAAGCGGATCGAATCGATCCTGGCCGAGGTGCGGCCCAACCGGATCATTCACTTCGCCAGCCTGCTCTCGGGCGGCTCCGAAGAGGATCGGGCCCGCGCCTGGCGGGTCAACGTCGACGGATCCTTCGGACTCTTCGAAGCCGCACTGGCCACCAATGTCGGCTCGATCTTCTTCCCCAGCTCGGTCGCCGCCTACGGCAGCCCACTGCCCGAAATCGTGCCGCCGGATCATCCGCAGTGGCCCACCGGCCTCTACGGGGTCACCAAGACCTGCGTCGAACGGCTGGGGATCTACTACCACCAGAGATTCGGGCTCGACTTCCGCTGCCTGCGATTGCCGGTGGTCGTGTCGCGATTCGCTCCACCGGGTGCCGCCAGTGCCTACGCTTCGAGGTGCTTTGTCGAAGCGGCCGGCAAACACCGGTTCACGTTTCGCGTCCGCCCCGAAACTCGACCCTCTCTGATCTACGTCAAGGACGTGATCGCGGCCGTGCGACGGCTGATTGAAGCCCCCTCCGACGAGCTCACCCGCCGAGTCTACAACCTCCAGGCACTCTCACCGACCGCCGCAGAAATCCGCCAGGCGATCTCTGCTCGCCTGCCAGACGCAGAACTGGATTTCGATCCCGACCCCGAGACCGTGCAGTTGATCGAGAGTTGGCCGGTGCGGTTTGACGATACAGCCGCAAGGGCCGACTGGGGCTGGGTCCCCCGCTTCGATCTCGACGCCCTGGCCGATGACTTCCTGGCGGAGCTCATTTGATGGCGATGCGGATGGAACCCACCTACGCGGAACTGGTTGAGCGGGCCGCTCGGGCACACACCGCCAACCGGAATCCCGCCGGCATCTCGGCGACCGACATCGCCCGCGCCAGGCTGTACTGCTACGGCTACCGCGGCCAGGTGATCGGCACGTTCAACGCCACCCGAGTGGCACTCGAAGAACTCGCCCCCGCCGCCGATGAAGCCTCCGCGTGGAGACTCAGGGCCGACGAGGCCCTTGCCGACCTCGCCGACCTGGCCATGGACCCGATCCCCCACGATTATCGAGCGGTCATCTCGACCCTGCACCACTACCATGCCGGCGTCCGCCGGACTCTCGAAAGCCTCGAACACGAATCCCACCTCGCTCACAACGTGCACCTCGCACGAATCACCTCCCTGTTTCAAACGACCGTCGAGACGATCAGCAACTGCGGGGGACTGCCCTGTGCCCAGGACACGCATGCCCCCGAACAGGCCAGCTTCGTCGTGCCCAGCCTGGGCATCTCGATCGTGCCGCTGGTCTATGGCGACTTTCACTCGTGGAACCTCGCCTGGCTCGGCGGCGACGAACGCAATGTGCCCACTCACCAGCACCAGCGCGGTGTCGAAATCCACCTCGGCTACGAACCGACTCACGGAGAAACCGTGCTCGGCGACGTCCGCTGCCGCTGCGACGACGGGTACGCGATGCCCATCCCCCCCCAGACCCGACACGGCTGGGTCAACACCAGCGAGCACCCGCATCACGTCCCCTTCATCTTCGGGTCACTGGACCACGGTGGCTGGGGTGTCTTCCTCGACGTCGAAGCCCGCACCGAACCGGTCGCGACTCTCGAGCTGGTCCCGCGAGAAGGACCCGGATTCTCCGAGATGATCTACCTCGAACGTGAACTCGATCGACTCGCACAACCCGGTGACACCGCTCGGGATGTCCTGATCGCTCACACCGTTACCGATCGAGACGGCACCGGAGGACTCGAACTGGCCGCCTCACGGGTCGGCCCCCAACGACTGGTCTTCGACGACGTGAGATACCGGATCGTGTCGATCGCTCGAGGCAGCGGCCGGGTGAGGATCGCGGGTGTCGAACGGGCCGTCGAAGCTCACGATCACTTCGGCATCCCCGCCGGGATGCCCGCCGAGTTGATCCCGACCGGTGACAGGACGCTGGTCGTGCTCGACTCGACCATCCACTCGGATCAGCCCCCAGGGGAAGACTGAACCAGCCGGTCGGCGATCTTGCAGCCGGGCAACGCCAGCCGCAGGCTGGCCACGCCGTCGGAGGTGACCCGTGTGCCGTCCAATCGCAGGAGTTTCAGTGTCTTGAGCTCCTCGAGAGCCGAGAGTCCCGCGTCGCTGATGCGGGTCTTTGAGAGATTCAGGACATTCAGCCGCGGGAGCTTCGAGAGGTGGACCAGTCCGGCGTCGCCCACGGCTGTCCCCGAGAGACTCAACAGGCGGAGACCCTCGAGGCCGGCAATCGGCTCGATCGCCGCGTCGGTGATGCCCAGCCCCGAGAGTCCCAGGCCCTCGAGTTGCCTCAGGTTCGCGATCCGCCGGACTCCCTCGGTGCCGATCCGAGGTCCCTCGACCACCAGCCGCTTCAGCGACTTGAACCCGGCCAGGTGAGCCAATCCGCGGTCGGTGACGTCGAGTCGTCCGAGGCTCAGGCCGCTGAGGTCGGGAAAACGGGCCAGACGTTCGAGGCCCACGTCGCTGATCGGTGCCTTGTGCAGGTGCAGCCGCTGGAGACCGTTGACCCCGGCCAGCTTCGGCAGCCCCTCGTCGGTGATGTAGATCCCCTGCAGGTACAACTCGCGAACCGTACCCTCAGATCCCTCGACAATCCGTATGACCGGCAAGTCGGTGTCGAGCCGACCGGGTCGGCCCTCGCGGCGACGGGCCGCGTCGGCCTCGAGCAACTGCAAGGCCCCCAGCACGTTGCCACCGGAGGGGGCAAGAGCCTCGAGCAGCGCGTCCTTGGGGGCCGGTCCCAGGCCGGCCAGTTGGCCCGACCGCGGCACAGGAGCCGCGCCTTCGGAATCCGGGTCCGTACAACCGGCGCCCAGGAACACCAGGCCACACCACAGCACCGACGCGATCAACCTCGCATTCGGACTGCTCAAGCTGATGGAATCACTCATCACCGCCAACTCGACCTCCGCTGCCGCGCAAGAAAAGTCCCGGGAACAGCCGGTCCCAGGGGGGCGAAGGACTCGAACTGCTCCCGGGAGCGATTGGCTTCCCGTGTGTGCGGCGGGACAATAGGTCTTTGGCCAAAACACGTCAAGCAGAATCTCGTCAATTTCCCGCCGACGACAGTGACCGGACGTGCAACATGCCCACGTTCAGCCAACCGGTGATCAACTGCGCCAACAGCACCAGCACGATGCAGCTCAGCAACACCCGCCGCCGATACACTTCGGCTCCCCGGCACGCAATCGCCACACCCACTCCGACGGCCAGGGCCACGGCCAGCACCAGGCCCAGACGCAGCCAGGGATCGCTGATCGTCCCACCCCAGACCGTCTCCAGCAGGCGATAGGTACCCAGGCAGCCGCTGATCCACGTCGCGGCGACGACCGTTGCCACTCCCACGCGCCGCTCGCAAATGGACTCGATTCCCCGGGCTGCCAGCATCCCCAACGGAATCACCACGAAGGCCTCGGCCAACCGAAGCGGATACTTGTCCTCGGCCAGCCCCAGCGACAACGGCACCAACAGCGCCCAGGCTGCTGCCAGCATCACCACCGGACGCGGTGAACGGTCTCTGCTGGCGACGCCACGAACCACGTCGATGCCGCCGAGCAACACCGGGCCACTCATCCAGCCCAAATGGCCCAAATGGCCCAAATGGCTCAACCAATCAAGCCAGTCGACCCGCTGCATCCGGGTGGGCCAGCCCAGGAGACCTCGTTCGGCAGATGCCAGGAGTCCTGGCCACGAATCGCGATCGCCGGACCAGTACAACCAGGCACCCACCAGGAATCCCGCGCCTCCGATCACCGCCA
>CAUZJR010000430.1:0-4929 GCA_963580005.1 Planctomycetota bacterium
GCCAGGGTGCCTTCGTTGCGTTGAGGCCAGACGTTGTTGGTTCCGGTCGAAATCGGAACCAGCGGCAGGTCTGTGCAGCCCTTGGCGACCATGCGGTGTGTGCCATCGCCTCCGAGCACGATGATGGCGGCGGCACCCTGTCGGGCCAGTTCCTCGGCCGCCGCCTGCGAATCTCCAGCCACACCCCGGCATGGAGAATCGAGCACGGTGACGGGGAAGGGGAGTTGAAGACCATCGACTGCTCGGCGGCGGATGTCGGCCTGTTCAGGCATCACGGCGACGCGGATCGGGTCGTCGCTGTCGGTGTTGGTGGCTGTGGTGGCTGCGATGCCGCGTAGGGCTCGGCGGACGATTCTTGCCTTGTGCTGGTTGTCGACTCCATCGGCGTCGGCGACGAGTCGTCGGATATCTTTTCCCGAGGAGGGGTTGGCGATGATACCGATCAGCGGCATGAGACCCCCTGCATGTAATCGGGCCCGTCCAAGCGGTGCGTGTTCTGGTGAGCCGCGAGTGGTCTCACATGATGGCCCGGACCGCTTCGACAATCGCGGCGGGCTTGGGCACGTAGAAGTCTTCCAGCGGCGGGCTGAAGGGGACTGGAGTATGCGGAGCGGTGATCATTTGCACGGGTGCATCGAGGTATCCCAGGGCGCGGCTGGCGGCCAGTGCGGCCACGTCGCTGGCCATGCCGCAGCGGGGGTTGTCTTCGTCGACGACCACCAGTCGGCCGGTCTTCTCGATCGACCCGATAATCGCCTCCTCGTCCCAGGGCGAGAGGCATCTGAGGTCGACCACGTCGGCCTCGATTCCTTCCTGGGCGAGTTGATCGGCGGCTTCGAGGCTGATCGAGACCATTCGGCTGATGGCGACGATGGTCACATCGGCTCCATCTCGAGGATGCCCGGCGGGTCCCAGCGGCACGGTGTAGTCGTCTTCGGGGACCGGGCCGGTGGTGTCGTAGAGCACCTTGTTTTCGCAGAAGATCACCGGGTCGTCATCGCGGATGGCCGAGATCAGCAGTCCCTTGGCATCGTAGGGGGTCGCCGGGGCGACGACCTTGAGGCCGGGGAAGTGGACGAAGGTCGAGTAGGTGGCATCGGAGTGTTGTGCGGCGGCGCGGAACCCGGCACCGATCGTGGTCCGGATCACCAGCGGGATGCGGGCTTTACCGCCGAACATGTACCGCATCTTGGCGGCCTGGTTGATGATCTGATCGAGCGTGACGCCCATGAATCCGATGAACATCAATTCGACCACCGGCCTCATACCCGTCGCCGCCGCTCCGACTCCCGCACCCAGGAAGGCGCTTTCGGTGATCGGCGTATCGCGGACCCGATCGGGTCCAAACTCACCGATCAGCCCCTCGGTGACCTTCAGCACTCCGCCCCAGGCGTCGACCATTTCGGGGTCGTCACGGCCCGGTGCCCCGGCAATGTCCTCGCCCATGATGAACACCGACTCATCGCGTCTCATCTCGAGTCGCAGTGCTTCGTTGATTGCCGCCCGGTAGGTCAGTTCACGTTCGGCCACTTTGAGATTCCCGGTTGAGTGTCGTGGTTGTCGAGCCTGTTGTCGGAGAGCGAGGCCTAGTAGGTGACGTAGACATCCTCGAGGCATTCGGCGGGTTCGGGCAGGGGGCTCGAGTCGGCAAACGCCACGGCGTCGACGACCACGGTCTCGGCCTCGCGGTCGATTTTATCGAGCACTTCGGTTTCGAGCAGTTCGCCTTCGAGCACGACCGAGCGGAAGTGTTCCAGGCAGTCCCGTTCTCGGTAGTGAGCTTCTTCGTCGCGGGTGCGGTACTTGATTTCGTCGCCCTCGAAGTGCCCGAAGTACCTGTAGGTCTGGCATTCCAGCAGCGTGGGCCCCTCGCCATCGCGGGCACGTCGAAACGCTTCCCCGGCGGCCTCGTAGACGGCAAACACGTCCTGTCCGTCGACGACGATGCCGGGCATGCCAAAGGCGGTGCCGCGTCCGGCGATGTCGGGGCCGCCGATCGAGTAGTCGGTGGAGGTGGTTTCGGCGTAGCGGTTGTTTTCGCAGATGAAGACGACCGGGAGTTTCCAGACGGCTGCGAGGTTGAGTGATTCGGCGGTGGTGCCCTGGTTGGAGCCTCCGTCGCCGAAGAAGCAGGCGGTGGCCTGGCGGGATCCTCGGATCTGGCTCGAGAGAGCCGAGCCGCAGGCCAGGGGTGGTCCGCCGCCGACGATACCGTTGGCACCGAGCATGCCTCGGTCGACGTCGGCGATGTGCATCGAGCCGCCCTTGCCCTTGCAGCAGCCGGACGCCTTGCCACGGATCTCGGCCATCATCCCGTTGATTTCCACTCCCTTGGCAATGCAGTGGCCGTGGCCGCGGTGGGTGCTGGTAATGAAGTCGTCGTCATCGAGGTGGGCACAGACACCCACGGCGATCGCTTCCTCACCGGCGTACAGGTGTACGAAGCCGGGGATCAGTCCGGCGGCGAAGTCATCGTGCAGCCGGTTTTCGAATTCACGGATCTGTCGCATCCGGCGGTAGATCCACAGCAGCTTGTCGCGATCGAGATCCACGGCGGTGGCTCCCCTGGTGTCTGTGGTGCATGAAAACTCAGGCCCGTTTGTACGCCTGTTACGCTCGACACTCAAGCGCGGGGGTACCTGACCTCATCGAGCGGCACCGGCCAGGATCCTCAGTCGATCACTTCCCAGACCGGCGCACCGCCGTGGGCGATGTGGATCGGGCGACCCTGCAGGTCGTCGACGGTCAGAGTGGGGTCAACACCCAGCTGCTGGTAGATCGTCGCGGCCATGTCGCCGGCGGAGACGGGACGATCGACGGGGTAGGCGGCCTGCTTGTCGGTCTTGCCCAGCACCATCCCCGGCCGCATGCCGCCTCCGGCCAAAAGGACAAACCCGCATTGCGGCCAGTGGTCGCGGCCGGCCTTGGCATTGATCCGGGGTGTGCGACCCATCTCGCCCATCAGCACGACCAGCGTCGTATCCAGCAAGCCTCGTTCGGAGAGATCATCGATCAGCGTGGTGAACATGCGGTCGAGGATCGGCAGGTGGTGCCGGCACATGTTGAAGTTGTTGGCGTGCAGGTCCCAGTGGTTCCCGCTGTCGGCCTCTTCCCAGTTGACGCTGATGAAGGTCGAACCCGCCTCGACCAGCCGGCGGGCGACCAGGCAACTGTTGGCCCAGACGGTATTGCCGTAGCGGGTTCGCGTGGCGGAGGATTCATTCGAGAGATCAAAGGCGGCACGGGTCTTTTGTGAAGTGAGCAGCCGGAAGACCTGTTGCTGGAATTCCGAGAGACTCTCGGCGGCACGGCTGCGGTCGATGCGGCCAAGCCGGTCGTCGAACTGGGCCAGCAGCGACTTGCGTCGATCGAGTCGATTGGCGGTCACCGCGGGGAGTTCTTCGAGCGAGGGCAACAGCGGCTCACCCAGTGCAGGCACCGGCTTGTAGAACTCACCCTTGCCGCCGAATTTTTTGTCCCAGACGGTGAACAGCGGGTCGTAACTGGTGCCCAGGTATCCTCCGTAGGGTCCGGCCCGGCGGAGTCCCTGCGAGAAGCCGGGGTAGGAGGGCATGATCACGTAGGACGGGACGTCGTGGCGGCCGAGACCGAAGTGGCGGGCGACCGACATCATGCTGGGGTGATCGGACTTCTTGGCAAAGTAGTTCTCGCGGTCGCTGCCGCCGTCGAAACCGGTCAGGACGTTGTAGGGGTTGTGGCTGTTGTACTTGTGCGAGTAGGTCCGGATCAGAGTCAGCCGGTCCATCATCGCCGCGGTCCGAGGCAGCAACTCGCAGATGTGCAGGCCGGGGATGCGGCTGGAGATCGGGTGAAATTCACCGCGGACGTTCGAGGGGGCCTGGGGCTTGAGATCGAAGGTGTCCTGATGCGGTGGTCCGCCGAAGAGGTTGATCAGGATGACCGACCTGGCCTTGCCCTCGAGCAGCGCACCCCCGGTGTGGCCCTGCTGTCCGGCGGCGTGCAATAGCGTCGGGAGTGAGAGTCCGGAAAAGAGACTGAGGCCGCCGACGCGGAGCGCTTCGCGACGGCTCAAGCCGTCGCAGGCCGTGCCTCGGTGTCCCAGAACCCTGAGCATTTCAGTCTCCTGTCTCTACTGTTTGGCCCGATCCATCCCGGGAGGCCAGTCCTAGCATAACATGCCCGCCGCGGGGATCTCAGTCGGAGTTGCTCATCAGGTGTCTGCAGGGGGGTCGGGACCTCCGGTCGCCTGCTCGAGACCTTCGGCTCCGTCGATCTTCTCTGTCAGCCGATCGAGCCGCACTCCCAACTCCTCCTGCAGCCGCTCGATTTCCTCGGACTGCTCCCCGAGGAACAGCGAGGTCAGTGTTGCGGTGAACACGCCGATCAGGACCATGCCCATGACGACCAGGAAGGCGGTGAGCAGCTGGCCGCTGGCGGTCTCGGGATTGTGAATATCACCGAAGCCGCCGGTGACCACCGTGGTGAAACTCCACCACAGGGCCAGAGGGTACGACGAGACGGCGTTGTCTCCGTCGGCACCGGAGCCCGGCGGCGAGGAGCCTTCGATCTGGTAGACCAGCAGTGCACCGATCACCATGACCGTCACGGCCCACCGCAGGGTTCTCTTCATCAGCTTCACATCGATCACGTCCTGCAGCTTGTCCATGCCCCGCCAGAGCAGGAAGAACAGTCGCAGAAACCTCAGGAATCTCATCACGCGGAGGACTCGAGCAAATCGAGCCAATCGGGCGACCCGGCCGAATCGTGCCAGCTGCGCCTCGCCGGGGATCGGAATTGAGGTCACGAAGTCGACCCAGTGGTGTTTCCAGACAAATGCCTTGGACTCGGCACACGAGAGTCTCAGGAAGAACTCGCCCATGAAGATCAGGCAGCAGACGGCATCGACGATGAAGATCGAGTCGCTGGAGAGCCAGGTGGGCCGCTGCG
>CAUZJR010000431.1:0-4925 GCA_963580005.1 Planctomycetota bacterium
TGAATTGAATTCGGGTTTGCCGGACACCGGCAAACCCGAATTTTTTTGTACACGGAGTGCAAAGCAGAGAAGACTCTGCGGAGGAGCCGGGATGAACTGGAAGCAACTCACAACCCATTCGGCCTGCCTGGCGGTGGCCGCCGGGGTGGGGCTGAATGCCCTGCCCGCCCAAGCCGAACGGATCCTCTACGTGGACGCCGCGGCACCGGGTTCCCTGCCTGATTTCTTTTGGACCGATCTGACCACCAACGAATATGATTTCATTAGTACGGGCTCCCCTCCGCCGGTCCATGTCGACAATGCCGGCTCGTCCAACGATTACTACGACATCGATGTCATGAACGGGTTTGTGGGCATCGGGGATGAATCGATCTATGATTTCGAGACGGAGGTTGCCGGCGCGGGAATGGGCACTCCCTTCTCCATCAACGTCTACCTCCAGGTCACCTCCTTCATCGTCGAGGGGGGAAAGGTCCTGGTGGTCAAGACCGACGAGCCGGGGACCGGGCAGTTCCAGGGATGGGTCTACTCTCTGAATGGAGACAAGGGGAACCGGGCCGATTTCTTCATGCAGCCGGGCAACAATGCCGACCGGATGTACCACCGGATCGACGACGATAGCGGTTTCCCCGGCGGCTTCGTCGGCCAGGACATCATGGTCACGTTGACCCACGACGGCAGCGGAAGCAACGGCGGCACGAAGCAGTATGTCAACGGGGTCGAAGTGACCATCCACCCCTATGAGCAGGACGCACTGGGCGGCCCCATCACCAATAACAATCAAGTCAAGATCGGCAACAACCAGTCCTTTAACGCGGATGTAGGAGAGGACGCCAATCTCTACTTCGTGGAGATCTACGACACGGAATTGACGGCGGGCGAGATTTCCGCCCGGTGGAACAGCGGCAACCCGACCCGGGCCACCGTCTCCCCCGACCGGCCCTCCATCCTCATCAGCACGTTCGGGCGTACCGACGACACCGGCCTTACCTTTACCAGTGCGACCGGGACGACCTACGAACTGCAGTCCACCATCGGGACCAATCCGCCCAACTGGATATCCACCGGGTTGTCACAAGGCGGGACCGGGGACAGCATGGTCCTGGTGGATCCCACGGGATTCGATACCGGAAAGACCTATCGGGTGATCACGAGGTAGTAAACGGGTAGCAGAGCACATGAATTTGGAGATGGACCGATGAAAAAGAATACAGTGCGACAATTCCTACTGGCCGGCGTGATGGCCGCAGCTTGTGCATGCTCGGTGGACGCGACGCGAATCCTGTTCCTGGATGCGGCCATGCCGGGATCCGATCCCACCAGCATCTGGGAAGACTTGAGCCCCAACGGGTATGACTTCACCAACAGCCCCATCAGCCCGGCCACGTACAGTGCGGGCAACCTGGCCTACGACTTCGAGTTCACCAACCGGATGGACGGGGTGGGCAACGAGTCGCTGTTTGACTTCGAAACGGCGTACGGCGATCCCTTCCCCGACGGGAACCCGGTCCCTTTCAGTATCGTGGCCTTTATCGACCAGGACTGGAGCGCCGGCGTGGGGGGATTCGCGATTGTGAGCAAGACCGACGAATCGGGAGACGGGCAATTCCTGGGTTGGATCCTCCAAGGAAACCAGGACTTTTCCAAACGATTCGATTTCTCCATGCAGCCGGGCAACAACGTAGACCGGTTGTACGCCCGCACCGAGGATGGGTTTTCGCAGGGATCGTCGGGAAGCCCCATGCTGGTGGTGGTGACGCACACCGGATTCGGTCAACCGAGCCTGGATGTCGCCTGGTACGTCAACGGGGTCCAGGTGCCCACCGTCGATGTCAATGACGCCCTCGACGGTACCGTCCTCAATAACAACCAACTGGTGCTTGGCCAGGCCGACATCGGTTCGGGGGGCGATGATAATGAAGGCTTTCAGGGCTCCATCCTGTTCCTGGAGATTCACGATGTCGTGCTGACGCCGGAGGAGGTGGCGGCCCGATGGAACGGCGGTGCGGTCGAGCGCGTGGGCCAACCGTTGCCGGTCGTGTCGACCACCGTCACGCCCGTAACCAGCGTGCAGAGCGTCACCTTCGATACGTTGTCCGGACTCGAGTACGTCGTGCAGCACAATGACGACGCCATCGGCTCGAATTGGATCTCCACCTCCAAGCTGGTCGGGAATGGCGGCTCCCTTCGCGCCTTCGACTTCGCCGCGGATCCCACGCCGGAGCGCATCTTCCGGTTCCTTATCCTCATACAATAGCCGGCCATTCAGAGCAGAGGCTGATCCGGGTAACAGGCCGTGGCGTAGAGATCATACCGGGCTTACTTCAAGGTCGAACCTTGCATTCCGATCCAAGGTCACTCCAACGCATCGGCAAGTTGCATACTCGATACAATCCGAACGCCATGTACGGTCTGGTCGTACAAGGCGCCGAAATGTCGGTGATCACTCGTCCAGAGGTGTGAACAAGTCGATCCGACTGCCCCGTCTTCGTCTGGCGAAAGGTCCTGGGATTCGGTACACGAAGAGGATGCACGAAGTCGGAGCACGATTCTACATGGTCAGCGACGCAAACCGGGCGTTCGAGCAGTGTGTCGCTCTAACCTTCATTGATTGGGTCAGAAGATCACGGGCTCTAATTGCCACTACCATTTGGCGGTCCACTCGGAGCCGCCCACCTTTCCGGCCTTCGACGGTCCCGACCTGTGCCGGGATCTTTCCAACTGACTTCTCGTCTACTATGCCTTCTGCTGACTGCCCTTCGGCGACGGCGCGTCTTGCGACTCGCTTCCGGCAAGTGGCCAGTTCTGTTTTGTGTTCCCTGTCGGGCTCGCGGAGCAGCGTCTGGCTGACTGTTCCGCGCCGAGGCCTTGGGGTAAGCCAGTGGCCTCACTTCGGCATTCTTACTCGCAGAGCCTGGGGCTCTCCCGGGGTACTCCCGACTACTTTCAGTGCGTAACCGTTAAGTCTACGGCCTGGGCTGCTGCCTCACTCAAGAGGCTGGTAACAGGGACTTCCGATTGTGTTGCACCCTCGTCCCACATCCAAACCGCCTATACCTACCTACGGGGTGTCAGTCCTCCCGTATACTCTGTACGATCGGCCCACACTTTCGCCTCGGGCTTCCTCAAGGCCCCCTTGCGGACGAAACCTTTGCCTCCGGCTACCCTTCGCCGTTACCTGGCTGGGTTCAGGACTTTGATTTGATCTAGATGGCTCTATTTCAGATCATCACCTTTAAGCAGTCGGGCCATGCCCGGCACACAACAAGTACATGCCGACATTGCCGGAACGACCCGGCACGTCGAGATGAAGGTCGTTCGCTGGCTACCAGGTGACGTTTCTCGCCTGCATGCCGCGGGCAGCCTTGAGGACGGCCTCGCCGACAGCAACCGCCTTGATGGCGTCTTCCCCCGGGGAGCGGCAACGCGACTTTCGCTGAATACATGAGACAAAGTGACGAGCCTGCTCGACATACATGTTCTCTGAACCCAGCCGGTGCCGGATCAGCCGCTCCCTGCCCGCGAGATCGGTCAGGCAATGATACCCGTACTTGCCTTTCTCGCCGGCCGGCGGGTTCAGGGATCCCGTTCCCGGTTGCAGAAATCCCCGGGGCCCAATCACATCGTCAAGGCCCAACCCGCGTCCGCGCCACGACCAGGAAACCAGGAGCTGGTTATCCTCTGCGTACCGGACCACGGCGGTGCCCGTATCCATAGCCGTCACCGTGGGATCGAAATTCAGGCCGCTGCTGATCACCCGTTCGGGATCTCCGAACATCAGGTTGGCCAGATCGTATTTGTGCACGGCCCCATCAAGGAGGGGGCCGCCGCCCAGCCGGTCGTCCAGGAACCAGTTCCCGGGACCCATTCCCGCCATGACGTGCCGGTAGACCGCGGGGCGACCCACTTTTCCCGCACGAACGGCCTTGACCATCGACATGAATCCGGGGTCGAACCGGCGGCAATGGGCTACCATGAGCAGGGTGCGATGCCGGCGCGCCGCCTCCATCATGCGGCGACACTGCGCAGTGGTTCGCGCCATGGGTTTTTCTACGAGGGTGGGTTTCCGGGCCTTGAGCGCGTCGATGCTGATTGAACAGTGAACCCCCGTCGGCACGGACACCACTGCCGCGTCCACATCGGGATCCGCCAATAGGATCCGGTGGCCGTCGTAGACGGACGCATCGGGAAACGCTTCGACGAACGTCCGCCGGCTCTTCGGTGACGGATCCGCACAGGCGCAGACCTGACATCCGCGTACCTTGGCAAACGCCCGAGCTTGTCCCATCCCCATGCCGCCGGTGCCGATAAACCCGATGCGAATCACGTACGTGTCCTTATGTAACAGTCTGCCGGAGTTCCGAATGTCGTGGCACGCCTGTTTACTCCTGATTGAGCTGACGCTGCAGTTCCTTCAGGATCGGTAGCACTGCAAGATCTTTCGGGCGGCCGACAGCCTGTTTGGTTTTGATGAGATCTTTCAATCCAAGGACATGTACGATCAGGCTGGAGAGTTCGATCACGGCAGTATTTCCGATCACGTCGTCGTACGTTCCCAAGCCGGTCATTTCCCCGAGGAAATCCAGATCCATTCCTTGCGCGGTCAATGTGAAGTTGCATCCGTTCCAGATGAATTGCGCATCCATGACAACAAGGATCTCACCGTCAGGAGATCGCAAGGCGGGCTCGCGCATGATCATTCTTTTCAGAAAACTACCCAAACTGAACAAGAATTGCAAGCCATGCGCCATTCATCCGGCGAAAGGAATGAGCGACGCCCTGCTCGGTTTCAATGGACTGCTCGTTTCGCTGATAGCTCAAGCGCCCCTTTTCGATGCTCAGCTCGAAATGTTTGGCCATCTTGAAGCGATTGAGCACCCGGCCCACCTTTTTGCCAATCTCTGCTTCGCTCAATGGAGTTTTGG
>CAUZJR010000432.1:0-4888 GCA_963580005.1 Planctomycetota bacterium
ATGGGGACGAAGAGGACCATCAGGAAGGCGGTCAGTAGAGGTGCCAGGGCCCCACCGCAGCGGCCTCCCAGGGCCACGATGGAACTGGCGGCTGCGCGACCCGTCAGAGGGATCCACTTGCTGATCACCGAAGCACTCGTCGGATAAGCACCCGCCTGGCCCAGTCCGCAACCGGCTCGCATGATCAGCAAACCGTAGAGACCGGAAACGACTCCGGTCAGCATGGTGAAGATCGACCAGATGGCAATGTAGAGCGTGAGCATGATCCGCGAGCCGTAGCGGTCGCTGAGCCACCCCGAGGGGACCTGGGCCAGGGCGTAGGACCAGAAGAAAATGCTGATCATCCCAGCGATCTGAGACTGCGTCAGGTCGAGGTCTTCGCGGATGTAATCCGAGGCAAACGAAACGCAGAAACGATCCAGGTACAGCAGGACCGCCATCAGCAGCGAGACCGCCACGACGAAATAGCGGACCCGTGACTGGGGGCCACGAGGCTCGAGATCGGGGAGGGGCTGAAGGGAGTTGGGGTCGGCCATGTCGTGCGGATTCGTGTGAGGCCAGAGAAGGGCGATGCACACTAGATCCCGGAAGGCCGTCGCGTCAAGTCGCGGCCGCGACTCGGTCGTCGCCAGAGTGGGCGCACAAAAAAAGAAGCGTCCCGGGTCACTCCAAGTCACCCGGAACGCTTCGAATGCGGGGTGGACAAGTGCGGGCCAACGCTGTTCCACCTCGACTGGATAGAGTCATTGCACTCGGTGTGCCAATTGAACCGAATTCAACGACAATGGGACATAAGGTTGTTCATATACTGGGTTTATATCCCATTGTCTCGATCACGGCCATGTTGTGTCACGGTGGTCCGACTGTATCATGCTGCACCACCTGTAGCGTTGTGATGCGGTCAATCCTGCCGCACTTGATAGTTGGGTGCCGAACGGGATACTCGAAGGTGAGATCGGCGCGGGGAAGCTGTGCGGTCTTATTCGGAGTCGAGGACGAGAAGGATGGATGAATCGTCTTGTGATGTGATGGCGATGACGGTGCCCCGTTTCGTGGCATGCAAGGCGGAGGGTCGTCGTCTTGTGATGCTGACGGCCTACGACGCGTTGTGGGCGGGGTTGTTCGACGAGTCGGGCGTGGACGCATTGCTGGTGGGCGATACGCTGGGCATGGTGGTCCAGGGGCACGACACGACGTTGCCGGTGACACTCGATGAGATGATCTACCATGCTCGGATGGTGGTCCGAGGCAGTCGCCGCGCGTTGGTGGTTGTCGACATGCCATTCATGACGTTTCAGGTGGGGCCCGAGCAGGCGATTGCCAACGCGGGCCGGATCCTGAAGGAGACGGGTGCCTCGGCTGTGAAGCTGGAGGGTGGTGAGTACCAGGCCGAGACGATCCGGGCCCTCAGTCGAGCCGACATCCCGGTGATGGCCCACGTGGGCATGAAGCCTCAATCGATCCGCATGCTGGGCGGGATGTCACGGATCCAGCGAGACGCGGAGCGATTGCGGATCGATGCGAGGGCGGCCGAGGAGGCGGGTGCGTTTGCGGTGGTCCTGGAGTTGATTCCGCGTGGGATTGCCGAGGAGATCACCGGCGAGTTGTCGATTCCGACGATCGGGATTGGAGCGGGGCCCGGTTGCGACGGCCAGGTGCTGGTGAACCAGGACATGCTGGGCCTGGGCAACGGTTTCAACCCGAAGTTCCTGAAGCGGTACGCCGAGCTGCGATCGACCGTACTGGAGGCGGTCTCGAACTACGCCGAGGACGTCCGCGGGGGGTCTTTCCCGGGCGAGGAACACAGCCACGAGTGAGCGTCGTTTGGCTAGGCGGCGTGGGGGACCTGTTCGCCGGTCGGCTGTTGTCCCTTGAGTGTTGCCTGGGCCGCCTCGGGCAGTTCATCGACGACGTCGGTGGCCAGTCCCAGGACCTTCATGACTCGGATGATGCAGTAGGTGAGGTCGAATTCCCACCTGCGGTGTCCGTGTCGTGCCATTCTCTGGTAGGCGTGGTGATTGTTGTGCCAACCTTCGCCGAAGGCGAGCAGTCCGACCCACCAGAGGTTTCGCGAGCGGTCCGAGGTCTGGTAGTTGCGGTATCCCCAGACGTGGGTGGCCGAGTTGACAAACCAGGTCACGTGGTAGACCACGACGATTCTGAGGCACATGGCCCAGAGGAAGACCGAGAGTCCCAGGTCCCAGGCGAAGTGGCCGACGGCGAAGAAGGCGGCAGCCGAGAGGAACAGGAAGGGGCCGTAGGTGGCGTGGAGGAATCGCTGGAGACGGCTGCGGTAAAAATCGGGCGCCCATCTCTGGAAGAGTGTCTCGAGTCGTTGGGGAGGATCGTGGGGCTGCAGCCAGAGGAAGTGGGACCACCAGAACCCGTGGTTGGGTGAATGAGGGTCCTGGGGGCCGTCCGAGTGAGCGTGGTGCTTGCGATGGGTCGCGATCCAGAACAGGGGGCTGCCCTGTCCCGAGAGCATGGCACACAGCGTCAGCAGGCCTCGCACCGGGGCGATGGCCTGGAAGCTGCCATGAGTCATCTGGCGGTGATATCCGAGCGTGACGCCGAAACAGCCGGTGAGGTAGAAGAAGACGACAAACATCACCACGGCTTGCGACGAGATGTAGAAGAAGGCGGCGATGGCTCCGATGTGCATCAACGCCAGCCAGATGGCGTTGGTCCAGTTGATGCCGTCGGGGAAGCGTACTCCGAGTCGTTGGGCAGAGGGTGCTGCAACGGCGGCCAGGCCGGCGGGGGCGTGATCTGTTTGATCTGCGTGATCTGCGTAGCTGGGTGGTGTCGTGACCGCACTGGTGGCCAAGGGCGTCGTCGGTGTGGTGGTCATGTCGATCTCATTCAGGACGCTGGGATGTCGCCGGCGGTTTGTAGCCGCGCGGGAATTATAGTGAAACCATCGGTTGAACGTGTCGCCAGATGGTCAATTCCCTGTCACACTTGTGTCATCTTTCGGATTGCGTGGTCGCACAGAGTCTGGGGCGCGTGTCGACTTGGGGCGATCTTGCTGCGAATCGGCTGCCCGAACTAGACTGGAGTCCGGTTTCGGTTCTTGATGGGTCGGAGGCTGTACGAGTCAGGCGGGGCGTCGATGGCGACCGAGACGAGTCCAACCGAGCCGAGCGACGTCGCCCGACGGGTGTCGTCCCACTGGATCCTGGGCCCGTGGCGAGACCTGTTGCTGTTCGTGGCGACACCGGTGCTGGTGTTGCCCCTGGGCCTGGCGATGTCGTCTCAGATCAGCGGCGAGCAGATCCTGTTCTGGGTCCTGGCGTTTGGTGCCCTGGGGCATCACCTGCCGGGTTTGTTACGAGCCTACGGTGACCGCGAGTTGTTTCGGCGTTTTCGCTGGCGGTTCATCGTAGTGCCCCTGGTGCTGCTGCCCATCTGCGGGCTGTTTTTTGTCGATCAGCTGGTGGGGATGAAGTTGATCGTCCTGTCCTGGGGCGTGTGGCATTTCCTGATGCAGACCTACGGGTTCGCTCGGATTTACGACGCCAAGAGTGGCAGTGGCACGAGGATGTCTCGCTGGCTGGACTGGGGCATGTGCATCGGCTGGTTTGGTGCCGCGGTGCTGCACAGTCCGCGTCGCGTCGGCGAATTCCTCGGCATGGCCTACCAGGCCGGTCTGCCGGTCGACTGGGATCTGCCGATTGACGGTCTCCGGTTCGGCTGGGACGGGTTCACCCTGGTGGTGACGGTACTGGCCGTGGGCCAGTTGAGTTGGAGGGTCTTGCGGGGTCAGTCGATCAGCGGCGGCAAGCTGTTGCTGCTGGTGATCTCGTTTTCGTTCTTCTGGTACTGCAACGTGAGCCTGACGAACCTGGTGATGGGCATTGCCATGTTCGAGATCTTCCACGACATCCAGTACCTGGCGATTGTCTGGTCCTTCAACCGTCGTCGGGTCGATTCGGGAGCGGGCGTGGGTGCGGTGACCCGGTTTCTGTTTCGCAACAGCGGGTCGCTGGTCGGCCTGTGGATCGGTCTCTACGTGGGCCTGGTGCTGGCGTATGGCAGCCTGAGCCTCATTGTCGACCGGATTTCGTCCGAGCAGTGGCGGAACCTGTTGTACGGGATCATCGCAACGTCGAACCTGTTGCATTTCTACTACGACGGATTCATCTGGAAAGTCCGCGAGGCGTCGACGCGTCAGTCACTGGGAGTGTCCTCCTCGGCCACCTCGGCCGCGTCTGCCTCGAGTGGGTCCGTCGGCCTGACCGCGATCGCCTGGCGTCACTGGCTGGCCTGGTTGGGCCTGGCGGGGCTGTCGTGGGTGCTGTTTGTCACCGAGAGTCGTCGGTCGGAGCAGGGCGAGGTGGGCGACCTGGAGATGGCTCACGCGGTGGTCAAACAGGTGCCCGGCAGCGTCCCGGCCCGCAACGAGTTGGCTCGAACGCTGATCAACGCCAACCGGTTTCCCGAGGCGATGACGCAGGCCGAGATGGCCATTCGGCTCGAACCGGGTGTCTACAAGTCCTACGTCTACCGCGGGGTGTCTCGGATCGAGTCGGGGCGTCATGAAGAGGGCCTGGCGGACCTGCTGGAGGCCGAGCGTCGGCACGCTCGAGATGCCTACCTGCAGTACCACCTGGCGATGGCGAAGCTGGAGTTGGGACGACCCGCCGAGGCGATTGGGCACCTGGAGGCTTCGCGGGCGATCCGTCCCGGCAACTCAGACGTCCATTACAATCTCGGTGTGATCCGCATGCAGTCGGCGATGCGGACCGTGGATCGGGAGTTATTATCGGGTGCGGGTGGACATTTTCGGGAGGCGATCCGGCGGGATCCTGCTCACGCACACGCGGTCTGTATGCTGGGGGAGGTCGAGCGTCAGCTGGGTCGAACCGAAGCGGCGATCACACAGTTT
>CAUZJR010000433.1:0-4887 GCA_963580005.1 Planctomycetota bacterium
GCAGCGACCGGCGATCGCGATCTTCTCGAGGATCGGCGTCGGCCGAATGGTGCTCGAGTTCAGGCTGTAAATGAAGTCGGCCATGAGAGTCCTCGGGCGGCTGTGGTCTTTCAAGGTGGCAAGGCGAATTGTACTCTGCCCAAAGCAACGCTTCCAAACCGCCTGAGTTCTCAGCCCCGGTGCGGTGTTCCCGATGACCGTATTCTTCCAGAGACGACCGTGGCTTTGTCTCAGCTTGGTGCTGGGGGTGCTGGGGGTGCTGGGGGTGCTGGGGGTGCTGGTCTCGGGTGCAGAGGCCGTGGCCGGCGAGATTACCCGATACGAATCGAAGCGGCTGGTGCTGCATACTGACGTGAAACCGGCGACAGCCCGGATGCTGGTCTCGGCCTTCGACGTGGCGTGGGAGACCTGGGTCGCTGAATTCGGCGCACCGCCGGTAGGCAAGGACGGCCGGAAGCTGAGGATCACCGGCTGCGTGATGGTCGACCCCGAGGACTTTGCCGAGGCCGGGCTACTGCCCAAGTCGATCGCGAGTTTCCTGGCGGGTGAGCATCCGGGCAAACACCAGCGGGACCGGTTCTGGATGAAGGACCAGAAGGGCGACTACTACCGTCGTCACCTGATGATCCACGAGGCGACTCACTGCTTCATGACCGCCCGCGGCGGACCGAGGCTGCCGGTGTGGTACCTCGAGGGCACCGCCGAATTGTATGCCACTCACGTGGTCGACCCTCTGACCGGCCGGTATCGCTTCGGAGTGATGCCGCGAGATGTCGGCCAGCTGCCGGGTTGGGGTCGGCTGGGGATGTTGCGTCGAGATGTCCGCCGCGGCCGACTGCCTCGATTCGATTTGATCACGAGGCTGTGGACGATCGAGCACAAGAAGATCGAGACTTACGCCTGGAGCTGGGCGTACTGCCGATTCCTGGCGTCGCACCCGACCTACCGTGTTGGTTTCCGGGAGCTGGGCAAGCACCTGGCTGACGGGAAGTTCGATGCGGCGCTGGAACGGGTCTTCGGATCGCAGAGGCATGCGTTGCAGTTCGAGTGGCGGATGGCGGCTCGCGACATGGTGCCGGGGTTCGATTTCCAGCGTGCGGCGATCAGGTTCACCAGGCCTCGACCGTTGACGGTCCGTGGGTCTACGGTGGAGGTGACGGCCGAGAGGGGCTGGCAATCGAGCGGTGTGCTGGTTGAGAAGGGAGTGGGTGTGAAGCTGGTGGCCGGCGGTCGGTTCATCCTGGCTCGCAAGCCCAAGCCCTGGGTCAGCACGGCCGAGGGGATCAGTTTTCGTTACCACGCGAAGTTGCCGCTGGGCCGGCTGGTCGGCGTGATAAAGCCCGAGGAGGTGAGGTCGGATACTCCGCCTCGAGTGGTGTCACTGGGTGCAGAGGGCCGGTTGGTGCCGAAGGTCTCGGGGACCCTGTTCCTGAGGTTGAACGACGTCTTGAGCGAACTGGCCGACAACACTGGTTCGGTGACTGTCGAGATTCGCGAAGCGGAGTAGGCCGTTCAGACCTCAAGGCACTCGGCCATCGAGTTCACCAGGTGGTCGATCTGCTCGACGGTGTTGTAGAGGTGGCAGGAGATGCGGATGTAGCGGTGTTGGTGCAGTGTGGTCACGGGGGTCTCGATTCCGAATTCCTGCTGCAGGGTGGTCTGCAGCGGGTCGACGTGTCCGTGACCGGTTTCGGAGTCGGGACTTGCCGGCAGCGGGACGATGACCATCGGCCCGTACCACGCCCGGCTCTCGGGCAGCGGAGCCTCGAGCCGGGTCAATTCGAGCACCCGTCGCCTGGCCTCGTTGACCAGTTCATGCGACTGCCGGCGAAACTTCTCGATGCCGTAGTCCTCGAGAAACGCGATCGCATCGGGGATCGCCAGCCAGCAGGCCGGGTCGCGGGTTCCGCTCCAGGTGAATTCGTCCTTCCACGACGGATCCCGACCTCCGATGCTGCCGCCCCAGCTGAGGATTGCCGGGCGGATTCGGTGCTGGTGTCTCCGGCGGACCCACAGGAATCCGCTGCCAAATGGTGCCGAAAGCCACTTGTGGCAGCTGGCGGTGTAGTAGTCGCAGCCGAGTTGTTCGATGTCGAGGTCGAGCATGGCGAGGGCGTGTGGGCCATCGACGCAGACGGGGACTCCTCGTGCTGCAGCGGCCTGGCAGATCGAGGCGATCGGCAGGGTGGTGGCGGTGGCCGAGGTCACGTGACTGGCGACCAGCAGTTTTGTGCGGTCGGTGATCGAGGCCACGAGGTGTTCGACGAGCTGTTCGGCCGAGTCGTCTTCGAGCAGTGGCCAGGGCAACTTGCGGACCACCAGTTCGGCTCCGGCCGCCTGGCAGGTCTTTTGCCACAGCCGCCTTACGGCTCCGTATTCGTGATCGGTCAGCAGCACCTGGTCGCCCGCTTCCAGCTCGATGCTGCTGGCGACGATGTTCATGCCGGCGGTGGCGTTGTCGACGAGCACCAGGTCCCGTGGGTCGGCTCCGATGAACCGCCCCAACTCGGCACAGGTCTCATCGAGCAGTCCTTCGAGCCGCCTGACGAAGAACTCCATCGGCTGCCGCTGCAATTCCAGTGTCCAGCGGGCCTGGGATTCGCGGACCGGCCGCGGCGCCGGGCCGAACGAGCCGTGATTCAGGTAGGTGACTCCCTCGGGGATCTCCCACGAGTCGGCGATCGATGCTGTGACGCCGTTCATGTCGTTCACGTCGTTGGTGCGGTCGGCGATTGTGTTGGGGGCTCGGTTGGGGGCTCGGTTGGTGGTGTCGGAGCGGTGGTGGGTTCTGTCGAGGGGGGAGTTGTCAGGAGATCGGGTTCGAGCACGGTCATCGTCTGCCACTTGCCGCCGAGGAATCGGAGCAGGAAACCGATGCCGAGAGTGACGATGAACCCGGTACAGGCGAGCCAGCCGATGTGCAGGGTCAGTTGATCCGAGCGGATGGCGACCCAGGTGGGAACGACCATCACCATCCAGGCGGCGACCAGTGTCAGCAGCAGTCCGAATCGCGTATCGCCGGCTCCTCGGACCGCCGAGCTGAAGACGATGATCATCGCGTCAAAGAAGGCGTAGATAGCGACATACCTCAGCAGCATGATGACCATCTCCTGGACCTCGGCAAATTCCTCGGCTTCGGCCAACGCCGCGTAGGGAGCCAGGATCAGTTCGGGCACGGTGAGGTAGAGGGTTGAGCAGCAGACCATGTAGAGGGCGGCTCCTGCGAAGGCGATCCAGGTCGTGCGGACTGCCAGGGCCGGTCGTCCCTCACCCACCCGCCGACCGACCAGGATCATCACAGCGGTGCCGACTCCGAGCATCGGGACAAAGGCCATCGAGTTGATATTGAAGGCGAGGTTGGTGGCGGCGAGTTCGGTGGAGCCGAGTTGACCCAGCAGCAGCAGGAACACGGAGAACCCGGCGACATCGACCAGGAACATCGCACCGTTGGGCAGGCCGTACTTGATGAGCCGGCCAAACAGTTCGGGATCGAAGCTGCGGTGGGCCAGCAGCTGGAACTGCTGGACCGTCTCGGGTCGCAGCAGGACCACGGAGTACAGCAGCACGGCGGTGCACTGGGCCGAGACGGTGGCGATGGCGGCTCCGGTGACGCCCAGTGCGGGAATCGTCCCATTGCCGAAGATCAGGATGTAGTCGAGGCCGATGTTCAGCAGCGATGCGGCGACGTTGACCCACATCACCACTTTCGTGCGACCGCGGCCGGTGAAGAAGCCCGAGAGGGTCCCGGAGAGCAGGAAGGGGAGGCTGCCCAGGCAGAGCACTTCGAGGTAGCGGACTTCGAGCTTCTCGACGGCGGCACCGTGGTCGGCCCAGGCGAAGATCGGTCCGGCCAGCGGAGTGCACACCGCCAGCAGGACTCCGCTGATCAGTGAGAGATAGATCGCCTGCCACAGCGAGGCCACGATCCGGTCGGGACGTCCGGCTCCGTCGTACTGCGAGACGAACGTGTTGGTGTACATCGCCACGCCAAAGGGGAGTGACAGCAGGCTCCAGTGCACCATCGATGCCGGCATGGCCGCTGCCAGCGCTTCGGAGCTGTGCCAGGTCAGGAAGATGCGGTCGACGACGTACATCAGCGTCACCGAGCCGGAACTGATCACCAGGGGTATGGCAACGGCGAGCAATTCTCTGAGACTGCCGGGTGGGTGCCGATGCACGGGGTGGGGAGGCGACGGGTCCCCGGACGAATTGTTGTCGGTGGTCACCTCCGTACCTCTTCCCTTGTGCCCGATGACATGACTACTCACGTCATGATCGCGGCACGGGTTTTTCAACGGCCTGCTAGGTTAGAGCGGTGGTGGGGCAGGGTAAAGCGGCCGCGCTGCGTGCCGCGGAGTCGGGCTTGTTGCGATCCCGCGGGGCAGCCGCTAGGTTGCCCTATGCGCCCGTTTCGACTTCAGCGTGAGCCACATCATGAAGTTCCTCGATCCCCCCGAGTCGACTCGATCACTGGCAACCCTGTTGTTGCTCCTGGTTGCCGCCGCGATGTTGGCAGCGCCGGTCGAGGTCCGGGCCGAGGTAAAGCTGGCGAGAGTGTTTGGCGATTCGATGGTGCTGCAGCGGGACCGCGAGGTGCCGGTCTGGGGCACGGCGGCCGCCGGTGAAGAAGTCAAAGTGACCCTCGGCAAGCAGTCTCACACCATCAAGGCCGGCCAGGACGGTCGGTGGAGAGTGAAGCTGGAGGCGATGCCAGCCGGGGGGCCTCATGAACTGGTCGTCAAGGCTGCCAACACGTTGAGGGTCAAGGATGTCCTGTTCGGAGAGGTGTGGCTGGCCAGTGGGCAGAGCAACATGGCGATGACGGTGGGCCGCTGCCGCGACGCCCAGGCCGAGCAGGCTGCGGCCGATTTTCCGAAGATCCGGATG
>CAUZJR010000434.1:0-4882 GCA_963580005.1 Planctomycetota bacterium
GCGGGTTGGCGGTCCTTTACGGCGAGTCTATTATACTCGCCCCCGGCACACGGCGGCACGCACTCGCACGGCGAGGTGGTCGTCTGGAGGCAGCCATGTCCAAGACGCGACCAGAGACTGACCAGGATGGTCCGCAGGTCGACCTGTGGCAGGCGGCGGCGTTGCCGTTTCGGGTCAAGAAGGGCCGAGTCGAGTTCTGCCTGGTCAGCGTGCGACGTGGTGGCTCGTGGACGATGCCCAAGGGGAACATCGAAGAGGGCGAACAGTCGAGCGAGTGTGCGGTCCGCGAGACGTTCGAGGAGGCGGGCCTGGTGGGCCGGGTGCTGGAACCGGAATTGTGCCGCTACGTCGACCGCAAGGGGAAGAAGTCGAGTGAGGTGACGGTGTGGCTGCTCGAAGTCGACAAGTCGCACAAGAAGTGGCCCGAACACAAGCGTCGGGCTCGGCAGTGGGTTTCGCCACGCAAGGCCATCCGCCTGCTGGCTCGTCCCAGGCTCGTCGCCCCGATCATCGACGCCATCCGACGGCTCGATCAGCTTGACCAGGTCGGTTGACGCTGCGGATTCTCTTCGACGAGTTCTCTACGCCATTCCCTCGGCTTCCACATCTCGTGGCCGCCAGAGTTCGACGAGGTCGGCACGAGGGATCAGCGTGACATCGAACCAGTTCTCGATCGGCAGTGTCAGTTGTGCCAGGGCCGCGGTCGACATGCGGTGGTGTTCGCCACCCAGCAGCAGGATCATCTCCTCGATCCCCGGGTTGTGCCCCACGAGCAGAGCCCGGTCGGTCTCATCGGGCAGTTCGCTGACCACGCTCAGCCACTCGGCGGTGGACGCGTGATAGAGGTCGGCGGTGGTAAGGACATCGTCTTCGAATCCGCAGGCGTCGGCGACCAAGTCGGCGGTGCGGTGGGCTCGACGGGCACTGGAACTGACGACGATGTCGGGGACCAGTTCGCGGTGCCGGATCAGGCGTCCCATCAACGGAGCGGTCCGTTCGCCCCGACCGTTGAGCGGCCGGTCGTGGTCGTTGGCGGAACCCTCGCTCCAGCTCGACTTCGCATGTCGCAACAACAACAGCGTCTTCATCGCGGGCCACAGTCCGTGGTGCTGTTCAGGTCTCGGTCGTTTCGCGTCCGGGTGCTCGGTGCGGCACGAATCCGGTCCGGTGAGAGTCTTCGCTGAGCCGGATGGCCTGGCAAGCCTCATCATACAGCAGTTGCTGGCTACGGCCACCGAGGAGGGACCCGTCGTCGGCGGCCTGATCGTGGCCTGCGGCGAAGCGAGTCGATTCCGCGGGCGGGTCGTAGCCCCCATTGTCGGTCAGTCGTCGACCTTTCACGCGGTCGGCCAGGCAGAGTTCGAGCATCCTGACCAGTCGCCTGGCGGCGGCCGTGTCGTTGATCGGCACCATCAACTCGACCCGGCGGTCGAGGTTACGAGGCATCCAATCGGCGCTGGAAATGAATGTCTGCCCGGCGCCTCCGCGGTGGAAGTGGAACACCCGGCTGTGTTCGAGGAACCGGTCGACGATGCTGGTGACGGTGATGTGTTCGGAGAGGCCTGGGACTTCGGGTCTCAGGCAGCAGATGCCCCGGACGTTGAGCCGGATCTCGACCCCCGCGGCACTCGCCTCGTACAGAGCTTCGATCAGCTGCGGATCGACCAGCGAGTTCATCTTGGCGAGGATCCTGGCGGGTTGTCCCTGCCGTTTGCGTTCGGTCTCGGCCGCGATCAATTCGAGCAACCGGTCTCTGAGTCCCAGCGGAGCCGCCTCAATCAACTCGAACCGCCGCGGCTGGGTGTAGCCGGTGATCGTGTTGAAGAAGGTGGCCGCGTCGGCTCCGAGTTCAGCGTCGGCGGTCAGGTAGCTGATGTCGGTGTAGAGTCTCGAGGTGTTCTCGTTGTAGTTGCCGGTGCCGAAGTGGACGTAGCGGCGGATGCCTCCGGGTTCGCGTCTCACGACGAGGCAGATCTTGGCGTGAGTCTTGAGTCCCCGGATGCCGTAGATCACCTGCACGCCGGCGTGTTCGAGACTGCGGGCCCATTCGATGTTACGAGCCTCGTCGAAGCGGGCCTTCAGTTCGACGACCACCGTCACGTGCTTTCCCAGCTCGGCGGCCCGGGCCAGCCCGCGAACGATCGGGCTGTCGGGGCCGGTGCGGTACAGTGTCTGCTTGATCGCCAGCACGTCCGGATCGGTCGCAGCCTCCTCGAGAAACCTCACCACCGGATCGAAACTCTCGAACGGGTGACACAGCAGCACGCCCTGTTCGGCGAGCACATCGAAGAGGTTGCGGCGGCGGTCGATTTGAGGTGAGGCCACCGGTGGCCAGGGGGTGTCTCGGAGTTGATCGAAGCCGGTGAGGTCACTCAGCGGGAAGAACCCGGTCAGGTCCAGCGGTCCGGGGATCGGGAACACGTCGGCGTCCTTGACTGCGAACTGCTGCTGCAGGAACTCGCGTGTCGCTT
Organism: Planctomycetota bacterium; assembly: GCA_963580005.1. Classification (GTDB taxonomy): domain Bacteria; phylum Planctomycetota; class Planctomycetia; order Planctomycetales; family Planctomycetaceae; genus UBA8437. The sequence goes on from CAUZJR010000434.1 coordinate 2,472, forward strand.
CTCCGGCCGCTTCGGAAATTTCCAGACGCACGCAGTGACTCTCCTTGCGCGCCTCCAGGATCTCCTGCATCCCCACCATCAGGTCCGACGCTTCGTCCTCGCGGAGACTCAGATCGGCGTTGCGGGTGATCCGAAACGGCAGGCACTCGCGGACGGTTTCGCCGGGGAAGAACTTCTCGATCGACCACTCGATCACGTCTTCGAGCAGCATGTAGGCGTAGCCGCCCTCGGAGGGCAGGGTGAGCAGGCGGGGGCAGGTGCGGCCGCAGGGGATCCAGGCGAAGCGGGGTGATCCATCGGGGAGGTCGTCGAGGCGGACCGAGACGCACAGCGAGCCGCCGGGCAGCAGCGGGCAATCGATGTCGGCGGCAACCGCCATCGGGGTCAGGACCGAGTAGATCTCGCCGTCGACGATCTGGGCCAGCACAGTTTCCTGTTGAGGATCGATCGAGTCGGGACGCACCCGCCTTATGCCCTCGGCCGCGAGTGCCGGTTCGAGCTCGTCGCCGAAGCGGGCGTACTGGTCGGCGATCATCCGGCGGACTCGGAGATTGATCGCATCGAGCTGTTGAGCGGGTGACAGGCCGGCGGAGTCGCCACCACCGTGACCCTCGCGATCAACCAGCTGCAGGCCGCCGACTCGGACCATGAAGAACTCGTCGAGATTCGAGGCGGTGATCGCCAGGAACTTCAGCCGCTCGAGCAACGGGTGACCGGTGTCGCCCGACTCGTCGAGCACCCGCTGGTTGAATTCCAGCCAGCTGAGCTCGCGGTTGATGAACTGGTCGTTGTGAGTGGTCATGTGAGGTGGTTGAGGAAGGATGTTGGGTGAGGTTCGTGAGGGCGGGACCGGGAAGGGGGCTAGCGGTGGGATTCGCCAGGCGGGGCGGCTCGGAGCAGGACCGACTGGCCGAAGATCTGTTCAAACAGCAGTCCGTTTCTGTTGAGCGTGAGTTGTTCGATCGAGAGGTCTTCGACTCCGGGGACGGTGATCACGAGTTTTCCACCGGACTCGTGGCAGTCGAATTCCGAGACCCGTCCGCTTCGCGACGCATCCATCGCGGTGGCGACTCTCAGCAATGCGGCCAGCTTGGTGACTGCGATCCGCTGGTCGCGGTCGAGTTTCGAGTAGCCCAGGTGGGTCACCTTGGGCGAGGCACCTCGATGATAGCGGGCGACGAGAGCCACCAGCAGCATGTCTGTGCGGGTCAGCCCGAACAGGTCGCTTTGCTGGACCAGGTACATCGAGTGCTTGTGCAGGCTGCGGCTCGAGACGAAACGGCCGATTTCGTGCAGCAGGGCCGCGGTGTGCAGGAGCATGCCGAATCGAGGTTCGAGCTGGTGGTCGTCGGCGAGTTTTTCGAAGAGTTGCCTCGAGAGTCCGGCGACGTGCAGTGCGTGCGGTTCGTCGAACTGGTATTTGCGGCCGAGGTCGAGAGCCGAGCGGGTGACCTGTCGGGCGAAGTCGTCGCTCCAGCCGTCCACCGACGCCATCTCACGCAACAACCCGTCACGCAGGTTGACGTTGCAGACGAATAGCTGGTCGCGGTCCAGGGTGCGAGCCAGTTCGAGATAGCACATCAGTGCCGGTCCGAGCACCGCGGCGTTGGGGTAGCTGACCTGGAAGCGGCGAACGATGTCGTCGGGCGAGAGTTCCAGGATCTCGTCACACAGCTCCGCAATTTCCTTCACCTCGAGGCACGCCAACTCGTCGCGGTTCGATTCGGGCAGCAGCTGCCTGGCGGCGAAGCGGATGTCTCCCCCCAGTGCGATCACCTCCACCGGCGCCTTCCACGGAACGTTGTCGCGAACCCGCTCCATCGTGCGACGGACTTCGGACCGCATCATCTCAACCACCGCAGCACGCGGTGCCGGTTCGAGCGACTTGTGAAGTCTCTGGGAGCCGAGTTGGTAGGAATTGGAGTGGATCACGTCACCGGCCTGGACCAGCAGGATCTCGGTACTGCCGCCACCCACCTCGATCACGATCGACTGTGCATCGCCCAGTGCCGGGTGATTTTCGATCAGGGGTTGCACCCCGAGGTAGGTGATCCGGTTCACCTCCGCCTCGTCGATCGGCTCGATTTCGAGGCCCGTCGCCACGTAGACGCGATCGAGGAACTCGAGCCGGTTGTTGGCTTCGCGGACCGCGCTGGTGGCCACCACTCGGACCTGGTCGGGCCTGGTGATGCCGTACTCGGCCAGCAGTTTCCCGTAGCTGAGCAGCACCGCCACACAACCTTCGGTCGTCTTCCGCCTGATGCGGCCGCGAGTGAAGGTGTCGTGGCCGAGGTCGACGTCGCGAGAGAGTGCTTCGAGGAGTCGGATCGAGCCATCGCTGAGGATCTCACCGATCGCCATCCGGATCGAGGACGATCCGATATCGATCACCGCGACCGGTCGGGTCTGCG
>CAUZJR010000435.1:0-4870 GCA_963580005.1 Planctomycetota bacterium
AACGACGTACTCCTGGGCGGTGCCGGCGACGATGAACTCCAGGGCGAGAGTGACGACGACCAGCTCAGCGGCAAGTCCGGCAACGACACGATCGAGGGCGGCAGCGGAATCCCAGGCAGATGTCACGAGTGAAGAGGCGCCAATCGGAGCACCGAAGTGGTTTCGGATTGTCGCCATCTGGTGGAACCTGATGGGGTGTGCCTCCTTTGTGTTTCACGTGATGTTCACCGAAGCCATGATGAAGGACATGACCCCGAGAAACACGAATGGGTGAAGTCCATTTCCGGCTGGATCTACATCTTCTTCTTCCTGGCCGTTGCTCCGGGCACCCTGGCCTGCATCGGTCTGCTGGTCCGCAAGTCGTGGGCCACTCCGCTGTTTGCCGTCAGCCTCGTCTCGGTCGCAATCCAGATGGGCTACACCATGTTCATCGCCAAGGGCTCAGACGTGCTGGGAGCCACCGACAAGATCATGTCATTGGTCGCGATCGTCCTGGCGGCCCTCCTGCTCTGGCTCTCGATGCATGCCCGCAAGCAGGCAGGGCTGGATGTCGAGCTAGCCGGACGCTTTCGGATCTACTCGAACACCGATCCCTCGAGCACCAGCCGGTAGATCGTACCCTCGTAGCCGATCACCAGCAGTTCGCCGTTCTCGTCGATGCCGAACGAGCAGGGCTTTTCAGGGCACGAACCGATCTGACGGACCTTGACCAGCTTGCGGTTCTTCTGCGTCATGGCCCAGATCCGCTTCGACTCGAAATCGGCAAAGATGAACGCGCCGTAGTACGACGAGCTCTTTCGGGCGCGGTACACGTACCCGGCCGTCACCGACACGCCGTCCTTGCGTCGATACGACAGCACCGGCGGAACGTAAGTCTCGCCCTTGCGGCGATACCGATCCGAGAACGCGGCAAACCCCTCGAAGACGTTCCAGCCGTGGTTCTCGCCATTGCGGATGATGCGGACGTTCTCAAACAGATTCTGTCCGATATCGCCGACCCACAGGTCATCGGTCTTCGAGTCCCAGCTGAACCGCCAGGGCATTCTCAGGCCAAAGGCATAGATCTCCTCGCGAGCGTTCTGCAGGTGAGCAGCCTTCAGTCGTTTGGCGTTCTTCCGCGTCCTGGCAAACGGGTTGTCCTTCGGAATCGCATACGGCCGCTTTCCCTGCGAGCGGTTGATGTCGATCCGCAACAGCGACCCGGTCAGCACCTGCAGGTTCTGGCCGTTTCCCTCCGGATCCTCCTGCGGCCCGGCATCCCCGGCCCCGATGTACAGGTAGCCATCGGGCCCGAACGCCAGGCTGCCTCCCCAGTGCAGGTCGGTGGCCTGGGGAATCTGCAACAGCCGCCGCGACTTGCCCCCGGCGTCCTTCTGAAAATCGCTCGACGCCTTCCGCTCGGCGATGATCGGCGAGAAGTGGCTGCCCTGGTTCCGCACGTGATAGTTGACGAAGTACCTGCGGTTTTTCCTGTACTCGGGATGAAAAGCCAGGCACACCACGCCTTCGAACTGCCCGGTCGACGCCTCGTTGCTCAGGTCCACCCACAGCACCTTCTTGTCGCTGCTGAAGTCGCCCTTGCCGTTGCCGTTGCCCTTGCCCTTGCCCTTGCCCTTGCCCTTGCCCTTGATCAGGCGGTAGATCCGGCGAGTCTTCTGTTCGACAACAAAGTACTCGCCCTCGGCCATCGGGTTGGCGATCACGCAGACCGGGTGGTCGAATTTCATGGCGTTTGAGTGCAACGGTTCCAGCCGCACCGGCTTCTTGATCATCGGCATCACGTCGGGCATCCCCACCCACCGCGACTTGCCGATCGTCTGTTTCAGGCTGCCGAGGTAGGCCACCAGGTCACCAAACTGTTCGGCGGTGACCTGCTTGTAGACATCCGACGGCATCAGCGAGGTCTTGCTGGGCTTCACAAGCTCGATCTCATCGGCCGCGATCCGTACCGGCTTGCCTTCAGCGTCGACCAACTGCAGCTCCTGCTTGTTTCTGACCATCACAACGCCATTGATGGTCTTGCCGGCGATCGTCACCACGGTCGAGGTCGCATGATCGGGATGAATCCCGGCGCTGGGTTCGAGCACCGAGCGGATCAGCTGCTCGCGGGTGAACTTGTCGCCGATCGTGCCCAGCTTCGGCCCGGCCTTCTTCTCGGCGCCCGACAGGATGTGGCACTTCGTGCAAGCGGCCTTTTTCGACTTGAACACCACCTCGCCCCGCTTGACGTCTCCACCCGTGTTGGCGGCGACCCGGTATTGGCCGAGGATCTTCTTGGCGTTGTCCTGGGCACAAAGCGGTCCACTTGCCGAAGCGAGCAGAAGACAGGACAGCACAGTGGCAATGAGCTTCATCAGTAGTCACCTCGAATGAGCGACGGGTCGCAGCGCGGCAGGCGATTTCGCACCGGGCCCGGGTTGCTTGGTGATGTCGTGGTCGTGGTCACCAGTCTGAGCAATCCCCACACCGGATACCACTCGATCATCGGCCACCGGCGGCAACCGCGGCCAGGGTTAGAAGAGCCGGTTCTTGTATGCGTCATCGATCGACTGATCCAATTCCTCGGCCGACTGCCCGGTGTCGGTCTGATCGGCGAGCATTGTGCCGAACGACGGCAACTCGCTGCGTGCAATCCGATACGTCTCCTCCCACAACGCTCCCCGCTTGACCGCCTTGCCGCACTGCAGGCAAGCCTTTTGCACGGTGACCAGCAGACCGGTCCGCGGCACGTTGCCATCGATCTCGCAGGATTCCAGTCGAGTATCATCGTGGATCACTTCGGCCGAGCCTGTCACCCGCAGGGTTTCCAGCACGCCCGGCACCAGGAACAGCAACGCCACACTCGATCGCTCCGTGACGTTGGTCATGCTGTCCAGGAGATTGTTGCCGCGGCGATCGGGCAACAGCAGCGTCGAGGGGTCAAGGACCACAACCGATCCCGGAGGGTCGCCACGAGGCGAGATGTCCAACGAACCATCGGCGTTCGACGTGGCAATACAATAGAACGGCGCGTGGAGAATCATCGAGCGGCAGTGTTCGTCGAGCGTCTCCATGAACTTCTGCTGCGACAGCAACGACGGATCCTCGTAGAGATCTCGCAACCCCTCGGCACTCTCAACCCGATTGGCAGATTGTTCACTCATCGCGGTCTCGCAATTCCTCGGGCAGCACCCAGTCGTTGGCGTGTCGTTTCAGAGCCGCACCTCTGCGGGCCCCGTAATGCGGAAGCGGTCGGCCACGCTCGTGGGCTCCCAGATCGGGGGCCTTGCCCGCGAAGCCTCCGCCGTGGATGTTGGGCAGCACGACGCCCGCGTCGATCGCCGTCGCGCCCGCCTTCAGCGTGATCAACTGCGGCGGAATGTCGATCACCTTGCCGCCAGGCTGACTCCGCCACAGGTCCGACGGCAGCGACCAGTTCTCGAACGTCGATTTCGCATCGATGTCGATCCCGTGCGATTCGACACCCGGCAGGAACTTGGCAAACTCCCTGACGGATCCGAAATGCGTCTGCCGGCTGGTACGAGTGTCGTACCAGCCGAAGAGGTCGCCGACAAAGACGCCCGGCGGTGACTTCTGTTTGCCGAAGGCGTCGTAATCCAGATCGGTCGCCCAACCGGGCCGGAAGCCCGACTCCGAAAGCGGGTAGTTGGTGTAACGCCTGACCGCATCAACCTTCTTGGGATCGGCCACGTGGGCGATCCACAGGTAGTCATTGTGCGTGAGGTTGTACCAGATGTTGTTTCGCGAGACGCAGTTGAGCATCAGGTAGGCGGCGCCCACTCCACCTTTGCCGACGATGAACGTATTGTTGATCATCACGAACCGATCGCAGACGCGAGTCTTGAACATCGTCGTGTCGCTGACGATCTGGTTGCGGATGATGTACCAGGGCGACCCCAGCATCGGCTGAAAACTGATGCCCGCCTTGTGAGTCTCCTGGATCCGGTTGCCCCACATGCGGACGTTGCCGTAGCCGGAGTCGGGTTCGAGACCGTCGTCGGAGACCTCGAAAATGTCGTTGCCGAAGATGTCGCAGTTGCGGCCGGGATACGACACCCCGTCGGCGGTCTTCGAGATCGTGTTGTAGCAAACGACGTGGTGGCTCGAGTGATTCAACTCGACCCCTTCGCCTGATGAATGCTGACCGCCGTAGCCCTTGCCCGAACGGCGATCCTTGTCTCCAACGATCACGTTGTCGGTGATCACCCACCGCGTCGCCTTGTACCGTCCCACCAGCACTCCGTAGTGGAACCCCTGGATCAAGTTGCCTCGCAGCACGATGTCGGTGGCGTTGATCCGGTCTCGCACGCCGTTGCGGGCCGCCTCGACAATCCGGGTGATTCGGAACCCCTCGAGCCACAGGTGGTTGGCATGGATGTTCAGGTGATGCAGATCGACAACGCCGTCACCGGCGGGAATCCAGTGGATCCGCCGTTTTGGCTGTCCCGAGGTCTTCGGGGAGAACCGCCCGTAGTCTCCCTTGTGCATCAGGAAAACATCACCGGGCTTCGCCTGGGCGTCGGCCGTGGCCAGGCCGCGGAACGGATCGGCCTCGGTTCCCGTTCCGCCGCCATTACCGGGAACAACGTGCAGCCGTCGCCCGTCGCTCGGGATCACCAGCCCAGACCAGGTCCTCACCTCGAACTGCTCAACCCGGCCACCTCCGTCAGGATCCACCAGGGTCAGCCGCACCTGGTACGAGGTACCGGGCCTCAGAAAGAAGATGCTGCCGGCCAGCATGTTGTAGCGACGGTCGGCCTTCGTCGTGTCGTAGTAACCGTGGTAGTCGATTCGCAGCAGGTCCATCGCCTGGGACCACTTCGACCGCCGCGACTGCCGATACTCGACCCGACACTTCGCATCGTGATCG
>CAUZJR010000436.1:0-4867 GCA_963580005.1 Planctomycetota bacterium
TCGAGCGTCACCGCTCGACTCCGACAGTCGCACCGCCGCCCCACGGGCCGCGGTGGCCAATTCACGAGCGTATTGCTTCAGGTCGTCGGTCACGAGCATCGAAACCACAGCGGATCAGAACAGAACCTGTGGCCGAATCGGTCAGAATTCGGACACGACTAGGGCCGGGGGGCGTGGAGTATCCTGCACCCCGAAAGAGCCGTCAAGACCCTCCGGTCAACGCGACAACAGCGGCCGCTCCAGGGACGCGGGAACAACCTCCTCACCCGCCCCAGGCACGACCCACCACGCCATCTGGGGACCGGTCAACCGCTCGGCCAGCAGCCGGGCCACCAACTCGTGACCGGCCGGACTCAACTCGGCTCGATCCGGCTGGAACAACGAGACACCTGCCTCGGGCATCCGAAAGCCCTCCGAGAGATCACACAGCGGGATGTCGTGACGGCGGGTGAAATCGCCCAGGATTTCAAACGGTGCGTCACTGGTGAACAGCGAGTCCTCGGCGACCCCCAGCCGCGCCCGGGCACCGGGTTGACGGGTCTCGTTTCGAGCCACCTGCCAGGGTGCCGGACAAACCGACACCGCCAGCTTGCCGCCACACAGCGCCCGCAGCCGGGCGATCGGTTTCAGGGCTTGCTCGATGTGAAGTGTCCAGTCGGGCGGAGCATCCTCGAGCCAGGCGTACTGCCCTTGCGAGCTGCCGGGATCCGAGGCCGGAGGTTCGACCAGGGCCTGGGTCCAGAGATTGCCCACCCGGCGGCTGCTCCAATCGACCAGCCGAGACCGCTGGCACAGCTGCTGCCATGCGTTGGGCTGCCGAAGCACCAGCGACGGGTGAGGGCAAGCCAGCGGCCGTCCACTGCGGTCGGCGATCAGCCGAGGCCGCACACGATAGTCGTCTGCGACGTCGGTCATGTCGAAATTCAACAGCCACAGGTCTGCATCGAGTGCCAACAGGTCGTGCCGCACTCGCAGCAGCGACAGCAGCGGACAATCACCGGGCACTCCGGCGTTGATCACCTCGATGCGACGAGCCGACCGTTGCTGCAACGCGACCTGCAGACGATGGCAGAAGGTCTCGTCATGAGGCACCCCGGCGGCAAGCACCCGCTCGTCACCCAGGCAAACCACCCGCAGCACTCCCGGCGGCTTGGGCAGCGCGGGCTCGCCACCTCGCAGTCCCAGGCTGTTGGTCCGCAACGGCACAGAACGCTCGCCCACAAGCGTCTCATGATGTATCAACCGGCCCAGAGTCTGACTCGACGTCCACGACGGACGAATCAGACCCCCGTCGATGCCCGCCACCAACCCCGCGTCGACCGATGGCTCGCACAACCGTATGCCGACCTCGATCACGCAGAACAAGACCAGCAACAGCACCGCGGCCTGCAGCACGGTTCGCACCGAGCGGCCGATTCGCTGAGCTGTGCCGGTGATCATCTTCAGAAAGCGCACGCAGCTGTCCATCCCTGTTGCCCGTCCGAGCCGACCGACACGCAGGCCACGCCCGTCAGGACGCGAGATCCTAGCCACCGCTCCCCACTGCGGCAAGATGATTTCCCAAGACCCCTCGCCATTTCGGCCCCGGCCCGGCACTCTTTGAAACACGCAGTGCCGACCCCTGACTCGGGTCACCTTCGCTTATGAGACGCCAATTAGAGAGTTTTACCAATTCCTGACAAGACTCTTAGCAGTCGGTTGACAATGCCGGATTGGCGGCATTACTGTTGTGCTCTACACGTTGCTCAGACAGCCATATAGGAGGTATCCATGGCAAGGCGAAAGGGATCAGACCTATCGGTCGCCCAGCTCGAAAAACTGCTCGCTGAAAAGAAGGGTCGGCTCACGACTCTCGGTCTCAAGAAAGCCACTCTGACGGCCCAGCTCAGCTCGGTCGACCAGGAACTGGATTCGCTGCAGGGCGCCAGTGCCCCGGCCCCGGCCCCGGCCCCGGCCCCGGCCCCGCGTCGCCGCAAGAAGTCCGGCCAGCGTGGCAAGCGGCCCAAGAACACTCAGTCGCTCGGAGCAGTCCTCAACGGGATTCTCACCGAGACCCCCAAGGGCCTCAGCCTCGAAGACCTCGTCGCCAAGGTGATCAGCTCGGGCTACAAGACCAAGGCCAAGAGCTTCTCGAACGTGGTTTACCAGTGCGTTTACAACGCAAAGGCCATCTACCGCGACAAGAAAAGCGGTACCTACCGGCTGAAGTAGGCCAAGGCTCAGGCCAGGCGACCCCTCGCACCGGGCCACCTGCCACACCCAGCAGGCCGATTCGCCGCCACGCAGTTCTCCACGCGAACTGCTGACGGAGGATCGGCCTGTTTGCGTGTCTCTACCCAGGCCTCCCACAACACTCTCACAGGCATCCCGATTGGCATCACGTGAATCCGACACCTGCACCCGCACGTTCCACGCACCGCAAACCCTGTAACAATAACAAATAGAACAGCCGTCTCACGGTGAGACCCCAACCGAACGACATTCCATGATGTCTCTATGCACCGACCCGCGCACTTCGGACGCATTAAACACCCAGGACGACCCGGCACCCCCCAACTAGGCGGCCACTAAACCACGCACACCCCCGCCTCAAGGTCAGCTAGATGTGGTCGCACTCGGTGAACCACGCCGCGTCGCGGGCGTAGGCGTCATCCCAGGGCGCACTGGGAGTCAACGGACACAGCATCGTCATCTCGATCGCCCGCGGAGTGACCTCGAAACAGCCCGCGATGGCCTCGGAATTTGGCAACCAGCCCCCAATCCGGGCCAACCCCTGCTCGGCCGACCAGCCCAGCAACGTCTCCCAGAACGCACGCTCCTCTTCCCCCTCGACCACACCCCAGTCGAAGACCCGCGTCTCGGTGTCGGTCGGCTTCAACTGAAGGTATCCCGTCGGGCTCTCGGCCCCGTCGGCCACCCACCAGTACCACTCGTGCTCCGGATACCGTCCCCGCACCCAATCCCAGTAAACCGAGTCGCGTTCGATCCAGACGCTTCGCGAGGACTGTGCCGCGACGTACATTTCGGCCAGTTCCCCCGTCGATTCACCCGGGAGAAACCGCTCGAAGCGACCTCCGATGGGCTGCTCCCCAATTCGCGGCACAGCCCAGGCATAGTGCGAATCACAAAGCCGGTACCCTGAAGCCCCGTAGTACTCGGGCTTGATGTCCGAGTAGAGCAATCCGAACTGGGTCCCTTCGGCCAGTTGCTGTTGCTCGACGAAGTCCAGCAGCGTCCTGGCGTAGCCCTTTCGCCGAAATTTCGGCGGAGTATGGACGGCTCCGATCGCGTAGCCCGGCCACGACGATCCGGCGGCTCTCAGCACGATCGGGTAGGCCCCCAGCGACGTCGCCACGCTGCCCTCGACACACCCGACCCACCACGTGGCCCGGGCGTGCTGCGCCGACTGCAGCCGCCACGCCACGTACTCCTCGAGCGACCGCTCGTCACCCCAGCACTCGTACACGTTTCCAAACGCAGCAGCACGCTCGCTGTCATTGGCAATGTGGCAGTCGAGTCTCGCATCATCAGGCTGGGTGGACATGCTGTCGATTGTGCTGGCGGTGTCGGTCGGTATGTTGAGAGGCCGTCATAGTGACTTCGGCGCGGTGAGGCTTCAAGCCGCCGACCGGCAAAAATTCCCTTTGCCACCGGGGCAGCCACCAGCACAGGGGCACCAGACATGTCCAAGCCATACGCGATCAACAACTCCGCTGCACTCGAACTGGTCACCCGGTTGATAGCGATTCCGGGCAAGAGTGGCCTGGAGGGTGAGGTGGCCGCGGAGATCACCACTCGGCTCCGTGACGCCGGGATCCCCTCCCAGGCGATCCTGCACGACGCGGCCAACTGCCGCAGCCCGCTCGGAGGCGAAGTCGGCAACCTGATCGTCAAGCTGCCTGGCACGCTGCGAGCCCCTCGCCGACTGATGATGGCTCACATCGATACGGTCCCGCTGTGTGTCGGCTGCAGGCCGGTGCGGCGTGGAGCTCTGATCGAATCGCGTGACGCCGACACCGCCCTGGGCGGTGACGACCGGGCCGGGGCCAGCGTTATCCTCAACGCGGTGCTCGAAATCCTGCGGCAGGACCTGCCCCACCCGCCGCTGACCCTGTTCTTCCCGATCCAGGAAGAAGTCGGACTCTACGGAGCCCGACATGTCAGCCTCTCGCGACTCGGTAAACCTCGACAGGGTTTCAACTGGGACGGAGGCGCGCCGGGCCTGGCCGTGATCGGTGCCACCGGAGACTACAGCATCGACGTGACCATCGAAGGAGTGGCCAGCCATGCGGGAGGTCACCCCGAGGACGGCATCAGCGCCATCGCGGTGGCCAGCCGGGCGATCGCCGACCTGGCCGAAAACGGATGGCACGGCCTGATCGAAAAAGGACGCAACCGGGGCACCAGCAATGTCGGCATCATCAACGGAGGCGACGCCACCAATGTCGTCACACCGAAACTGACGCTGAAGGCCGAGGCCCGCAGCCATGACCCGAAGTTCCGCAAACGCATCGTCGCCGAGTTCGAAAAGGCCTTCAAACGCGCCGCCGCCGGAATCCGTAACACCGCCAGGGAAACCGCCGGTGTTCGCTTCGAGGCACAGCTGAAATACGAGTCGTTTGTGCTCTCGGACAAGGAACCGTGCGTGCAAACGGCACTGGCAGCCGTCGAAGCTGTTGGCCTGGAGCCCGGTGTGCGGATCTCAAATGGAGGCCTCGACGCCAACTGGATGGTCGCACATGGCATCCCCACCGTTACGCTCGGATGCGGACAACAGGATATTCACACCGTCAACGAATCGTTGCATGTCGAGAGCTACCTGCAGGCGTGCCGAATCGGACTGCAGCTGGCCACCGGCGCCGGCTGA
>CAUZJR010000437.1:0-4855 GCA_963580005.1 Planctomycetota bacterium
CTGGGCCATCACCGTCGGTTCGAACATGGCTCGAGCCACACCGGTGCTGGGTCACGAGGGTCCCGGGTTCCAGCTGATGAACATGGGCGGGTACGACCTGATCACCAGTGGGAGCGATGCGCGCTTTTTGCTTCTGGGTAGCCGCTTCGTCGGCGAAGAAACGCTCAACCGCTTCTACATATTGCACTGTGTGGCGATCCCGCTGGCCGCGGCCGGCTTGATCGCGATCCATTTCTGGCGAGTCCGCAAGGACGGCGGTATCAGCCAGCCTCTGTGATTCCCTGGCCCAACTGACAGCTTTCATGCACGTCGACCCGTTCATCGATCCGCACCCCAACCTGACTCCTGCCGTGCTGCAGGGGCTGGGCTGGCTGTACATGGTGCTGTGCGTGATGAACCTGTTCTGGACCGTGAGGGTCTACAAGGAAGACCGGCACGTGGTGCTGCCGGTGCTGAAGATCCAACTGCCCAAAGCCACCTTCTGGGCACTGTACACCGCGATCCTGATGATCCTGGCCTTCATGCACCTGAGCCAGAGCAGTGAGGACTACATCGACAAGTTCCCGCTGGCACTGGAACCCGGCGGCCTGTTCCAGACGTCCATCGATTCGGTCGTGGCCAACCCGGTCACCTACTTCATCATCTCGATCACCGGCACCATCGCCGTGCTGTGGTTCCGCGAGTTCCTGGTCAAGCCGACCGTCGGCTGGGCGATGCTCAACGCCGCCATCCTGTTCATGGCACTCTCGATGACCGACTACGACTTCCGACAGATCGTCGGCAAGCCCGACAACGTGCCGATCGTGGCGTTGTTGTACCTGGTCGGAGGCTTCACCTGGCTGTACTTCTCTCGTGCCGTCGAAAACGACCGGCGGCTGGCCGAGTGGGACGGTGAGGGTCCGACTCCGGTGCTCGAGAACGACGAGAACGAAAAGGTGCTGGTGTGGCCCGATTTGGTCTACAGCGAACTGATCTGCATGATCGCGATCACCACGCTGCTGATCGTCTGGGGCATCGCGCTGGAAGCACCGCTGGAAGAACCCGCCTCCAGCGCCAAGACCCCCAACCCCTCGAAGGCCCCGTGGTACTTCCTGGGACTCCAGGAAATGCTCGTCTACTACGACCCCTGGCTCGCCGGCGTCGTCTTCCCCACCTTCATCCTCGGCGGACTGATGGCCGTCCCCTTCATCGACTTCAACCGCATCGGCAACGGCTACTACGTCTTCCGTCAACGCTCCTTTGCCATCTCCACCTTCCTGGTCGGCTTCATCAGCCTGTGGGTCGCCATGATCGTGCTGGGGACGTTCCTGCGAGGCCCCAACTGGAACATGTTTGGGATCTACGAGTACTGGGACGTCCATAAGCTCGAGGCACTCAACAACGTCATGCTCTCGGAACTGTTCTACCTCGAATGGTTCGGCTGGCTCCTGGACATGCCGTCGTACAAGAACACCGACCCGACCGGCACCAAGGTGGCCATGATCCTGCTGCGCGAACTGCCCGGCTTCGTCGTGATCGGCATCTACTTCGTCGCCCTGCCGCCGCTGCTGGCCATCAAATGGCTCAGGTCCTTCTACCAGCGAATGGGCTACCTCCGCTTCATGGTCTTCACTCAACTGCTGCTGTGGATGGCCGCCCTGCCCCTGAAAATGGTCCTCCGCTGGGCACTGAACCTGAAATACCTGGTCAACATCCCCGAGTATTTCTTCAACATCTAGCTTCAACATCTAGCTCCAACAACTCGTCTCTACCGCAAGCCTCCAAGTCCCATGCCAGCCACCGACGGTTTCTTCCGATCGCTGTCAAAGACCCACAACGTCTTTGCCTTCAGCAGCCTGCTGCTGCTGGCCGCGACGCTGTGGATGCTCTACGACGACCACAACGACGAATGGCGAGTCTGGCAGCAGAAGTTCGACCGGATCGAAGAGGCCCGCCTCTCGGGCATCGGGCTCGATCAACAGGACCAGCTCACCTCAACAACCGAAGAACTCACCTCCCAGATCGCCGAGCGGACGACTCACCTCCAGACGATCGCCGCCAATCTCGATGGACTCAACACCACCCTCGCTGAAAAACAGGCCACGGCCGAGGCCGAGTTGCGGGCGACCAAGCCGCTGAGGACCTTTCGCGACGTGGCCCGCGCCAACTACGACCTCGCCGTCCGCGACAACGACCCGTCGATGAAAGCGAAGCTCTCAGACTTCCAGGCCAAGCAGAAGATCGTGGACGACGCCGAGCGAAAACTGCGAGCCGCGCTGGACGACTCCCAGGCCACTCAGCAAGACATCGCCAAACTCGCCGGCGAAGCAACCGAAGCAGAAATAACACTCGCCGCACTCGAAGCCGCACTCAAGCTGACCGACGAGAGCCGAAACGTCATCGCCCCCGACAGCACCATCCAGGCCGTCAAGCGATGGCTGATGGAACAGCCGGTCATCGACGGGTTCAACTCGCACCACAGGGTCCAGCAGGACTGGTTGCCCGACCACAGAATCACGCTGGGGATGACCGCCACGGCACGCTTCGATCGCTGCCGCACTTGCCACCTGGGCATCGACCGCGTACTGGCCGGCAACGTGTCCGAGTTCCCCTTTGCCGCCGACGCCCACGCCGATGCCGAACCCGCCTCGTGGGTCGCGGCCGGTGGATACCCGCACCCCTTTGCCACTCACCCTCGACCCGATCTCTACCTCACCGCCGCCAGCCCGCATCCGCTGACCGAGTTCGGCTGCACCGTCTGCCACGACGGACAGGGCTCGGCCACCAGCTTTCACAACGCTCAGCACGGACCCAACCACCCGGCCGAATACAAGAAATGGAATGGCCTGTACGGGTTCTTCCCCAACCACCACTGGGAATTCCCCATGCAGCCCAGGCGGCTCAGGGAATCGACCTGCCTGAAGTGCCATCACGAGGTCGTCGACCTGGGAATCAACCCCGACCACGGACCCACCGCCCCGAAGCTCTATAAAGGATGGCAACTTGTTCGGACATTCGGCTGCTTCGGTTGCCACGAGATCTCTGGATTCGATGGCACCAAGCCCATCGGCCCCGATCTCAGGCTCGAACCAGCCACCGCCGAACTGAAAGCAGCTCTCGAAGCCGACCCGAACCAGTTCCCCGGTAAGATGCGAAAAGTCGGACCCAGCCTCGCCCACATCGCACTCAAGACCAACTCCGACTGGCTCGGACGCTGGATCAAGAAGCCCAGCGACTTCCGACCCACCACGCGGATGCCCCAGTTCTTCGACCTCAGTAACCAGGGCGACGCACACGGCAAACAGTTTGGGCCGACCGAAATCGCCGCGGTCACGCACTTCCTGCTGGAAACCAGCAAGCAGGCCAGTGCCGACTTCCAACTCGATTCGATCCCCGAGGGCATTACCGCCGACGCCAAGCGGGGTGCGGTCACCTTCCGCGAACGCGGCTGCCTGGCCTGCCACAGCCACAAGGCCGTCCCCGACCCCGACAAACAACTCTCGGCCACCTTCGGACCCGACCTGTCGCGGATCCAGGACAAGATCATTCACGATGCGAAGAACCCGGACCAGCCAGCCGATCCCGGCTTTCGCTGGCTCTACACCTGGTTGCGTGACCCTCAGAAACACTTCTCCCGCACACGCATGCCCGACCTGTTCCTCGACCCCGAGGGCAGCGGTGACAAGCGAGTCGACCCGGCCGCCGACATCGCCGCCTTCCTGCTCTCGCAACCGATCACCAGGCTCGCCGGCGATCCCGTTCCCGATGCCGATAACACCGCACTCGATGCGCTCGTCATCCTCTACGCCGGAAAAGTGATCGGAGCCGCGGCGGCCGAGGAGATGGTCGGTGGAGGCAGTTACCCCGAGTCGGACAAGTCGAAGATCAAGGGCGATGAGGTCGAATTGCACGGCGAGTCGGTGACCCGCGAGATGAAACTGAAGTACGTCGGACGACGGACCGTCAGCCGCTACGGCTGCTACGGCTGTCACGACATCCCCGGTTTCGAAACCGCCCGGCCCATCGGCACCAAGCTCGAAGACTGGGGCCGCAAGGACCGCACCAAGCTGGCGACCGAGCACATCGAGGAGTTCCTGCATCACCACGGTGAGGCCGACAACTCGTCCACTCGCAAACGCGTCGACGAGGAAATGGCCCGCGCACGAGCCCACTCGCTGGGTACGCAGAAGTTCGAGAACCGGGACATCGAGGAGGATGAGACCCGCGCGGCGTTCTTCTACTCGAGCCTGCTGCACCACGGCCGCGAGGGCTTCCTGTGGCAGAAACTCCGCGACCCGCGGAGCTACGACTACAAGAAGATCGAGACCAAGGGGTACGACGAGCGGCTGAGGATGCCGAAGTTCACCTTCGCACAGGACCCGATGGAGAACGAGAAGGCCATCGAAGCCATCGCCACCTTCATTCTCGGACTCGTCGCCGAACCGCCACCGGTCAAGTACGTCTACCAGCCCGACACGCGAATCGCAGATCGGATCGAGGGCGAGAGACTGCTGCAGAAGTTCAACTGCGTCGGTTGCCACATGGTCGAGGCTCCCGAGATCCAGGTGAAGGCGAACATCGACAGCCTGCCCGACGGCTCTCTGGCCGCCTCGGAATACTCCGAGTCCCGCGATTTGCTACTGAAGATCCGTCCGCCACGCACCATCCGGCTCAATCCCGACGCCCAGGGCAACGTCGCCTACTCGTTCCATGGCCTCGCGGTCGCTCGACCCGGACCCGACGACGACGACCTGGATCCCGACGAACGCGAGTACTCCTACAACCTCTGGGAACCGCTCACCTTCAACTGGATGGGACCCGACGAGAACGGCAAGCCGGCGATGCAGACCCGCACCGTGTTGCCCTCGGCGCGAAT
>CAUZJR010000438.1:0-4851 GCA_963580005.1 Planctomycetota bacterium
ACAAGCGACGCTTTCTGTGCTGTTTTCTCGGGACTTGCATGCTTTCCTGTTTCCACAAACGGTGAACCCGCTTCGAGTTCACTCGCCAGCCTTTGGCCTTCAACTCCCTGGAGATCCGAGGAACTCCGTAGCGGGGATTCGCTCGACTGATCCGACGCATCTCCAGCAGCAGACGCCGGTTCCTCGATTCGCCCTTTCGCGAGTGACGACGGTGACGGTACGAACTGCGAGGTTGCTCCAGAACCCGGCATGCACGACGTTCCGACACCCGATCCGGCCCCAAACGACGACGAACTTCCGTGACCGCGGCAATTCGCCTGGGGCCTACCAGTTTCCCTGGGCGGCCTCGCGAAGGATCTCCATGTCCAGCACCTGATCGACAACCACCTTCTTCAGGCGGGAGTTCTCCTTCTGCAACGCCTTGAGCTGCTTGGCCATTGCCGGCTGCATGCCGCCGTACTTCTGACGCCAGCGGTAGTAGGTCTGCACGGTGATCTCCAGGGCCCGGCAGGCTTCTTCGACGGTCTTGCCCTGGCCCAGTTCCACATCGGCCTGACGCAGCTTGCCGATGATCTGGTCCACGCTGTGACGTCTTCTGGACATCTCGAGAATCTCCTTTCCGGATCAGTCAGATCCGGGTGATCCTCTCATTTCCACTGGTACAACGGGAGGGGGTAAGGTCACTTATTTCAGGGTATGGATTACGCACCAATACGCACAAACATCCAACCCGCCCTGCAGCCGTCTCCTGCAGTGCACCCCGACACCCGCACGGCGATCCTGGCCATCGTCGAGGCCGCTCAGGGGCGGTAACCGCCAGATCTCGTATGGAGTTCGAACCGTGACAACCGACGACAGGTCCGATGCCAGCAACATGCCATCACGCCGTGTCTCACCACAACGTCTCCGGAAGCTTCGTCACTCTACCGGGATTGGCCAGCGCCGTTTGGCTGGACCGCCCCCGACATCTCACTCGCGAAATCGGGATCTCGCCTCCGGCATCACGCCGGTGGCGGCTTCCAGAACGTCCCGGTGATCCCGGTCACTCCGGCCTTGTTGCGGGCA
The DNA here is from genome assembly GCA_963580005.1 of Planctomycetota bacterium. Classification (GTDB taxonomy): domain Bacteria; phylum Planctomycetota; class Planctomycetia; order Planctomycetales; family Planctomycetaceae; genus UBA8437. Next base: position 1,066 of record CAUZJR010000438.1, read on the forward strand.
TAGCACGCCGTGAAGATACGGCCGGGCTTGAGTTCGATCGACGAACTGTACCCCTGGTTGCTATCCAGAGCGGGTCGCAGCAGCCAGGACGTTGGATTCCATGTCCGGCCAGCATCGTTGCTCAGTCTCGCGTAAAGTCCAAACGGCGCATAACGTCGACCGAATGTCAGCAGGAGCCGGCCATCGGAGAGCTTGAGCAGCCGAGGACATGCCCCGGAAGTGATGTTCGTCTCCACCGGGTCAGTCCAGGTCCTGCCCCCATCTCGCGATTCATTCCTCCAGAACAGGCCGGAACGGCTGTCCTGGCAGCGACCGGTGCGGTGCAGGGCAACGACGTGTCCATCTCCCATTTCCACAAGCCCGGGTTCGTAGTAGACGCGAGTCGTCTTCGCTCCCTGGACCATCACGGCGGGAGACGACCAGGTTCGACCGTTGTCATCGGATCGATAGACGACATTGGAGGACAGGCCCTCAAGGCCTGCTCCGATTGCCCCGTAGCAGGGAGCGAGCAACGTTCCGGAGGACAGTCGGATCGGTTTCGAACACGTCTGTAGACGTGGTGCGAACAACACGTGGTGATTCAGTGGCCACGTGAGTCCCGAGTTCTCGCTCCAACACCAGAATCCGCCGACATTCGCGAACGGGTATTCGTGTTTGTGGCGATGTGGAATCGACGCCCGTTGGGCCTCTTTCACGGGAACGACAGCGTGCATGGCCAGCAGTCCGCCCACCTGCCCTCGGCCCAGGTGGATCGGCGCGAACTCCTGTCCGCCTCCGGCAGCGAGTTGACCGGCGTTCTCAATATCCCAGGTCTCGCCACCGTTGTAAGAGCGGATCACGGTGATCACGCTACGAGGATGCGTGTGCCGCACTCGCTCCTGGCTGGGAGCCTGGCGAAACGCCATCAGCAACTCCTGGCCCTCAAGTTTCACGACATGCGGAAAAGCGGTGTATTGGCCCGGGTCGAACAGGACGCTGGTCTGACGAACGCCAGTCGGTGTCTTGACGGAAATGGATCGATCGACGTCCGCGGCATTCACCGGTTGCTGATGATGAATGGACGCGAGTCCCAGAATGCCGGTCGCAGCTTTCGCCGAGTGTTCCAGGAATCGACGACGGGATCCGTCCTGTTGTTCTGCCATTTCGATACCTCCCTCTGGATGCAGTGTCACTCCGCTGGTCGACTCGTGCTGTTTCGATTCGGTCTCAGTGAACCAGGGTCTCACTGGCCGTCGCTGGGCCTATCGTGCCCCAGCCGGAGCGGGTTCTCAAGAGTCCACCCCAGCCTCGGCGTTCAACCCGCCGGATCCACGTCCTGGGGTGCGGCGGGAACACGGCAAACATCGGAGATCCCAAAGGGTGTGCGAAGGCCCTTTACTTCCGCTCTTTGATGAAGATGTTGGCAAACTGACCACCGGGCAACAGTACAATCGAAGCAGGTTTAAGTGGATCCTGTTCCTTGACTGTCTTCTTTGACACCACCTTGCCGTTAATCGTGATGAGTATCAGGCCAGGTTTTCGGGTAACCTCCAAACGGTTCCAACGAGCCTTTGAGTGAGCTAATTCCCCAAGCGGCCCGATCCCTGGCAACTCAAAGGGCACCGACTTGGCCTGGCTGCGCCAATCGGCGAAAAAGGAGTAGCTGGCAAATTGTTTTCTGGACAACAACTTGGTAGCAGCCCCACTAGTTAGTCGCCAATCGTTGGATTTCCAGCCATCACCAGCCCATCCGGAAATATCGACCCCTGTATAAAGGCTGTAGAACCCTTCCTCTTTCTTCGCGATTTCTTCAGGTGTTGGATTGGTGCCAGGAAGTTCCTTGATCTTCAAGTTGCGGAACTGGACCGGTGAGCCCTCGGACTCAAGGCAAATGTAACCCTGGCGAGGTTTGGCTGCCGTACCACGTGTTACCACCTTGCCATTTACCGCAAGCGATATCTTGCCATCGTCGCAGACAACACGATAGTGATTCCATTCTGGAGAAGGTTTACTACGGTTTTCCGTAGGGAAGGCACGCGAGCCACCCCGGCCGTTGATTGGCGTCATTGTCGCGCCATGGATCGGGAAGATGTCACCGTGCGTTGTGTAGCCTCGCGTGTTTCCATAGGCGTTTTCGAGCACCTGCACCTCCACACCTCGGTGAAAAGGCTGGCCCTTGGCCGGGTAGGCATCTGCCCAGACAAAAATGCCCGCGTTGCCACGCGGCTTCAAATGCCGCCACTCCAACTCGAGGATGAAATTCTCATACATCTTCAACGTCCGCAATTCTCCGATGGGCTTTCCGGTACAGTGAATCATCCCGTCCTTCACCGACCACGTTTTCGGCCCGCAGTTGATATTACGCCAACCGTCGAAGGTTTTGCCGTTGAAGATGGGCCTGAAGCCATCTTCGGCGAAGCCATTTGTGGCAAGGAGCAATTGTGGAATCAGGGTCAGGAGAAAGAGGGTTTTCTTCATAACACAACGTAGCGGGCTCACAGGTCCCGCGGTTTCCTAAATGCGTAGAGGTCGGGGTGGTGGAGTTGAAGTCGCAAAGTCACGCAGATCCGGGTGATCCTCTCATTTCCACTGGCACAACGGGAGGGGGTAAGGTCAACAGGAGGTGTGGTATTCCCGGAGTTGTCATCGAACCAACCGTATTCGCCGAACTGAGTCTCATCGTCCCCAAAACTGTACGCTGTCGTCGTACCCGCACGGCACGCGTACTCCCACTCCGCCTCCGTTGGAAGACGGTACTGGTAGCCTGCTTCCCTCTCCGCGGGTGAAGCCGACAGCTTCCGACAGAATACCACCGCGTCACTCCAACTCACTTGCTCGACGGGATTCTTCGCTCCCTTGAACTCACTAGGGTTCTCGCCGACCACGCATTCGTACTGTTCCTGCGTAACCTCATGGACAGGCAGATAAAACGGCTTCGTGAGTTTCACACGGTGTTGGGTTTCATCGACGCCACAATTCTTTTCAGTCACCGGGCTGCCCATCTGAAACTCATCGGCCAGGATCAGCCGCAGCTTCATACCGATGCTGTTAGCAATCGGTTCGCCCAATGCAACCTGATCGGTGTCGTCAGGCTTGTCATCGCCCGAATCGCCTGTCGCGACAAATCCCCACCAGAACATCAATGCTGCGGCAATGGCCAGAAACCCGATCTTCAACCACGAAACGCTACGCAAAGTGGGGAGACCTGTCTCCGGCAAACTCTGGCCTAGCGTTCCGCTGAGGAGAAGAAGCAAGAGCACGCAGTTCAAAACGAAAAGTACTCACCACAACTTACGGAGCGGCTCCTGGTGCTTCACGCAGTATTCTCGACAATCTGCCCACAAGTTCATCAAAAAACCCCGAAACTTCCCGCGGCAATGCCCAGCCACAATATACCGCGGAGCCGCACAAATTACTGCCGCTGGATCCGAACCGACCCCCGGCTCTCCTCGGGTTGGAGTCCCTGACTATGGTCGTGTTTGCAGCGACGGGGGAACGGGTATCCGGACGATCACCGCTGAGTTGGCCGGAGTGATCGACACCTGGGACTCGCTGCCGCCGGACACCCGCACGGCCATCTTGGCCATCGTCGAGGCCGCTCAGGGCCGATGACCGCCAGATTCGAACCACGCTCACCGGCGGCGGGCGGTGAGGGCGGGGAGATGACGGCTACTTCGCGATATTCCAGTTGGGCAACGCCTTCTGCAGGTTGGCGACGCCCGCGTCTGTGACTTTGGTGTAGTAGAGGCTGACCCTTACCCACCGCGTAGCGGTTTAGTTCAACGGTTGAGTTAACAGAACTTCGGC
>CAUZJR010000439.1:0-4847 GCA_963580005.1 Planctomycetota bacterium
CTCTCGCCCGATCGAATCCACCTCGCCACCGCGCACTACGACGGAGTGGTCCGCATCAGCCGGATGACCAAGAAGGCGTAGTTGCGGGCAGCCGCTGTCGGTTCTCCGGGACAGGCACCTGCGGAGCCAGTCCCGCGGCTCGGCCCAACCTACTTGGCCTCGAGCTTCTTCAAGCGGTCGGCCAGGTCCTGGTTTCGCTTCCGCAGCGAATCCAGCTCGCCTCGCAACCGGTCCAGTTCAGCCGTAGCGGTCTTTTCCTGCTGCAGAGCCTTCAGGGCAGCACGTGCCGCCACGCGGACCCGACCCTCCGGATCATGCTCCGCCAAACTCGCCACCACCTCCTCGGCCGCCTTCGCCGAATGGCCCAGGCGTCTCATCGCCTGCAATGCCGCACCCCGGATCCGGGGACCGCGAGCCTCGAGCAACCCGGTGAGCGCCTTGACGACCCGCACGGTCGCCGAATCGGGTGTCCCGGCTCGAGTCACCCTCTGACCCAACCCGGCAATCGCCGCCATCCGGCAACGTCGCGGGCGATCCGGTGTGGTCCAGCCGAGCAGGATCTCGATCGCCTTGAGGTCCTTGTGCCGGGCCAACGCACCCAGCGCGGCCTGGCGAATCGTCTCGCGGTGCGAATCCCTCTTCAGAGCCTCTTCAAGAGTCTTCAGGGGCAGTGGGCGGATCCGGGCCAGTGACCTCAACACGGCCGCTTCCACCTTGTAGCTCGGATCCCCGTCACTCCAGGCCGTTGCCAGCACATCGGCCACCTCGGCCACCGCAGCCGCCTCGGAGTTCTTGGCAAAGGACCCCAGTGCTGCGGCCGCCGCGGCTCGCACAAACGGGTTCTCCTGCTGCAGAGCGGCCAGCAGCACCGGCCGCGACAGGTCGTCGGAGACCCGGCCCACGGCCCCGGCCGCCGCCACGCGGACGCCATAGAACTTGTCACCGGCCAGCGTCTCAAACAACAACTTCCGATCCGCCTCGCTGCGGCTGGTGGCAAAGTGAGCCACGGCCCTCAGACGCTCGGGCACACGCGGTGCCTTCTTCAGCTGAGCCACCCACCAGCCTCGTGACTTCTTCTCCTTCACCTCGGCCAGCAACGTGTGCTCGGGGTCCACCCTCACCAGGGTGGGTCGTGAGCCGACCGGGACGAAGGCCACCTGCCGCTTTTCGGTCACCGCCAGGTCCAGCCGAACCGGCTCGGATCGACCCGGCACGGCAAACGAAACCCTCAGCGGAAACGCGAACGGTTCCCCGTCCTGGTCCTGGGTCACCTCGACCCGCACCTGCTTGCTGTCGGCGTCGTAGCGACTGGAAACGGTCAGCACCGGGTGAGCCGATCGCTCGGTCCAGTCGAAGAAGAACCGCTCGAGCGAATGGCCCAGCAGCCGCTCGAAGGTCCGTCGCAGGTCGCCGGTCTCGGCCACCTGGTACGAGTAGACGGTGCCGTAGCGTTTCAAAGCCCTGAAAAATGCATCGTCACCGACTCGATGCCGTAGCATGTGCAGTACCCAGCCGGCCTTGGGGTAGGCCCGCGAATCGAACATGCTCCGCGGCGAAGCATAGTGGCGATCGACGATCGGACGGGTCAACGCTGCACCCGAGCGACCCGAGCGACTCTTCGAATACAGCAGGTAATCCGCCTCGTCTCGACCCAGCTTGTGCTCGTACCACAGCACCTCGCAGTACGTCGCAAAGCCCTCGTTCAGCCACAGGTGACTCCAGTTGCGGCACGTCACCAGGTCGCCCCACCACTGGTGTCCGAGTTCGTGAGCGATCAGGCGATCGGGAGTGCTGTCGAGCATCGCCCGCTCGTCGTGCATCACCCCGCGGTACAACGTCGTCGCGCTGGTGTTCTCCATGCCGCCGGCGGTGAACTGCTCGACCACCACCTGGGCGTACTTCTCCCAGGGGTACTCGATCCCGAACGTGTCGCTGAAGAAATCGAGCATCTCAACGGTGCGGCCGAAAGTGCGAGCCGTATCGGGGGCCGATTCCGGCGGGACGTAGTACAAGACCGGTCGACCTCGCCACTGCTCGCGAGCCACGTGGAATCGTCCCACGACCAGAGTCGTCAGGTAGCTGACATGAGACTTCTGCTGTTTCCAGTGAAACCGAATCTTCTGCTCTCCCGGCTGGGTCCCCTCGACCATCTTCCGAGAGATCAGTTTGCCGTTTGAGAGGCACTCCATCCCGGTGGGCACCGTCGCGATGATTTCCGACGACTGCCGCTCGGCCGGGTGATCCTGCGAGGGGAACCAGTATCGATTCGAGATCGGTTCGCCGTGGCTCCAGACCATCAACGGCTGCTTGGGGGTTGTCTTTGACGGTCCAAAGAAGTGCAGGCCGGTGTCGGGGTTGGTGACCGAGTAATCGATGGCCAGTTGCCAGGCGTCACGGGCCGCGGCACGAGCCTTCAGGTGCACCAGGATCTCTCGGCCGGTGTTCTCGAATTCCAGCACCACCGGCTTGTCCTCGCCTCGCCGACCGCGGACGGCGGTGACCTGGTGGTTGACGGCATCGAGCCGGATGGTGGTCAGAGGACGCAGGGTGACCAGGTCGAGCGTGGCGGTGCCGGAGATGCGCTTTCGCTTCAGGTCGACGTCGAGTTCGAGCTTGAGATGCCGGATGTCGACCGGGCGGTCGCCGGCGGACCTCAGTGGTGACGGGGCAGCGGCGGCGGCCTGGGCCTGGGCGATGGAGGGGAGCAGGGCCAGGAGTGCGAGTGTCAGCAGGCGTGTGATGATCATGAAAGATCCAGCGTGTGGATGGGTCGGATGCCACTGTTGGGGTCAGACGCCGCCCGGGGCGGGGCCTGACCCTTTCTCCCAGGCACTACCGTTTGGGAACTCGTATGCGTCGAGTGATTCGGGTTTCATCTCGGTGCTGTATCCGGGCGATTCCGGAGGCACGTAGCGGCCGTCGCGCATCTCGAGCGGGTAGACGAAGTGCTCGTGCAGGTGATCGGAATACTCGGCCAGGCGGTTCTCAAGCGACGCGCCGATACAGATGTAGTCGATCAGGGCCAGGTGCTGGACGTGTTCGCAGAGGCCGACTCCTCCGGCGTGCGGGCAGACCGGGATGTCGAACTTCGCGGCCAGCAGTTGGACCGCCATCACCTCGTTGACCCCACCCAGCCGGCAACTGTCGATCTGGCAGACTCCCAGTCCTCCCGATTGCATCATCTGCTTGAAGGTGACCCGGTTCTGGCAGGCCTCGCCGCCGGCCACCTTGATCGGAGCCACGGCGCGGGCGATCGCGGCGTAGCCCAGGATGTCGTCGGGGCTGGTCGGTTCCTCGATGAACCACGGTTCGAACTCGGCAAGAGATTCCATCCAGGCGATCGCGTCGGGGACGTCCCAGACCTGGTTGGCATCGAGCATCAACTTGCGGTCCGGACCAATCTCCTCGCGCACGATCCGGCAGCGGCGGATGTCGTCTTCCAGCGACGCTCCGACCTTGATCTTGAAGTGCGACCAGCCGCGTGAGGTCATTTCCTGGCAGAGTCGTCTGAGCTTGTCGTCGGGGTATCCGAGCCAGCCGGCCGAGGTGGTGTAGGTGGGGAACCCCTCGGCGAGCATCTCGTCGATCCGCTGCTGCCGTGTCGGGTAGTTCCGCTCGAGAATCTCCAGGGCCTGCTCGGGGGTGAGCGCATCGGTGATGTAGCGGAAGTCGATCAGCCCGACCTGTTGGGCGGGAGTCAACTCGCAGACGAGTCGCCACAGCGGCAAGCCGCGGGTCTTGCTCCACAGGTCCCAGGTCGCGTTGACCACGGCCGCGGTGGCCATGTGCACACTGCCCTTTTCGGGGCCGATCCAGCGGAGTTGGCTGTCGCCGGTCAGCAGCCGCCAGTAGGCGGCCATGTCGGAGGTGATCTCCTCGAGCGTCAATCCGACCACCTTTTCGGCAATCGCCTCGATCGCCAGGCAACACAACTGGTTGCCCCGCCCGATGGTGAAGGCCATCCCGTGCCCGGCGAGGTGGTCGGGGTGATCGGTTTCCAGGATGACGACCGCGGCGGAGTAGTCGGGATCGGGGTTCATCGCGTCCGAGCCATCGAGGTGCTCGGAGGTGGGAAAGCGGACGTCTTTGACTGAAAAACTGGTGATCGTGGTCATGGGTTCCCCGGCAAGCCGGATGCAGGTCACCGGGCCGCAACACGTAGCTGACGCATCGGGCGCGAGTGATGAGGCGAGAAGTGGAGCGGAGGGGACTCGAACAGGCCGCGTCTTCTTGCAAGAATACAGTGTTTTCAGGGCAGGGGGGGGCAGGATCCGGGCCAGTTGGTGCAGAAAACGGCCCCATTGACCCCGATCTTGCTAGCGTGATCGAGGCCTGGGACTCGCTGCCAACCGCCCTCCGGGCTGCCATCCTAGCGATGATCGACGCTGCCGACACTACCGCGGCTGAATGAGCCCCCGGCAGCCCCTGGTCGCCCGCCGCGTCCCACAGCCTCGCAGGATGGCTCCGGCGGTCGCCCGGGCCGTCATCCCCATGGTCCAGGGGCATCACGCTGGCCTGGGAGCCTGCTGAGCGGATGATCCCGAGCCCCGCTCCGGGCCGGCTGCAGGCCGTCGGTGGCTCCCTCAGCTAGCTGCGATCATGGCCGGCCAACCATGCCTGCGACCGGTAGGCAGTTGGTGGGGCTCGTCGGCGGCCTCGGCGGGCCGTGGGGCACGGATGGGTCTCTCTCGGAACCCGGCCGGCCGACAGGAGCGGAACCACCCCCCCACCCTCTGTGGGGGCAGGGGCCACTACTTATCCCGTCTTCACGGTCTCGCCGAATAGGGGTCCCATCGCAGCAACCGCTCAGCTCCACCGCGCGGTCACTCGACATCGGGTCCCATCTG
>CAUZJR010000440.1:0-4842 GCA_963580005.1 Planctomycetota bacterium
CGGCTTCGGCGTCGTCTGCCGCATCCTCGGCTTCAGGTACGGCTTCGGCGTCGTCTGCCGCATCCTCGGCTTCAGGTACGGCTTCGGCGTCGTCTGCCGCATCCTCGGCTTCAGGTTCGGCTTCGGCGTCGTCGGCCGCATCCTCGGCTTCAGGTTCGGCTTCGGCGTCGTCTGCCGCATCCTCGGCTTCAGGTTCGGCTTCGTCGGCCGCATCCTCGGCTTCAGGTTCGCCTTCTGCTTCGGCGTCGTCGGCCGCATCTTCGCCGTCAGATTCGTCGTCGGCGTCGTCGGCAGCGACCTCTTCCCCATCGGCTCCGAGTTGGAACAGAGGTCCTGAGGTGGACCCGGTCCCTCCTCGGAGGTCGACCTTGGTTTCGGCCGAGGCGGCGTCGGCGGCTTCGGCTTCGCGGATCAATTCCTCGGGATCGATATCAAGTCGTCTCGAGAGTCCGATCTTCCGTTCTTCGGTGTCGACTCTTAGCACTCGAACCTCGATCGTCTCACCGACCTGGACGATATCTTCGGGGTTTTCGACCTTGTAGTCGGCGAGTTCGGAGATGTGCAGCAGTCCTTCGAGATTGGCTTCGAGTTGGACGAAGACGCCGAAGTTGGTGACCTTTGTGACTTCTCCGTGAACGGTGCTGCCGGGTGCAAACCGCTTGGGAATATCGGCTTGCCAGGGATCTTCCTCGAGTTGCTTCAGACCCAGCGCGATCCGTCTGCGTTCCTCGTCGACGGTCAGGACCTGGCAGGTGATCTCGTCGCCTTTTTCCAACAATTCGCTGGCGTGACCGATCTTGCGTGTCCACGACATATCGCTGACGTGGAGCAGTCCATCGACGCCTTCCTCGAGCTCGATGAATGCGCCGTAGTTGGTGAGGTTGCGGACCGTGCCCTCGACGGTGGTCTCCGGCGGATACTTGGCGGCGACGTCGTCCCAGGGGTTGGCTGTCGTCTGCTTCATGCCCAGGGAGATTTCCTTCTTGTCCTGGTTGATGCCGAGCACCACGACTTCGACTTCATCGCCGATATTGACCAGTTCGGTCGGGTGGTTGATCCGCTTGGTCCAGGACATCTCGCTGATGTGCACGAGTCCTTCGATGCCGTCTTCGAGTTTGACGAAAGCGCCGTAGGTCATCACGTTGACCACTTCGCCGGTGACTCTCGAGTCGACCGGGAACTTGTCCTCGATGCCCTCCCATGGGCTGGGCGTCTTCTGTTTGAGCCCCAGGGCGATCTTTTCTTTCTCGCGATCGATGTTGAGGATCATCACCTCGATTTCTTCTTCGATCTTGACCATGTCGGAGGGGTGATTGATCCGTGCCCAGCTCATGTCGGTAATGTGGAGCAGTCCGTCGATGCCGCCGAGGTCGACGAAGGCTCCGAAGTCGGCGATGTTCTTGACCGTACCGGTGCGAAGTTCGCCCTCGGTGATCTCGGTCATCAACGCCTCCTTCATCTTGTTCCGTTCTTCCTCGATCAGCTTCCGTCTGGAAACGACGATATTGCGGCGTGCTTCGTCGATCTTGAGGATGACGCATTTGATTTCCTGTCCCACGAAGGCACCGATGTCGTGGGGTCTGCGGATATCGACCTGGCTGGCCGGCAGGAACACATTGACGCCGATGTTGACCAAAAGGCCGCCCTTGATTTTGCGGAGCACTTCGCCGGTGACGATGTCATCTTCGGAGTGATTGGCGATCACTTCTTCCCATTCGCGGATCCGGTCGGCCTTGCGCTTGGAGAGGATAATCAGGCCGAATTCGTCTTCGATCTCCTCGAGCAGCACGGTGACCTTCGATCCGGCCTCGGGCACGTCGACGTCATCTCCTTCGCGGAACTCGTCAACGGGCACCATCCCTTCGCTCTTGTAGCCGATGTCGATCAGCACATCGTCTCCCTCGATCCTCAGCACCGTGCCTTCGATGATGGTGTTGAGTTCATAGGTGTCGGACAAGGTGTTGTAGATGGCGTCCATGTTGCCTGAGGAAGCATCGAGTCCCTTGAGCGTATCACCGAAGGCCTTTTCGAGTTCCTCGTCGGTGACGCCGAATTCGCGAATGAGGTTGCGATTGACCATGAGCTGGGTCCGTTCGTGGCCGAATAGGGCCGTTGGGTTTCGTCGACGGAGGGGCCGCCAAAGAGCGGTGCGGCGTGCGTCGCCAGAGAACTGAGTGATTCGATCCGGTGGGGCGGGCGACGTACCTGCCAAATACCACGCGGGATCGCGGAGGATCTTCAGCGCAGGTCGCGACTATAGCACACGCTTTGGGAAGGCGGCTAGTCCGAGACGGTCAGTCCAGACGGCTGCAATCGGCCTGGGGTTCGCGACACAATTGGCTCCCTGATTCGGGTGTCAACGCGGCGACCCGCTGAATGTGTTCGGTCACCTGGGCCTCGTCGAGCAGCAGCGTGAGATCGATTCGAGCCGACCAGGACTCGCCCGGCTCGAGCGTCATCAGGCGGCCCTGGTCCCGTTCAAACTCGCGGGGGTTGGGCAGGTCGGTCGAAGGCTCGATGCCGGCCACATAGCCGTCGGCGTCGTGGACGGTATTTTTCCAGAGCGTGAAGCAGGGGAGTGGTGCGAGGTCGAATTCCAGGGCGAGTCCGCGAGTCGCCTCCTGGTTGGTGAGCACCACGAGCGTGCGGCCTTCGCTGTCGGCGGCGAGTTCCAGGAAGTAGCACTGCTCGATGTAGCCGGCCTGGGGCGGGCCGAAGAGATCCCAGTGGTCGATGCCGTCGGCGGCGTGCTGATTGGCCGGCACCACCCGTCGAGCGGGAGCGGCCAGTCGGGCTCCGGGTTCGAGCAGCGGACGCCCAATATTGGTGTGGTAGAGCAACTCGAATTCCGAGCATGTGCCGGCGAGGTTGGTGACGGTTTCGCTGAGGCTGAGTCGGCACGATCCGGGAGTGGTGGAGACGGTCGAGTCGAGCCGGAGGCAGGGGCCAAAGAGTGACGTTTCGTCCACCTCGCCGCGGACCCAGATCTTTGAGTCGTCGTCGATTCCGGCGGTGACTCGATGAGCGGGCAGATTGGCGATCCGTCCGTGCAGTGTCTGCGGCCGTCCCTCCTTGGGGTCGGTAGCGGGAGGCCCATGCGAGGCGAGTCCACAGCGAGCCAGCAGTTCGTGAAAGCCACCCAGCCAGCCCACGCCACCGGCCTCGTGCGGGCGGACCAAGGCGGGGTGAACGGGTCGGCGGACCGGAGAATCCCAGCCGAGGTCGAGGTCGTCGCAGCGGGCCTTCCAGAGACCCATGCCGCGTGTGGGCAGGACCGAAACGGCCAGTCGTCCGTTGTCGATCTCGACCACGTCGATCCCATCACCGGGCCCGCCCCGGATCGTCCATTTCTCGATCGAGCCGCCCCGGCCGGTGTCCGACTCCCCCGCTTCGTGCTGGGTCTCGACGCGAAATGATTCGAGCCAGATCCGCTCGTCGGCATCAGTCAAGACCGTGAGTTGCTGACTCATCGTGTGGTGCCTGGACGGAGGAGGGTGTGTGCGGCGTGGGCGGGGGACAGTTTAGCGGCGAGTTGGTGTCGGTCCAATCCTCGCGCCAGGCGGAGTTTGACAACCCAACATTTGGGTCCCAGGATTGCGTAGAGTGTCCCGAGGGCACTGTGCTCTGCTTTTTACGATCCTCTTGACCCGGTCCACCGCGGGACCGATTCCAGACCAGGGACCTGCGACGTGCTCGATTCCGGAAATTCTCGACCGTACACGCAGCCGTGGTATGCGTCGTTGGAGCGTCAACTGGGTGCGACCGCGTGTCGCCAACTGGGATTTTACGTGATCCCCGATGACCTGCTGCTGTCGGTCGTGATCCCCGTGTACAACGAGGAGGAGACGTTGCGAGAGCTGGTCGATCGAGTCTGCAGGGTACCGATCCGCAAGGAGTTGATCCTGGTGGACGATTGCAGTTCCGATGCGACCGCCGAGGTCATGGCGTCAATCGTGGCTGATCTGGACCAGGACGCGACGAACCGCGTGGTGGTCGAGCGGCACGAGGTGAACCAGGGCAAGGGGGCGGCGTTGCGAAGTGGCTTCGCTGTGGCCAGCGGTAACATCGTGCTGGTTCAGGACGCCGACCTCGAGTACGACCCCACCGAGTATCCTCGATTGATCAAGCCGATCGTCGAGGATGCTGCCGACGTGGTCTACGGCAGCCGCTTCCTGGGCGACCAGCCGCACCGGGTGCTGTATTTCTGGCACTACTTGGGCAACCGCTTCCTGACGACTCTCTCGAACTGCTTCACCAACCTGAACCTGACCGACATGGAGACCTGCTACAAGGTGTTCCGCCGCGAGGTGATCCAGGAGGTGGGCCCGTTGTTGCGGGAGTCGAGGTTCGGGATCGAGCCGGAGGTCACCGCGAGGATTGCCAAGGGCCCCTGGCGGATTTTTGAGATGTCGATCGGTTATTCGGGTCGGACTTACGAGCAGGGCAAGAAGATCGGGTGGCGGGACGGGATTTCCGCGATCTGGTGCATCGTGCGATACGGGATCCGTGGCTGAGCGGCGTGCCGATTGCCAGCATCGGGGTCCTCGTGTAGGCTTCAGCATCGAGCCGGATCCCCTGCTCGCGGCAAGCAGACGAAGTGATGTCCGACCAGCCCCCGTCCCCGCCCACCCGCAGACCCCAGCAGGCTCCGCCTTCGGGCGGGGACCTCAACGACGGCGATCAGCCACCCGGGGACGGGGCCAACGGGTCCTCGGCGGATGACGGCCCGGACCGTTCCAAGCCACCGGGTCTGGGTGACCACCAGCGTGTTCCACCCGAGGACGGTCAGCCACGTCGCTCGATGGCTCCGTGGGTTCTGCTGCTGCTGGTGTTGGGCATGCT
>CAUZJR010000441.1:0-4828 GCA_963580005.1 Planctomycetota bacterium
AAGGAGCAGATTGCCGGCAGCCCCTATGCCGACGAGATCGAGATCGAGATCGACGCGGACTTCGATCTGAACTACGAGCACGTGATCAGCGCGGTGAGTGCCTGCACCGGCGAGGTCTCCGGTTCCAAGACCGAGGGGGGGCGCAAGAAGATTTCTCGCTTTGTCGAGAAGATCAAGTTTGCTCCTCCACGCCAGAGCCAACGGGCGGCCGTCGGCGGCTGACGCGACCGTCGCGACTCAGCCTCGAGGGTGACACTGCTGGTGGATTCCCTTGAGCCGGCTGTGTTCGACCTGGGTGTACAACTGCGTGGTGGCCACGCTGGCGTGGCCGAGCAGTTCCTGCAGTTCCCGGATGCCGGCTCCTCCGGCCAGCATGTGCGTGGCGAAGCAGTGTCTGAGGGTGTGCGGGCTGACGTCGCCGGAAATACCCGAACGGGCAGCGTACTTCTTGACCAGCTTCCAGAGCGTGACGCGGGAGAGCTGGTTGCCGCTGCGGGTGAGGAACAGCCAGGGGGGCTGGGAGTCTCGGGCGAGAGCGGGTCGTTCGTTGCCGAGGTACTCTTCGAGCGTGTTGCGGACCGAGGGGCTGCCGATGAACGCCATCCGTTCCTTGTTCCCCTTGCCGATGCAGCGGCAGAGTCCCTGCTTGAGGTCGATGTCGCGGAGCCTCAGCCCGGTGACTTCCGAGGCTCGGCAGCCGGTGGCGTAGAGCAGTCCCAGCAGCGAGCGATCTCGCAGCGGAAAGCGGTCGTTGCGGACCTTTCCGGGTTCCTCGATCAGCCGATCGACCACCTCGGTCCCCAGCACCTTGGGCAGCCGCTGCCACATGCGGGGTGAGCGGAACTGTTCGATGGCGGTTTCGGTCAGGACTCCGTCGAAGACCAGGAAGCGGAAGAAGGTCCGCAGCGTACTGAGTCGCCGGGCAATCGAGCTGGTCGCCAATTGTCGTGTCTGCAGGTCCTGCAGGTAGTCACGCAGCGTATCCGAGTCGACCGTCTCGAGTGACTGCGCCGAGTCGTCTTGGTGCTCAGTCAGCCAGCCCAGGAAGTCTCGCAGATCTGCTCGATACGACTTCACCGTATTCTCGGCCAGCCCGCATTCGGCTTCGAGGTAGGCCAGGAAGTCCGCGTGGTGATTGTCGAAGGACTGGGCCAGTGGTGGGGTGGGGGGACCGTCGGTTGAGTGGGCACGACGTGGCATATCTCAATGGTTCGGCCGCCGGGGCCGTCTGCTTGAGATGCGGTCATTGGGCCGCTACGACCGGCCCACCGGTTGCAGCGGGCAGTGAGCGGCCTGGAACGAGACACCTTCGTCGGAATCTTCGAATCGGACGGTGACGGTGCGATTCTTGGCGAAGCCATCGACGGCGACCACGGTCCCACGGCCATAGCGGGGGTGCCGTACGGCCATGCCCACGGCGAACCCCTGTTCGAGTGTCGCGGCCTGGCCGGTGCCGTTGAGCAGTGCGGCGGCGGTGGTCAGCAGCGGTGAATCGACCTGGCCCACCTCCGATGCTGGCCTGGTCCGGGGAAGCGGGGGCCTGGGTGCGGAGGGACCATTGGGGTCGGTGTGGTCCCTGGCCGACAGTTTCATTTCTCCGAGGAACTGGCTGGGGATGGTCGAACGGGACTGACCGTGCAGGTCACGTTGTGCTGCCAGGGTCAGCGACAGTCTCGAGATCGCGCGGGTCATCCCGACAAACAGCAGCCGGCGTTCTTCCTCGAGTTCTCTCGAGCTGTCGTCTCGCAACGATCGTTCGTGTGGCAGCAGGTTCTGTTCGACCCCGACGACGAACACGGTGGGGAATTCGAGTCCCTTGGCGGCGTGCAGGGTCATCAGGGTCACGCTGCCCTGAGCGGGGTCGATGTCGTCGGTGGCGGCGACCAGGCTGGTGATTTCCAGGAACCCGCCCAGCGACCGGTCCTCACCGGCGTCCTCGTCGTAGTGCGTCGCGAGGGCCAGCAATTCGTCGATGACCGCCTGCCTCTGGATGTCCTGTTCCGAGGAGCTGCCGAGTCCGGTATTCCAGCCGGCGGTGTAGCGGGTGCGATCGATGAGGACCCGTAGCAATTCGGCGACCGATCCGGCGTCGGCCAGGTCGAGTCCCTCGATGAGCTCGTGGAATCTCAACAGAGCCGTGGTGGCTGGTTTAGAAAGGTTGGGGATCTCGGTGGCTCGGGCGGCGGTTTCGAGCCGGTTGAGATCTTCGGCAGCGGCGAAGCGGGCGAGTTTCGACTGGGTGACCTTGCCGATCCGCCGCGGCGGCTTGTTGACCACTCGGGCGAACGCCGCATCATCGGCGGGGTTCTCGATCAGCCGCAGGTAACCCAGCAGGTCCTTGACCTCGGCCCGCTCGAAAAACGCCACTCCGGCGATGACCTGGTAGGGGATGCTCCATCTCGCGAATGCCTGCTCGAGTTGCCGGGACATCGAGTTGACTCGGTAAAACACCGCACAATCGCCGTATGTGCATTCTGTGCGGTCGACCAGTTCGTGGATCGATCCGGCGATCCCGTGGGCTTCGTCCTGGGCCGAGGCGAACACGAGCAGTTGAACGGGGTCGCCCTCGGGGTTCTGCGTCACCAGCGATTTGGCTTTTCGGAGCTGGTTGTGAGCGATCAGTTGATCGGCCGAGCGGAGGATCGCGGCGGTACTGCGGAAGTTCTCTTCGAGCCTCACGACGGTCGCGTCGGGGTAGTCCTGTTCGAACCTGAGGATGTTGTCGACACGGGCACCCCGCCAGCCGTAGATCGACTGGTCCGGATCGCCGGTGACGCAGAGGTTGGGGTGGTCGTGGGAGAGCAGTCGGACGATGCCGTACTGCACGAGGTTGGTATCCTGGTACTCGTCGACCATCACGAATCGGTACCGGTCATCGAGTTGTCTGCGGAGCTCGGGGTTTTCGTTCAGCAACTGCTGGACGTGCAGCAGCAGGTCGTCGAAGTCGACGGCGTTGGCCTTGAGCAGGAATTCCTGGTAGCGGGGGTAGACCCGGGCGACGACTTCAGAGAAGTGGTTCCCGACGCGGTTGACCGAATCGAGCAGGAGTGATTCGGCGGTCTGCTGTTCGTTTTTTGCTCGGCTGATCTGTCCCGAGATGCGTGCGGGGGGGAAGTGGACGGCGTCGAGGTTGAGTTCATCGAGGACCGAGCGGATGACCTGTTTCTGGTCGGTGGTATCCAGGATGGTGTAGTTGGCCTGCAGTCCGACCATTTCGGCGTGGTCTCTGAGCAGCCGGGCACAGAAGCGGTGGAAGGTACTGACGGCCACCGGCCGTCCCCCGGCGAGCCGCTCGACCCGGTCGGCCATTTCCTCGGCCGCCTTGTTGGTAAAGGTCACCGCGAGGATTTGCTGCGGATCGACTCCTCGTTCGACCAGTCGCGCCATTCGGCGAGTGATCACGCGGGTCTTGCCCGAACCGGGTCCGGCCAGGACCAGCAGCGGTCCCTCGAAGTGGTCGACGGCGGCCCACTGGGCGGCGGTGAGTTCTCCGGACGCCGGCGGCTGCGGGGGTAGAGCGTCTGTTGTGGCCAAAGTGTCCATCCCTGGGTGGGGGGGCGGGGTTCCTCGAATGCCTGTCCCTGCCGGCCCGTTGGGTCATCTTGACCAATTTGGGAGGTCGGGTCAAAGACCGCAATTGTCGGGGTCGTTTGGGTGGTCTAGACTACGCAAGCAACGGGGGACCTTGCGGAGAGGTCCATTCGTCTTGCCTTGGGAGTGATCAAGGCGGGGAATTCAGGCGGTTACCAAGGTTTTTGATCGTCGACCACAGTGGTCCCCTGTCGATAACAACAACGAGTGTTTGCCGCGATTGGAATTTCACCGGAGTTCCTAGTTGGCAGGCCCGAGTCGTTTTCGGGTACCCATTGACCGCGTCTCAACTCAACTCAAGTCCTCCTCCAACTCGGCGGCCCTTTCCATGACCAAGCTCCATCGCACCTCGATCGTCCGCATCTTTTCCGTCATGGGTTGCCTGGCCGCGTTTTCGGTCCTGGCGCTGACGGTTCCCGGCGTGTTGGCCCAGGCCAAGCCGGCGGTTTCGAATCCGGGTCTGACGGGCCTGTTGCCCGAAGAGTCGCCCTACGACCTGAACGAGGAGTCGTTTGAGGGTTTGGGTGGCAACTGGGCTCCGGTGCGTGCGAAGGTTTCGAGCCTGGTCGAGCAGTTGCACACCGACAAGTCCTTGGGCATCGTCGGCCAGCGTCGCGTGCTCGAGCAGCTCAAGGCTCAGATCCGCCTGATCCGTGCCGGAATCGAGCAGCCTCGAAACAAGCCGGTCGTCGGTGACCTGGTCACCCTGCACGGTCGCCTGGCCCGTCGAGTGGGGTTGGCCGAGGCATTGCTGGACGCGGTCACGATCTCGACCCGCAAGCCCAAGCCGAAGGCAGCCGGCGGTTCGCCGCGTCAGAAGCTGGCCGGTTCGGTGACGGCGTTGCACACGTATCTGAAGTCGTTCAACACCGGTGCGACCTGGATCGATTTTCTCAGTCTCAACGAGTTGAACGCGGCGGTACAGAAGGAGTCTCCTTCGAAGGGCGACGTGGCCACGATTCGCGGCGCACTGAAGACGTTGCGTGAAAAGGACAACCTGGGCAACGCCGACCAGATCTCGTTTCTCAAGGAGAAGGAATTCGCGGCGGTCGAGACGGGTTTGAGCACGTACCTGGCGGTGGCGGGCAAGCCGAAGCCGGCCCCCAAGCCGCCGACCAAGCCCTTGGACGACAAGACCCGTACGGCCCTGCGGCCTCACCTGGTCACTCTGGCCTCCGCAATCGACCGATACGAGGAGACGGCTTCGCGGTCCGCCGCCACCCGTGCCCGCAAGGCG
>CAUZJR010000442.1:0-4776 GCA_963580005.1 Planctomycetota bacterium
ATGGCAGTCTTTTTCCACATCGCGTTCATATCTCCGTACCGCTCGCCACTTCGTCAAAGACAGCAAAAGAGCTCTCTGATGACATTTCTTTCATGAAAGACAAATTTTGGGGGGGAACCATCCAGGGGCCGAATGGAGTATTCAACGACAAGCTAACGGATGACGACATCAGATTGATATTTGGTGACAACTGGAAATCAAGAACCCCAACAAACACGCAGAAAAGCTCTGTCAAGCGAACATCAAGTGATTCGCTGCTCACCTTCTATGAGAAAGACGCTGAGGATTGCGTCGAGAGCATGTTGCCAGAAATGGGATTGACTAAGTACGTCGATCCTGAAACAGGGAAGGACGGCCGTCAATTCGTCTGCTCCGCTGGGCGCATCGACCTTCTTTGTCGTGATCGCACGACCGACGATCTTGTAATCATTGAACTGAAACGTGGTGATGCCGCAGACAAGACGTTGCTGCAACTCCTCCGTTACATGAGTTGGGCTAGGCAGAACATTGCTGACGGAAGCAATGTTCGAGGCATCATATTGACCGAACGGGCAGACGACAGCCTGACAGGCATCGTCGAAGAGGTGCCCAACGTGACAATCCGCTACTACAAATTCAATATTGAACTCGTTCAGTGCAATGATTGACGGTAGTTCGCCCGGTTCGGCGCCACACCGGTCGGACACACACAATCGGCCGAACTAATCGGCCCCCTGGCGGCGGGCGAGACTCTCCTTGACCCGAAGTTATCCACCTCCCTGCCGGCCAACAGGGGGGCGGGACCGTGGTTCGGATCTGGCGGTTACCGCCCCTGAGTTGAACGCCGGGGCTGGGGTGAGGAGACTGGGGTACCGTGTTTGAACCTGGAGAGATGTGATGCGAGTTCTGCTGGCGGTGTTGGTGGTTGCAGGGACAGGTGTCGCAGATGACGGCCCATTCTCGTTCGATGAGGGGACTTCATCGGTCCCAGTCCGAACGGACGCGAAAGGAAGTACCGGCGATCCTCTGGCTGCGTCGGGTGATGCTTCTGCAGTAGCGGCGCTCAAGAAGCTGGGAGCCCGCATCAAGCAGGATGACCAGGGCAATGTCGTCGAACTCAATCTCTCACGCAGCAAGATCACCGACGCGGGGCTGGTGCATCTGAAAGGGCTGCCGGAACTGCAGAAACTCAACATCTTCTTTTGTCCGAAGATCACCGACGCCGGACTGGTGCACCTCAAGGGGATGGCGAACCTGCAGGAGCTCAACCTTACGGGCACCAAGTTCACCGACGCGGGCGTTGCCCAACTGCAAGATCTACAAGTAGCGGTCATCTCGCCGCCCCCCCGCCCGACGCCAGGGATCGTGGTCCGGCCCCAGCGGGTTGCACGCCGGGGCTGGGGTGCCCAAACCGGCCAGGAGATGCTCACACTCAAGGGACATTCAGGTACTGTCAACAGCGTGAGTTTCAGCCCCGACGGGAAGCGGATCGTCAGCGGCAGCTGGGACAACACGCTGAAGGTCTGGGATGCCCAGGCCGGCCAGGAGACGCTGACTCTCGAAGGACACGCAGGAATTGTCTCGAGCGTGAGCTTCAGCTCCGACGGGAAGCGGATCGTCAGCGGGGGCGGTTACAGGACCGCCGTGTTCGCCGGTCTTCGCGGCGTTGCGAAGGTCTGGGACATCTCCTCGCTGGCCACGTCCAAGTAGCCGTCATCTCCTCCGCCCCCCC
This sequence comes from Planctomycetota bacterium, assembly GCA_963580005.1. Classification (GTDB taxonomy): domain Bacteria; phylum Planctomycetota; class Planctomycetia; order Planctomycetales; family Planctomycetaceae; genus UBA8437. Next base: position 1,712 of record CAUZJR010000442.1, read on the forward strand.
CGCCCGACGCCGGGGGCGTGGATTGTCCCCATGACGACTCTAATTGAATGCGACAATCCGTTGCGTCGATCCCAAGGATGCTCTCGAAGTTTGTAGAGACCGAGATGAGTGACCGGATGCCCGATACCGGGTACGAGACGCGACTGGCGTGCCGTTTCAGGTCAGCCGGCGGGCATTCACGACCACGCAGTAGACCGGCTGGGTTGCCTCACGACGAAGAACGCCGGAGACGAGGTGGCTCACGACGAGGTTGTTGGCGGCCAGGGACTTCTCCAGGTAGTCCCCCGTGTGGCAGTATCGGCCGTTGTTCATCAGCCGGTAACCTGTTGTGTGATCTGTGGCCTCGCCATCGGTCTCGATTGTACAGATGAGTAGGCCCTGGGCTCTCAGTGCGTGTTGGATGGCGTCGAATGCCGGTTGAAGGTCACCGAAATAACCAAACGTATCCGCCACGACAATGAGATCGAATGACGACTGCCGGGACTCCAGAAACTTGACGAGGTCCGCTTCGACAAGCTCATCGTAGAGCCCCGATTGGTCGGCGCGTTCGAGCATTCTTGACGAGAGGTCGACACCCACGAGCGTTCGGGCGAATGGTTTCAGGAGCCCTCCACACAGTCCTGAGCCGCAACCGGCGTCAAGAATGTCCAGGGTGGTTGTTGGTTCGAGGCACTCGTCATGCAGGGCCTGGATGATCAGTTGTGGTCCCCGGTTATCGAGGTCTTGCAGGTGTTCGTCATAGGTCTTAGCAAATTCGTCAAATACCTCCCGGATGTACCCGGCCGAGGCTCGAGAAGGAGTGCTCTCGGACTCGCAGGTCGCCTTGAGGTGACGGGCGATCGGGTTGTCCGGTTCGTGTTCCAGCCACCGATTGAAGATGTCAACTGCCTGATCCAGCCTGCCGCGGCGACGAAGGACTGCGGCCAGGTTTGGATACACATCCAACAGGCTCGGATCGATGGACAACGCTTTGCGATAGGCCGTTTCAGATTCTGGCAAGTCGCCCTTGAGCTTGTACACATTCCCGAGGTTGCAACGAGAATCTGTATTCATGGGGTCCAATCTCGTTGCCTCCTTGAACGCTGCGATAGCGTCCTGGAGATGGTCTTGCCCCTTGAGCACGATTCCAAGATTGTTCCACGCTTGGGCGTTGTCCGGATCGATCTCGATCAGACGCCGGAAACAGGTGGCCGATTCATCGAGTTCCCCGGTCTCTTGGAGGATGAGTGCGAGGTCATTGGTGGCCTCGCTGTCGTCTGGACTTGTCGCCAGTGCCGAGCGAATGCTCTGGATGGACTCTTCGCACCGTCCCTGTTGGTGGAGTAGGCGACCGAGGAGATGGAACAGTCGTGAATCGGCGGGGCCAGCAGCGATCAACTCTCGATAGGCCGATTCCGCCTCGATCATTCGGCCCTTGACGTGTAATTGCAGTGCGGAATCAAAGGTGATCGTTGTACTGGAAGATCGTTGCGACCGCTCGGAGCGTCGTGGTTTTCGCTTTGTCATCGATGACTCTTGGACCGGTGTTCCAGGCTTCTCGTTGGATGCATCAATGACATTCGGCGCGATTGGTTTCCTACCGGGAAGATCTGCCGAGAGGAGCCGGGTGGGTCAGGGATCCTTGACTTTGCAGCGAATGTCCTCCGCACCGTGACAGATCAGTAGTCGTGATTTTTGGGGGGCGACCTCCCAAAAGTGTTCCTCCACGCGCATCAGCTGCCCCGGCCAGCAGTAGGTAAAATAGATATCCGCACTAGGGTGTTCGTCGAAGTAGCTTCCTGTTGTCACGGTCGCGGACAAACCAAAATCGGTCAACAACATTCGCGAAGCTGCGGCGAGAGCGGGATCGATCTCGATTCCGGTCGATTCGAAGCCCATGCTTGCTGCCAAGCCGACGCCAATTCCCATCCCGCTGCCCCATTCGCAGAATCTTCCTCGCGGGATGTTGGCCAGGATCGCATGGAGTAACGAAAACTCGCTGGGAACGAAATCAAAACAGTCGATGGTCTTGGCACGTCGAAGCCCCTCTTTGGCGAAAGTGATTGTTGAAAGAGGAATTGGTCCGGTGGACTGGACTAGACGGACCTCGTGAAGTTGGCGGGACATGAGATTCTGCACGTCGGCACCCCGGCAGAGGTGTCAAGTGGGGTCAGTGGTTGGCAACCCAACAACTCGGCCGACGGATGTCACGGGGGCGACCGAGGCGTCGATCCAGTCGTCGTCCGACACAAGGAAATCCGTCCTTCACAGTCACACCTAGACACGAAACCGCCGCATGGCCGCGATCGTGGCCCAAGGTTGCAGCGTCATCTTCTTGACATCCGCCACTCTCAGGAGTTGATTCATCGCGGCCGGGCACTGGCTTCGCGGCACCGGGGCCAAGAGGATCGCATACGCTCCTGCCTCAGAACAACACCCGACAATCGTTGGAGGCGCGAGGGACATGGCTTTCTGAAGCTCACCAACGGAGAAATAGTCCGCGGGCGACCCGCCGGTCACTCCGCTGACCTCACTTCGCTCGACGAAACTCAGGCAAGCCTGTTTCACCTCAATCGATTTCGGGTCATCGGAACCGTGGGCAGTACCGATGTGGGCGATCTGTGTTCCACCCTCCTTGTATCTACAAAGATAACACCCGGTCATTGGGCCGGTCATCACGGTGGACGCCAGCGGAGCGGTTGTCACATATCCAGCACAGTATTTCAGCCACGTGAACGAAACTTGTGGTTGGGTTTTGGTGAGGTCCAGTCTCTGTTGAGAATTGCTCGGCGGTGGATCGCCTGTGTACGCGGCGACCGTCGCCCTGGTCGTCTGGTTGGGCAGGACTCCGTTGACCAGTCTCGAGTCCATTTTTCCGGTTGCACCCATGTCGATCCGGTATTCGATATATTTCCCCGACAGATCTTGTGGATAGGCCATTGGTCTTTTTCCTGACGGAACATGTCTGCAAACAGCCTGGAAGGCCTGACCTACCCCCAGATCTTGTACCACTCCGAATGAGAGAGTTTCGGGTCAGTGGGAGTTCTGTGTTCTGGTGGATGAAGCGTAGCGGAATCCTCCAGAAC
>CAUZJR010000443.1:0-4769 GCA_963580005.1 Planctomycetota bacterium
CCGTGTTGTGGGGCAGCTCCATCTGGTAGATCGTGATGTTGTCGGGTTTCAACTCGATCGCCTTCTCGACGCACGACTGCCAATTCTCCTCGGTCTCCCCGACCATCCCGGCGATCAGGTCGATGTTGACCTGGGGAAACCCGACCTGCTGGATCCAGTCGTAGGCCTTGAAGATCTCGGGCGAGAGATGGGCACGGCCGTTTTCTTCGAGAATATCGTCGTCGAAGTTTTCGATACCCAGCGAGACTCGAGTGATCCCGATCTCTGCCAGCGCCTGCACCTTGTCGAGGCTCAGCGTGCCCGGCTCGCACTCGAACGTCACTTCTCGAGCCGTCTCCCAGGTGAACGACTCTTCGAGCGACTCCCTGAGAAACTTCAGTTGTCGAGAACTGAGGTACGACGGTGTCCCGCCGCCGAAGTAGACAAAGTCGAGATCCCGGCCCTCAACCGCCGGCTGAGCGGCGAGCATCTTCGCTTCGCTGGTGATTGCCTCGACATACGAGGCAATCGCGTTGGCGTTCTGGTTGGTATAGACACGGAAGTAACAGAACTTGCACCGCTTGCGGCAGAAGGGAATGTGCAGGTACATCCCCAGCGGCACGGGATCGGTCTCGCCGGCGTCCCAGGCCGCATCGATCTCGGCCACAGCCTCGCTGGTCCACTGCGAGAACGGTGGGTAATTGGAGATGAAGTAGCTGCCCACTTCGGTCGTACTGCTGGTGTCAGTTGCCATTACTTCGCACCGAAACACAGGAGCTTGGCCTGGGTCCCTTCTGAACCAATCAACAGACGTCCGGCGGCCACCGACGGGGCGGCATTGAAGTCGGACTTGCCCCGGTACTTCCACACCTCCTTGCCGGTTTCCAGGTCGACGCCGTAAACGTGCTTGTCGGCCGAGCCGAAGTAGACACGATCGCCGGCGATCACCGGAGAACTGTTGACCTGGGCCCGGGTCGCAAAGACCCACAGCCGCTTACCGGTCTTGCGGTCGATGCAATGCACCCGCTTGTCCTGGCTGCCCACCACGATCCGGTTGCCCAGGATCGCGGCCGAAGCGTGATAGGGCTGCATCTTCTCGGGGTCACTGTACCGCCAGACCACTTCCTGCTTCTTCCAGTCCACGGCCAGGAATTCGCCGTCGTGGGTGCCCACGTAGAGCATGTTGTCGACGATGGCCGGCGACGCGATCATGAAGCTGCCCAGCTCCATGTCGTGTTCCTGTTTGCCGGTGTCGATGTTGATCATCCTCAGATGCTGGTCGCAGCCGGTCACAAATGTGTACTTGCCGGCGATCGCCGGTGAACCGTTGATGCGGTCGGCGGTCGCAAACGTCCAGATTTTCTTCCCGGTTTTCGTGTCCCGGCAATACAGGTTGGCGTCATAGGAGCCGAAGATCACCCTCTGGCCGACCACCGCCGCGGAACTGTTGACCTCGGCCTGGGTCTGCAGCACCCAGCGTCTCTTGCCGGTCTTGCGATCCACCGCATGAAACACACCGTCCTCATCCCCGACGAACACCGTGTCGGCCGAAACGGTGGGGGCCGACGGGAACCCGGGGATGAACGTGTCGGGGGTGGGCTTGGGTGCCGAGAGGTACTTCCACAGCAGCTTGCCCGACTTCAGTTCCAGACACTGCAGTTCACCACCCAGCGTCGAGGCATAGACCCGACCTCCGACGACGGCGACGGCGGAGGTGAAGACCATGCCGTCGGGGATCGGTTGCGACCACAGCAGCTCGAGCTTCTCGGGCAGACCCCGTTCGGCGACCCCGCGGAGTTCGTGACCATTGCGGAAATTGGGCCACGACGACTTGTCGAGAGCCTGGGCCGGTGGCGCCGTGGACCCGATCTGCATCTGGGCCAGCAGCGTGGTGAGGATCAGCAGGAGGAGTGTCGTGGTAAAGCGCATTGGTACAGCTCTTTCAACGTCTCGACAGTTACCGGCTTCGGATTGAACTTCCCCGTCCACTGGTCAGCCGCCTCCACCGCCAATTGGTCCAACAGATCATCCTGAATATCGCATTCCGCCAGTGTGGCTGGCAATCCCGCGTCACTCCGCAGGCTCTCGATGCACCCCGCCAACGCCTCCGCGGAAGTCTCACCAGCATCTCTCCGCAGTCCGGCGGCATCGAGCAATTCGGCGTAGATGTCACCGACGCAGTCCTGGTTGAAGCGGATCACGTGAGGCAGCATCAGGCCGACTGCGATGCCGTGAGTCATGCCGTAGTGTGCCGAGAGCGGGTTGGCCAGGGCGTGGGTGGCACCGAGCATCGAGTTCTCGATGGCGGCCCCCGCCAGGTGGGCTCCGTAGAGCATCTTCTGCCGGGCCCCGATGTCGCCGGGGTCTGCGATCACTGCCGGGAACCCCTGGGACAGGCGTGTCCAGGCCTCGAGACTGAAGCGTCCCGAAATTGCGTTTCGTTGTGTCGTCACGGCCGTTTCCAGGGCGTGGCTGATCGCGTCGATCCCGGTGGCTGCCGTCACGGCCGATGGCATGGTCAGGGTCAGTTCCGGGTCCAGGATCGCCACCCGGCAGGCGGCCTTCTTGTCTCCGCAGGCCATCTTCATGTGCGTCTGGGCGTTGGCGATCAGGGCAAACGACTGAGCCTCGCTGCCGGTGCCCGCGGTGGTCGGAACGGCGATCATCGGCAGCATCGACTCACTCGCCTTGTCCACTCCCCAGTAATCCTCGATCCGGCCCCCGTTGGTCAGCAGGAAGTTGACTCCCTTGCCGCAGTCCATGCTGCTGCCGCCGCCCAGCCCGATGATCAGGTCGCTGTTATGAGACACGGCCACCTCAAGAGCCCGGTCGACATCTTCTGTCGTCGGGTTCGATGTGACCTCGTGGAAGACCGCCACGCGGTCCGAATCATAACCGGCTTCGGCCAGGTAGGTCAGCACCCGCTCCTCGTGTCCCGCCTCACGCAACCCGACATCGGTCACCAGGAACAGCCGTTCTCCCCCCAGTTCTCTCGCCCAGCGGCCCAGCGTGGCCACGGCGCCGGGCCCGGTCTCGATTAGCGTGGGTGAGCCCGTCTCGAGCAGCTCTTCGACCCCCAGCGCAGCAAGCGCCTCGTCAGCCAACGCATCGGTGGCTTCCGAGGGAAGAGACATCACATCGCCAAAAAGGGGGAGTAGGCAGGCTGCCGGGTTCAACGGACGCGGTGGGAGTCATCCTTGACGTTGCGTCGGGGTGGGGCCGGCGACCCGCTGTTCGGGGTCGCCGGGAAGGAGACCTTTACTTGGCTGGTGCCGTGATCGCAAACAGCGTCGACTTGTTCGCGATGTACAGCACGTTGTTGGCCACGATCGGGGTCGAGTAAACCGAGTTGCCCATGTTGACGGTGCCCAGGGACGGCTCGAGTTCTCCGTCGACATCCTTGAGTGCCTTCTTGGGGTCGGCGGTCAGCGGGAAGATGGCCACGTCACCGTCCTCGTCTCCGATGTACACCTTGCCCTCGACGATCAGCGGCGACCCCCATGCGGCGGCGAACATGTCGTACGTCCAGTGCCTCTTCCCTGTCTTGGCGTCCAGGCAGTGGAACAGGCCGCTGTAGTCGGCAATGAACAGCAGGTTGTTCTTGATCGCCACGGTGCCCATCGACCGATGCATCTGCTGTTCGAAGTCCGACGCGTTGTACTCCTCTTCGTCCTTCTGCCCATAGTGCCAGACGACTGCCGAGTTCGAATTCGGCTTGACCGACTCGCCGTCCTTGGTGATCACCAACTGCAGTCGCCGCCGCTTCTCGAAGGCGATCTCTTTGCCATCGGCGTCCATCGCGCGTGTCGGGCTGGTGTCGCCGCGGCGGGTCGGGTCGACGGCCCACACATGACCCATCCCTTCGCCGTGCTCGGGGTCCTGCCCCACGGCGACATAGACCAGGCCGTCGTACACCACCGGACTGGCGATAATGTTGTTGCGTGTGCCGCGACCGCCCAGAATCCACTTCGACTCCTTGGGATTCGCGTCGAACCGCCACAGCAACAGTGCACCGCCCTTGCCGTCACCTTTGGGATCGAAGCTGTAGACCCAGCCGTCGCCGCCGGCGAAGATCACCTGCGGCTGATCGCCCAGCACCGCATAGGTCGGACTCGACCACTGCCCGTGCAGGATCGCGGTGGCCGGAGCCTTGTTGGTCCACAACACCTTGCCGGTGTCGCGGTTCATCGCGATGAAACTGGGCGCGTTGGGAGCGGGAATGCCGAGGTGTTCGAAGCTGACTCCGTTGGAAGTGTTGACGAACAGCACGTTCCCGGCACAGGTGACCGAACAGCTGCACATGTTGTGCTGGGAGACACCCAGCTTCTTCATCATGTCGAATTCCCAGATCAGGTCCGCCTCATCCTTGTTCTCGTTCGGCTCGGAGGTAAACGGCCCGTTGTTTTTGCCGTCGTGGAACCCCTCGGTGTCCACGCAGACCACCGTGCCGCGGCTGGTGACGTACCACACCCGCTTGCCGTCGACGAACGGCGAGTCGCAGATGCCCTGCAGCGGCCAGTCGTGAACGCGACCGGTGGTCAGCTTCGGGTTGGAGTGCTGCCAGAGCAGCTTGCCGTTGGCGGCGTCGAAGCAGAGCATGCAGCCCAGGTCGACCGAGGGGGGGTAGCGCTTGATCAGTCCACCGCCATTGTTGGTCCCCACGTAGACCTTGCCGTTGGCCACCACCGGGTTGCCATAGGTCTGGGAGCCGAGTTTCGTCTGCCACTTGATGTTCTTGCCGCTCCCGGTGTTCCAACTGATCGGGATGTTGACACCCTGGGGAGTGTTGT
>CAUZJR010000444.1:0-4752 GCA_963580005.1 Planctomycetota bacterium
GAGCCATGCGGGCGTTGTTGTCGCCGGTGAGTGCGAGGTGGCAATCGCGGCACTGCCGGGTCCCGTCGCGACCTCGGACGGTGTGCGGCACGTTGGTCGAGAAGGAGATCCCGCTGAAGCCTTCGGCCGAGATCGTCTGCTGCTGGAAGTAGACGGACTCGCGGTTCTGGTTGTACGACCCCACGTGGATCGCGCAGGACGAGCGGGCCGGGTTGATCCGGTTTCCGGTCACCGTGCCGTCGCGGGCGAGCATGAAGACGTCGTCTCGGAGTGTCTGGAAGTTGTAGGAGACGTGGTTTCGAGAGAGTTCGCCCTCGTTGTGCAGCGAGGGGGTCTTCTGGTTGGCTCGTTGCGAGAGATGGCAGCCGAAGCAGCTGGGGTTCCAGGAGGTGTGGCAGGCGGTGCAGTTGACGATCCGGGAATCGTGGGCACAGCGACGCGACTTGCCCGGCGGTCGACCCCAGGCCATCCGATCCTGGTCGTCGAAATGGACGGTTTTGGCGACGGCCGAGAGTGCATTGTAGTCGGCGTGCTTGGGATCGATGGTGTCGACGACCTGGGTGACGGGCCAGCTGATGTCCCGTTCCACCATCGATCTCTGGATCAGAGTTCCATTTCGCCATTCGAAGCGTCGTTTCCCGAAGGGAGTCCTCATTGTCAGGAGGTTGTGGCCGCTTGGTCGTCCCTTCGGTTCGGGCGCGGCCGGCCCGGAAGTTCTCAGCTGCACGCCGTTTGCATCCTGGACGATCGCCCTCCTCAGGGTGTCGCCGTGGCAGTCCTGGCAGGAGATCTCGATCGCCGCTCGCACCTCGCCGTAGAGCTTGGTGTTGCCGTGGACGTCCTGCAGGAAGTGGCAGTCGACACAGTGCATGCCCCGTTCCAGGTGCACGTCCATCAGGTGCACCGGCATGTGGTCTCGGACCTCTTCCAACTGCGTACGTGCGGTGTCGAATGCCCGCTGGTCGTGCGAGGTCCAGGTTCGGTCGCGGTAGAGTTCTCGGACCCGGTTGGGGAACTCGATCGCCGCCTTCAGCTTGGCGTTGGTGGGTTGGGTGATCTTGCGGCCCCGGTGATCGAGCAATATTCCGGTGGAGTCCTTGCGGAAGACGGCCCGGAAGAGCCAGCCGTGTCCGTGGAAGTCGGCGAACTGGCTGCGGGTGGCTTTGTCATTGACGCTGGCGATGCCCGCCTCGTGGTCGGGGTCGGGAGTGTATCTCTTGATGGCTCCGAGGTTCGGGTTGGCCATTTGCGAGGCGACATGGGCTTCGGCCGAGATGGGTCGCCCGGATCGGTCATAGATCAGGTCGCCGTCGGTCTCCTGGTCCCACCACATGTAGCCGATGTAGCTGTTCATCACCGATGTGCCGGGATGGATGTGGCAGATCATGCACTGGCTGGTGGGGATCGAGCGTGTGAAGCGGTGAGCGATCGGGTGTCCCGGCTCGTTCTTGGGGATGGTGGGGTCCAGCGACGTGACGAACGGGTCGGTTTGTGCCGCGGCCCGGCCGCCGTTGCCGTAGCGGGCGTAGGGTCCGGAGTGAATCCGCGAGCGGTCGTTGGCGTAGATGATGTGGCAGGCGGTGCAGCCGCTGGAGCGGTAGTCGCCGGGCTGTTCGTTGGTTCCCAGGAAGTTGAGGGTTGGGTCCAGCAGCCTGGTCTTTTCGAGGCCGATGAAGACGGGGTCGGTTCGATTGAGCGTTCCCAGCCCGCGATTGCTGAGCCGTTCGCGGGGTCGGCCCGGTTCTTCGAGCCGTTCGGGGATGCCGGTTTCGGTACGGAAGCGGCCGCCTCGTTCGAAGATCCTCAGGATGTTGCCCGGTTGAGTCACCTGGAAGCGAGGCAGGGGATCCAGGAAGGGGAGCACCCCCTTGGTGGCGGTTTCCCGGGGCGTCGGCGGTGGCACGGTCTGCAATCTCTGGGGAGTGCCGTGCATCGAGTAGCTCTCGCCGTGCCTGGGCCACTTGTCGTGGACCGCTCCGTTGTTGTACAGCGCCGCGCCCCACAGCATGCAGCCGTGAGTCATCATGCTCTTCTTGACCTCGAGCGTCTCACGCGGATGACACCCCACCGTCCCGCAGCTCTGGTGAGCCACTCTCAGGTCGCCGGGGTTCACGAATCGGATGAACTCGGGACGCTCGTGGTTGAGCAGGGTGTAGCTGCGGATAGGGTTGGCCGACGAGGTCCAGGCGTCGGGGTGTCGCGGGTGGACATGAGCGGCCTGCTTGTCGCGGGCCGTGGCGTCTCCGCCATGACAATCGGTACAGCCGAGATTCAGTGCCTGGCTGACGTGAGGGTCACCGACCGTCTTGTGGCAGACCATGCAGCCGTGACTCTTCGAATCGGCACTCGCGGTCGACTGCCCCAGCAGCCCCTCGCGCGGACTCGACTGCAGCACGGCGGTCCCCAGAGCGGGGTGAACGGACCGGTTGGGGGCAAGAGCCACGCTGCGGGTGGGGATCAGCGGGGCGTCGGTGGAGGTGGCGGGTCGGGTGGCGGGCTCTGAGGCTTCGAGATGATCCCGGGTTGTGCGGTCCGGCTGCATCACGAGGGTTGCGGCCACCCAGGCCCCCAGTACCACGGTGGCTACACCCAGGCGTCTTTGTGACATGCGTGACATGCGTGACATGCGTGACATCGGAATCTGACTCCTGCTGTCCGAGGACCCGTCGCCGACTCGGCTGGGTTCCTGGAGGCGATGTTCGTGATCGGTCATGAGATTCAAGCGATGAGGAGGAATGAGATCAGTAGGTGAGGATGACTTCGAAGAAGTGGCCGAAGAGCGTCTCGACGGTGCCTCCGAGCGGGTTGTAGAGGTCCTTGAAGCCGGCGGCGGGGATGAAGCTCGAGAGGCCGCTGATGAGTTGGACGTTGTCGTTGAGGTAGGGGCGGTACTCGATGCCGAGGCTGAGATCGGTGCCTATTTCGCGGTCGATCCGGTCCTGGAACGTGAAGACTTCCAGGGACCGGGTCGTGTCGAACCACAGGAAGTTGGCGTTGGCGATGAGTTTCAGCTTGGGAGTCAGGTCCATGTCGATGCCGGCGTTGACCAGCGACAGGCCGGGGTTGACGAAGTTGGCCTGCCCCTGCGTCTTGCTCGAGCGGAGGTTCGGCACCAGGCTCTGTCGCTGAGTCAGGCCGACGCCGAAGAGCCGGATGGCCTGGCGTTGCCAGTAGCTGAACTCGCCTCCTGCGAAGTTCGGGTTGTCGAAGATCGCGTCGAAGCCCTCGGCGTCGCCGTCGTTGGGGTCGGAATCTCCGGAGGACCAGAACCACGAGACGCGGAAGCGGGCCCAGTCGCGGTCGTAGGACAGTTCGACCGCCGCCATCTGGGCCTGGATGTTCTGTTCGCGTCCGGCAATCGGGTTCAGACCGTCGCGACCCCAGGCGTGGTAGAACGCATTGCTGATGTTGAGACGTCCGAAGTGGCCCTGGCCGGCCACGCCGAGGTAATAAGTTTCGACCCGGTGCGGCTGGTAGACTCCGGCCGGATCGGGACGGACCAGGAACCGGTTGCGGTCCAAACGGAAGCCCGGCTTGTCGTTGTTGTAATGGAAACTGACCAGCCCGGTGTAACCCGGGACCAGCAGGTCCTGGTGGTAGTAGTTGGCGATCACGGTGTTCTGGTGACGATCGTCGAAGAGATTCAACTCGCTGTTGGTCTCCTTCTCGGTCTGGTCGAACCACAGCAGGTTGAACTGGTCGCGGTTCGAGAAGCGGCTGCCAAAGAGCCGCACGGCCCGGTTGACGTCGCTGAAGAGAAAGCCTCGGAAATCGCTGACAAAGAACTGGGACCCGCCACGGGCCGATACGAAGTCGTAGTGCGGGCCCAGGTCCGACAGCTTGGCCTCCACGAACCACTCGTCCAACGACCAGTCGTTGCGAAACCGGGTCGTCCCGTCACGCACGTCGGGGCTCACGACGGCTAGCTCGTTGACGTCGAGATAATTGAAGTTGAAGACCGGGGTGGCTCGGACCTGCCAGACCGGTTGCTTGTACCCGGCGCTGCCGTTGAAGAGGTCGATCGAGAGCCGGAAGGAATTTGTGCTGAAGAACTGCTCGGGGTCACCGAAGAACTCCTCGGAAAATGGCCGCAATGTGCTCTCGAAAGGCGTCGTCGCCGTGGGCACCTCGCGGAGCTCCTGCACCAGTTGCGCAATGCCGGTGACCACCAGGAACGTGTCCTGGCCAACCAGTGGGAAGTCGCCCTTGAGCAGGTTCTGGTTGTACGGATCCCACCACCGACCCAGCACTCCGGGATAGTCGTCGACCTCGGGATGGCCCTTGCCGTATCGATCCCAGGGCGGCATCCCCAGACGCCATCGATCCTCGATCGGAACGAAATGACTGTCCCGCTGACTCTCGCGAGGCAGCACGCCCGAGGGGCCGCTGAACCCGAACGGAGCATCCCGCTCGGGGACCAGCAACCCGGTCGGGTCGGCAGGGTCAAGACCGGAACCGGGCCGCTCGAGTGGCGGACGACGTGGGGCCAGAATCGAAGGACGGATCGGGGGACCACTCGCCTCACCCTCGGACGGAGGCTCCGATCGCACGAGACCCGAGACCAGCAACACTGTTGCCATGACTCCGAGCGATCGAATCGCGATCCAGGAAATACTCCGCGTCCGCATCACGTCCACCACAAGGACTTGTGCCCCGCCCTCGACCGAACAACCTCGCCACACCGACCCCGCGGTGCGCAGCATCACGCCGTCACCACGCCCGCGGGTCCTAACGGTTGTATCGGTCGTGACG
>CAUZJR010000445.1:0-4750 GCA_963580005.1 Planctomycetota bacterium
CGACGACACCAGAGCACCAAACCGGCTCCTGCCACGAACTCTCACGACGCACATTCCTCGCCTCCAGCCTCGTCGCCGGTGTGACCCTCACCCACCAGCCTCTCCCCACCACCGCAGCCCCAGCAGACCCCAAGAAGTCGCCCTACGCCGAGTTCAAGATGGGGATCCAGAGTTATTCTCTGCGAGGCTTCGATGCTCCCACCGCACTCAAGCACACTCGAACACTCGGGCTGCGATTCTGGGAGGCGTATCCCAGGCACGTCCCGCTGGGGACTCTGCCGGCACACATCACCAAGCAGAAGGCCATGCTGGCCGAAGCGGGGATCAAGCTGACCGCCTATGGCGTGTTGGGCTTTGATGCCAATGAAGCCAAGGCTCGGCAGGCGTTCGACTTCGCCCGCAAGATGGGAATCGACTCGCTGAGTGCCAACCCGAAGAAGGACAAGGCGACGTTTGATCTCCTGGACCGGATGGTCGAGGAGTACGAGGTGGCGATCGCGATCCACAACCACGGACCCCGGGCTCTGTACGACAAGATTTCCGACGTCGAGCAAATGGTCAAGGACCGGCATCCTCTGATCGGCGCCTGCGTCGACACCGGCCACTTCCTCCGCAGCGACGAGGACCCTGTGGCAGCGATCAGGCGACTGGGCAAGCGAGTCTTCGGCGTCCATCTCAAGGACGTCAAGACCGTCACCGTCGGCGGCAAGAAACGGAAGCAGTTCAAGATCGTCGGCGAAGGCGACCTCAACATCGCCGGCTGCCTCAGCGAACTCCGCAAACTCAAGTACAAGCGTTGTGTGGCATTGGAGTACGAGGAGAACCCCAAGAATCCGCTCTCGGACCTGGAACTCTGCCTGAAATCAGTCCGCGCCGCGGTCAAGTCACTGTCCTGACCGACCCCGCTCCGTCAGTCTCCGCCGGCTCCCTCCAGGATCACCAGGTTGTCCCGGTGCACGACCTCGGCGTACGGCAGGCTTCCCAGCCGTTCACGAATCTCCTCGCTCCGCCGACCGGCAATCTCCTCGGTCTCCCGCGCATCGTAGTTCACCAGCCCCCTGGCGAACTCGCGACCATCGGGGTCCACCAGCGAGACCACATCTCCGTGGAGGAAACTCCCTTCCACCCCCGTCACACCAATCGACAGCAGCGACCCACCACTCTCACGCAACGCCCGGCAGGCGCCCTGATCGAGCACCACTTTGCCCTGCGGCGTCGCGGCGTAGCCGATCCAGCGCTTCCAGGCGGGCATCGTCGCCCCGTGAGCCAGGAACAGCGTCCCGACTTCGCGGCCCGCCAGCACGTCATCGAGCACCCCGGCTCGAGTCCCGTTGGCCACGATCACGCTCTCCCCCACCGCCGTCGCACTCTTGATCGCCTCCAGCTTCCGCCCCATCCCCCCCCCGGCCCCCACGACTCTGCTCGTCCCGCACCAGGTCAAATAGCCCGTCGTCCCACTGTTCGACCAGCCGGATCGGCTCACTGTCCTTGGGTCCGGCAAACAGACCGTCGACGACCGTCAGCAGCACCAACAGCGGAGCCGGCAGCAGGTTGGTCACCAGAGCAGCCAGCCGGTCGTTGTCGCCGAATCCAATCTCCTCGACACTGACCGTGTCGTTCTCGTTGATGATCGGCACGGCACCGTATTCGAACAGGGTATTCAGCGTATTGCGGACATTGAGATACCTGCCCCGCTCGGTGAAGTCCTCGGCCGTCAGCAACAGCTGAGCCGCATGGACTCCCTGGCGGCCCAGGCACTCGTCGTAGTGGTGAATCAGTCGAGCCTGCCCCGCAGCAGCGGCCGCCTGTAGGTGAGGCAGGTCGTCGGGCCGACCTCCCAACTCGAGCAGATCGATGCCGGCACCCACCGCACCGCTGGAGACAATCACCACCCGCCTGCCACTCTCCCGAACACGACCCACAGCCTCGACCAAGCTCGCAATTCGATCGACATCGAGCGTGGCATCGGAACGCGAAATCACGTTGGTGCCCACCTTGACCACCAGCGTCTCAGCCGTCTCGATCACCTCGCGGCGGACCAGATTCACCGGAACATTCATGGTTCAATTCAGGATGGAATTCTGGGGGCAAGTCAGGGTGCAAAGGGACCGGGCGCGACCCGAACTGGTCGGAACTCGATCCGTCTCTTCTAGTCCATACTCAACCACCGCGAAAGTGCGACGGCCCTCGTTGGTCAATGCCCGGCCGATCGCTATGATGCACCTTGGCTCGCATCCCCACCTGGACGTGCACGGACGCCGGACGACATGGCCGAGTTGTTCCACGAGTGTGGCATCGCCGCGGTTTATCACTTGCCCAACCGCGAGACCAGCCGCCTGGCGCCCTCGCAGGGGTCCCAGGAAACCTCGAGACTGATGCCCCGGCTGCTGCTGGACATCCAGAACCGAGGCCAGTTGGCCGCCGGGATGACCACCTTCAGCCCCGATCGCAAGCAGCTGATCGATACGCACCGCAACATCGGGACCGTGACCGAGGTGTTTCATCTCAACCACCCCAAGCCGGCTGAGATGATGATGCAAAAGTACGCCGGGTCCGCGGCGATCGGACACGTCCGCTACGCCACCTGCGGCCAGGACGACCGCAGTTACGCTCAACCCTTCGAACGACACCACATCCAGAAATCCAAGTGGTTCAGCTTTGCCTTCAACGGCCAATTGGCCAACTACCCGCAGCTCCGTAAGGAAATGCTCTCGCACACCGACTTTCACCTCGCACGAGAAACCGACACCGAGATCCTGATGCACCTGCTCTGCCAGGAACTCTCCGGAGACCAGACTCCCGACCTGCTCGATGTGCTCAGCGGAGTCACCCCCTGGCTCGACGGCGCCTACAACATCGTGTTCCTCAACGCACAAGGCGACATGTTTGTCGCTCGAGACCCACTCGGTATCCGGCCGCTGTGCTTCGCGATCGAAGGGCCGATGTTTGCCGCCGCCAGCGAAAGCGTGGCACTCTCGCAAATCGGATTCCGCGACAAGGACATCCACAGCCTGCCACCCGGCGGAGCCGTGATCATCCAGAACGGAGAAATCGACGTCCGCCAGTTTGCACCCTCACCCAAACGTTCCCACTGCTTCTTCGAATGGATCTACTTCGCCAACGTCGCCAGTACACTCGATGACCGCAGCGTCTACATGACCCGCAAGGCACTCGGCGAAGAACTCGCTCAACTCGAAACCGTCCCGATCGACGACAACACGATCGTCGTCCCCGTCCCCGATACCGCCAAGGCCGCCGCAGCCTCGATGGCATTCGAACTCGGAGTCCCCTGCCTCGAAGGACTGATGAGAAATCGATACGTCGGACGGACGTTCATCGAAGGCACCAACCGGGCCGACAAGGCGCGACTGAAATATACTCCGCTGCCCGAAGTACTCAGGGGCAAGAGAGTGCTGTTGGTCGAGGATACCATCGTTCGCTCGACCACCATGAGAGCACTCGTCTCGCAACTGCGAGAACGTGGCGGGGCGAGTGAGGTGCACGTTCGAGTGGCCTGCCCGCCGATTATCGCGCCCTGCTTCTACGGCATCGACATGTCGACCATCTCAGAACTCTTCGCTCCCAAGTTCATGGACAGCATCGAGCTGACACCCGAGATCGAACAGCAGATGGCCAAGAGCCTCAACGCCGATAGCCTCAGATATCTCCCCATCGATTCCATCGCACGCTCGATCGATCTCCCCACCGATACCCTCTGCCGAGCCTGCATCGATACCAAGTACCCCACCACCGCCGGGACCGAGCTGTACCAGGTCGCACTGGAAAATCTCGGCGCTCCAGCCGGCACTCGAACCTACGACTCGAACAAACCGGCCACCACCAGGACATGACCAGGAGACACCCGGAGACACCGTGTCTCGCTGGTTCGAGTCTCTTTCCGGATCTCCTCAAGTGCCAGCCCGCCTGCCGTTTCGCCTCGCCGCCCCCGCCGCCCTTGCCGCCCTTACCTTCATGGCAACCGCGGGCTGCACGCGAGATGTCGACAGCCCGGCGGCCGACACGAGCAACGTGGTGCGAAAGGACCGGGTCGACAAGCCGCGACGATTCTCCTCTGGCAATCTCACCATCTGGTGGGACCGCGTGCCCGAATCGATCCGCGAAACGAGCTCGGTCGATCCCAAGGACTCACAACCCCCCAGCAATATCCGGCCCGCTGACTACATCGGACCCGAGGCCTGTCAAAGCTGTCACGCTCAACAACACGAGCTCTGGTCCCGGCACCCTCACCGCTTCATGAACGCGATGGCCCAGGGCGACAACGTCCTGGGCGACTTCTCGGGAACCGCCACCCTGAACTACCTCGGAGGCAAGGCGACCTTCTTCGAGGCCGACAACGGGTTCCGCGTTCGGCTCAGCCGAGGAAACACCCGGCGGATCTACCAGGTCAACCAGACCATCGGCTCCCGCTTCTTCCAGTACTACGTCGGCAAACAACTCGAAGGACCCGAACACGACGGCCACAAGTTCTTTCGCAAGAACCATGTCCTGCCGTTCGGATACTGGATCGACCGCCGCGAATGGGTCCCGGTGGTGCACATCGGCAGCGAACTGCCCGACGAGAAACGACACGATCCCTTCGATCGACCCGCCACCGAACCCCCCTTCTTTTCTCAGTACAACCAGGAATGCAACTACTGCCATACCACCTTTCCGCTCGGCGACATGATGATCCGCCAGCCCTACCTGATCGGCCAGCACGCACCCCTGGCCATCAACCTCTGGACTCCCA
>CAUZJR010000446.1:0-4734 GCA_963580005.1 Planctomycetota bacterium
GTCGGTCGCGTGACCCCGAACAGACTCACCAACGCCGACTCCATCGCCGCCTGGCCCGCCTGGCCACTGTTGATCAGCGTACCGTCGATGTCGAACAGGCAGACCCGCATCAGGCCACCAGCCGAGATTCGACGCCACAGGCAATCTGACCGATCTCCAGGTCGGCCCAGGCCGAGAGAACCCTCGAGCGGCCACGGTCGTTGCGGGGTGAGACCACCAGCAACGTGCCGCCGTGACGAGTCACCAGGTGGTGGATCGTCGAGACCACCGCACGAGAGGGCTGTCCGGCTGACTCGATCCGATCCAGGATGACCCGGGCGTCCGGGCCCGATTCGGCAAGCACCGCCTCCAGCCGCCTCCAGAGAGAAACGGTTGCGCGAGCCTGACCGGCATGGACACCGAGTAGACTCAACAGCACCATCGGTTCGAACGACTCGGGGTCGACCCCCGACGAGAAGTCCGCGAACAGAACTCGCAGGCCAGAAGTTCGCCAACAGGAAATCGACCGGGCCACCAGCGACGCGGTCTCAACCCCATCCTCGCCACTGAGCCAGATCACCCGTCCGCCACGCCGTGCCTGCCACTGGATTCGTGACCAGGCCTCGAGAGGTTCGATCATCAGCCGATCTCCTCTGCCTCAACACACCAAGTCTTGCCCAGGCTGCCCAACCCGTACAACCCGTACCACTGGACTCCAACACTGTTATCGGCCATCACACCGGGGGTCCATGATCGGCAGCAGGCGAATCCCCGCTACCACCGTTGCCACCATTGCCACCGAAATCTCCCGGGCCACCTGTCCAGGGACGGGGAAGAGACCGGGAAGCTGCGTGGGAAGAGCTCAACGCGAGTGACCTTGCTGCGAGCCAATTGCCGATTAAGGTCCTTGACGGTTTTCTTGAGAGCCGAGTAGAGTACCCAGCGGGGATGACTCGCGGGCTGCGAGAAGAACTCGACGACGAGTGGGTAAAATCGCCCACCAACTCGCCCGGTTCACCTCTCGCAGTTCCTGTCTTTGCCCCGTACTGCCACACCCCACAGTAGTGCCTCTACTCGGACGGGTCGGTTCGTACAGCCGATCCGGAGTTTGTCATGGGGGTGATGAGGAGGTTACGAGATGGTCAAATGTCGTCGTCGCGTGGGATTTACACTGGTCGAATTGCTGGTCGTGATCGCGATCATCGCGATCCTTGTCGCGCTGCTGCTGCCGGCTGTGCAGCAGGCCCGTGAAGCCGCTCGCAATACCCAGTGCAAGAACCACCTCAAGCAGATCGGTCTCGCACTGCACAACTACCACGAAGCACACAACTCCTTCCCGCCCGGGCAGGTCAACCAGCTGATGTTCGGGGGAATCGGCACCGGAGGCTTCCAGCACTCCGATCCGACCGAGCCGATCCAGGCCAGCGGCAACGGGCTGCAGGGAACCAGCTGGATGCTGCACATCCTGCCGCAGCTCAACCAGCAGCAGCTCAAGAGGCTCTGGGAAGAAAAGATGAACGTGCAGATGAACGGGAACGGGGCCAACCTGGCCATCGACCCGATCACACAGATCCAGATCATCCTCACGCCCGCCCAGACTGACATCCCCGAGTTCTACTGCCCGACACGACGCAACGCGATGGACCGCAGCAAGTACCCCAACCTGCTGCTGGTCAACCCCGACTGGACCAGGGGCGGCAACGACTACGCGGGCGTGGTCGGTTCGGGAGTCGCCTTCAACGACGCCAATCGAGGCACCTGGGCACTGACTCCGGCTCAGACCATCAACGACCCCACGCTCTCAAGGCTTCCCAACAACATCCACGTCGGGATCTTCTCGGTCAACAGCGCGACCCGGTTCCGAGACGTCGAGGATGGTGACTCGCAGACGCTGATGGTCGGCGAGATCGAACGCTTCAACGTCATCGGGGATCCCCTGAGACAGAGCAGCGACGGTTGGGCCTGGGGCGGACCGGCCACACTGTTGAGTACCCGCTTCGGTCCGAATCAGAAAATCCACTACGACAACGCCGGCAGCCAGCACACCAGCGGCGGAGTCAACTTCGTGCTGGTCGGTGGCAGCGTCCGCAGCATCAACCAGAACATCAACATCTCGATCTTCCAGAACCTCGGCAACATGCGCCGTGGAGTCCCCGTGCAGGTGCCCAACTAGGACACCACCACTCAAGCGACCTCATACCCGACCACTCGATCCACGCAGACCCACACACCCGATGACGATCCGCTTTCAGTGCAGCGAGTGTGATTCGGTTCTCAAGATCCGAGACGACAAGGCCGGCCAGGCGGGGCGCTGCCCGAAGTGCAAAACCGCCTTCGTGATCCCCGAGCCCGATGACGAGCCCGATGACGAGCCCGATGACGAGCCCGATGACGAGCCCGATGACGAGCCCGATGACGAGCCCGATGACGAGCCCGATGACGAGGTGGAGCCTGAAGCGGTGGCGGGCGAGGACGCGGCAGAGGTGACACCGTCTGAGGAGTTGGGGACCGGTGATGCCGAAGACGACGCGATGGCGTTCCTGATGGAATCCGGAGACGTCCCCGCGGCGGCACCCGCGGCCAACACCGCGCTGGACGACGACGACACGGTCCCCGGCATCCCACCGGCACCGGTGGCACCCGAGGAGCGTCAACTGCATCGCCCCCCCGTCAGAGCTCAGGTCGACACCGACGACACCTCCAGTGCAGCCGGAGACCTGCTGGCCCGCGGCGAATCAGCCCGCGCCGCGACCGTCGACGAGCCCCCTCCCGACCCGGGGCCTCGGATCGATATGGACGAGGTGAAGGACATCGCCAAGCGACGGATCTTGCCCATCGGCGGAGGCATCCTCGTGGTCGGAGGCCTCTTCTACCTGTTGTACAGCATGATGGCCAACGACCCCGATGTCCCGCTCCTGGCCAACGTCAGCGGCACCATCACACTCGATGGAAACCCCCTGCCGAATGCGACCGTGAACTTCGAACCGGTCACCGACAAAAAGGTGGAACAACAGCTCGGCGGCAGCGTGGGTCGATCCGATAACGAAGGCGTCTACAACCTGACCTACCCCGGCGGACACGATGGAGCCGTGCTGGGCATGCACACCGTTCGGATCAACAAGACCGACAAGCAGGGACTCGAGGTCCTGGCCAAGAAGTACCATCTACAAAGCCAGATGAGGCACGAGATCAAGGCGGGGTCGAACACGATCGACCTGGACCTGAAATCCGAAGCCACCACCGCTCCGGTCAACCCGCTCGCCAATCCCCGCTCGTTCTAGGGGGAGGTCCCAAACTGATTGGGATCCAGCTCGGCCGCTCGCTTCCGATCGGACGCCGCCTCCGACGTGCGACCCGCCGCCTTGTGTGCCTCGGCACGCTTGGCATACGTCTCGGCCACCACCTCGTCGAACCGACGCGCCTTTTCAAAGTCGGCGATCGCCAGGTCCCAGTTCTCCTGCAACTTGTGAGTCTCGCCTCGCAGGCTGTACGCCTCATACCCGCCGCCGGCCTGCAGAGCCCGGCTGCAATCGGCGGTCGCCCGCTTCAGGTCCCCCGTGGCGATCCAGTGACGAGCCCGGGCCAGGTACGCCTCGTGAGCCTGGCTCGGCTCGACCGTGATCGCGCGCTGGTAGTCAGCCAACGCCGCACCACCCCGGCCGTCGTTCGCCAGGTGACGCGCACGCCGGATGTAACCGGCCGCCTGCTTCGGTGAACTGACGACCCGTCGAGTCAATTGCTGGAAACGGATCAGCCAGACCAACTTCTCACTGTCGGCCAACGCTTCGGTCGACTTGCCCAGCCGACGGTACGCCTCGCGACGCATCTGGTAGAACCGAGGATTGTCGCCTTCCAACTTGATCGCCGCCGTGCAATCAGACACCGCCTGGCGATACTCCTTGCGAGACATCCTCAACAACGCCCGGTTGTTGTAGGCCATCACGAACTTCGGGTCGCAGACCAGGGCCTGGTCAAAGTCGTACACCGCACGGGCGTAGTCCTTGCTCCGAAAATAGGCAAAACCGCGGTTGTTCCAGGCGTCGGCGAACTTCGAATCGATCTCGATCGCACGACTGAAGTCCGCAATCGCCGTCTCGTAATCCTGTTCTCCGATATGCAGCAGGCCGCGGTTGTTCCACGCCTCGGTGTAGTCGGCATCCAACTCGATCGCCGCCTCCACGTCGCGCAAGGCCGTGGATGGCTTGCCTCGAATGAACAGGAAGAAGCCTCGAGCGTTCAGCCAGCGAGCGTTTTTCGGCTCGATCCGGATCGCCGCCGAATAGTCCGCCAGGGCATTGGCGTCCTGCTTGCGAGCCGAGTAGATGTCGCCCCGGATCTTGAAAGCCCTTGCGTTGTTCGCGTCGTTGCCAATGACCTGGCTCAGCAACTCGATGGCACCCTTCGTATCGCCGGCCTTGGCCCGCAACAGCGACTGCTCGATCAGCTTCTTGACCGCCGATTCGTCGACCGAATCGGACAGGCCCGTCGATTTGTCCGATTCGCCACCAGGCTCCGATTCGTCGTCGCCACAACCGGTGAACCCAACCAGCAGCAACGAACAGGTCACCGCAACGGCCCACAACCAGCACGCTCGACCCGCCTTGGAACGCGGCGGCCACAGCTTGTCACCAGTTTCCAGCATCACGCAACCTCCTACACGAGAACCCCAAGAGACCTTCGCTGTGCCTCAGCGAGGAGGGGATACGGATCCGGCCGCCCGGCCCAACGCCGCGGCTTGTAGCTCTCGAGGAATCC
>CAUZJR010000447.1:0-4708 GCA_963580005.1 Planctomycetota bacterium
CTGCCAAGCAGGAACGCGATCGGGCCACTGCCAACTACAAGTTGGCCCGCAAGGCCGTAAACGACATCTTTCATGGCATGTCGGCTACCGACAGTCGCAGCCAGGTTGCGTTGATGCGGGACCCGGCGGTGAGGCCGGTTCGCAAATTTCTAGTGGGGCGGATCCTGGCATACCAGCGAGGCTTCATCGAGAAGAACCCCGGGGATGTGACCTGGTGAAACCGGCACTGAAACGGCTCGAAAACCTACACGCGGGTGGCCCGCTACAAGCAGTATCTTGAACGGGCCCGATTCATGTCCGACGACCTCAATGAGCGTCTGGGTGATTCGACCTAGCCCGCCTGTGGCGGCCGGCGTGATCAGGGACTCGAGAGTGCGGTTTCGCGTCGATCGGGGATTTGTGCCAAGCGGACCTGTCCGAGGATGTGTCCGGGAATGGCAAAGGCGGCCTGCAGCAGGTAGCGGTCCACGGGCGTCATTCCCAGTGAAAGCGCACCGGGAGCCCCGATGGCGTAGGACGGGTAGAGTGTCTGGTAGGCCTCCTGTTCGAGATCTCTGCGGTGTTCGGCGACGTATCCGAACACGTCTCCCAGCGCACGCGACTCGGTGAACAGCGGCACCAGCGGCAGGCCCGCGGTCGCGGTGGCGGTGCCCTTCCAGCGGGTCTGGGCAATCGCCTTGGCGTGTGCTCCTTCGCGGAGTGCGATCGCGGGGTTGTCGGAATAGAGGCGGATGGTGTTGGTGAAGGGGTTGTACGAATCGCCGCCGATCAACCGGCCCGGCACCAGCGTGTCGTACAGCACCCACGCGGTGCCCAGCGTGAATCGCCACAGGCCACCGACGGATTCGTTGCGAACCAGCCGGGACCAGTCGGCACCCGGATCGTAGCGGTTGATCTGGACCTTGACCCGATCGAGTCCGTTGAGGGCGAGGTATTGGGTCAGGGCCTGTTCGGTTTCGGCCGAGACATCGTGGTTGTCGATTCGGCGGTCCAGGAAGAGCAGCTTGGAGGGTGCACCGATCAGCCAGCCGATCGAGTCGACCAGCAGCACCGGCTCTCCTCGTTCGACCTGGGCTTCGCCGGGCTGCAGCGCGACGTCGAGATCGGTCTTCAGGTCGACTCCGGCACGATACGGATGGACGGCACAGCCGAGCAGGGTTGTGCTGAAGACCAGCAGCAGTCCGCAGCCAAGGCGCACTGTGAGCCGAGTGAGCATGTTGTGCGCCCGGAGATTGTGAGGTGGAGAGATGAGAGGTGGGGCGCGGCGGACGATAGCGGTCCAGGCGACGCCGGGCAAGAGAGTTTGGCGGGCGTTGCTTAGCCAGAGGGTGTGTCGCCGCGACCGCTCAAGCGGCCGTAGACCAGGTACAGCGTCGGGACCAGATAGAGGATCCAGACGGTGGCCAGGGCGAGCCCGAAGGTGATGCTGATGGCCATCGGGATCAGGACCTGGGCCTGGGTGTTGCGTTCCAGCAGCAGGGGCAGCAGTGCGGCGATGGTGGTGATGGAGGTCAACACGACGGGTCGGAAGCGTCGTCGGCCCGAGTTCAGCAAGGCCTCGTGCAGCGAATCGCCCTGGGCCAGTCGCCGGTTGATGAAGTCGATCAGCACGATCGAATCATTGGCGACGATACCCGAGAGCGTGACGACTCCGAAGAGACTGAAGATCGTCAGCGATTGATCGAACAGCAGGTGGCCTCCGATCGCCCCGACGAATCCGAAGGGAATCACGGCCAGGATGATCAGTGGCTGGATGTAGGAGCGGAATTCGAGTGTCAGCAGCACGTACATGCCACCGAGTGCCAGCAGGAATCCGACCAGCAGGCTGCCAAACGACTCGCGGGTCTCTTCCTGTTGCCCTTCCCAGCGGGCCGTCACCCGCGGGTGGGTTTCGAGCAACTCGGCCAGGAACTCGCCTCTCAGGTCGGCAATCAGTTCCATGCCGTTGGCCTGGTTCTCGTCGACATCGGCCGTGATGGTGACGGCCCGGTTCTGGTCGATTCTGAGGATGTCGGCGAAGCCTCGTTCGACGGACACTTCGGCCACTTCCTTCAGTGGGATCTCGCCCCCATCGGCGGTACGGATGTGAAGTTCTTCGAGCTGGTGCAGGCTGCGGCGCTGGTGCCTGGGGTAGCGGACCATCAGCTTCACTTCGTGGCGACCCCGCTGAAGCCTCATCGCCTCGACACCGTAAAACGCTCCACGGACACTGCGGGCCAGTTCATCGAGCGTGATGCCCAGCGACTGGGCGTCGGGCCTGAGTTTCAGTTTCAGTTCCCACTTGCCCGGACCGCGGCTGTCGCGGATATCGTAGACCCCCTGGTAGGAGTCCAGTTTCTGCTTGATCTGCTCGGAGACGTATTCGAGTTCTTCGATGTCGCTGCCCAGCAGAGCCAACTCGATCGCTCGACCACCCGGCGAGTTGTTGATCCCCCAGAAGACGACTCGTTCGGCTCCGGGAAACTCACCGGCGCGTTTCCGCCACTTGGAGATCACCTCGCGGCTGGACTTCTCGGCGAAGATCCGTCCCGCGTCGAACTCGGCGTAGATCTCGCCTCGCATGTTGTCCAACCGGTTCGTGTACCCGACGCTGCGGAACCGGGTCCGCACCAGCGAGTCCTGGCCCTGGTCGTTGGCCTGCAGTTCTTCACGTTCGATTTCTCGGAACGAGTCCTCGAGTCGCCTGGTGGCCTCATCGATGGTCGCCGTGGGAGTCCCCTTGGGGTATTCGATGTAGGTGTAGACGAATTCCCAGTCGAGTTGCTGGTTGAAGACAAACGGCGTGAGTCCTCCGAAATGGATTCCGGCGGCCACCAGCAGAGTTGCGATCGAGCCGGCGGACAGCAGGGCGGGTCGGGCGAGTGCAAGTTTGAGAGTGGGTGAGTAGACTCGGTCGATGAAGCGATCGATCGCTCGCTGGACGGCCTGTTGAAAGCCCGGCACCGCTTCGGGGCTCCCCGGCAGTCTCGAGTGGGCCAGGTGGCAGGGGAGTACAAACAGTCCCTGGGCCAGTGAGATCAGCAGCATCGCCACCAGTCCCAGCGGCATCACGGCGACCCACTTTCCCATTTCGCCGCTGACGTAGGCCAGCGGAATGAAGGCGATCACGCTGGTCAGCACGCTGCTGACGACCGCGGGGGCGACCTCGATCGTGCCGTCGATGGCGGCCTCCAGCGGCGTGCGTCCTCGGAGCCGATGGGCATAGACGTTTTCGGCGATCACGATTGCATCGTCGACGACGATGCCCAGTGCCATCACGAAGGCGAACATCGAGTAGATGTTCAGTGACGCTCCGGCGGCGAGCATCACTGCACAGGTACCGAACACCGAGACGGGGATGCCCAGCGCGACCCAGAAGGCCAGCCTCGGGTCCAGGAACAGTGCCAGCACGGCGAAGACCAGCAGCAGGCCGTAGAACCCGTTTCTTGAGAGCAGTTCGAGTCGATCGCGGGTCTGTTTGCTGTAGTCGTCCCAGGTCTTGAGGTTGTAGCCGGGTGGCATCGGGCGGGTGGCGACGAACTCGGCGACCTGGTCGCGGATCTTCAGCATGTCCTCGTCGGCGGTCATGCGGATCTTGATCGACATCACCGGCCGATCGTCGAGTGTGGCGACGGTGTCGATGTCGACGAATCCATCGCGGACTGTGGCGATGTCTCCGATGGTCACCACGCTGCCGCCCGGATCGGTCCTCACCGGGATCCGGGCAATCTGCTCACCGCGAAGCTGCTTATCGGCCGTGCGGACCAGGATCTCGTTCTGCGGCGCCTTGATGACTCCGGCGGGCAATTCGAGGTTTCCGTTGCGGAGTGCCTCGGCAACGTCCTGGTGCGTCAGCCCGTATTCCCGCAGCGTTTCTTCCGAGACCTCGACATCGATCTGGTAGGGCTTGGCCTGCCAGAGCTGGACGTAGGAGACTTCGGACAGTTGCAGCAGTTCGTCGTGAATCGTCTCGGCGAGTTCGCGGAACTGCCACTGGGCGACGGGGTCGTTGGCCGGGTCGAGATGTGGTGGTGCGAGAATGGCGACGGAGATGACCGACTGGTAGCGGATCCTCAGTCGCACCTCGGGCCGTTCGGCCTCTTCGGGGAAACTGGGGATCGCATCGATTGCCGCACGGATCTCGTTGACGACCCGTTGCGGCTGGTCGACGTAAGATTCGAGTTCGGCGGTCACGGTTCCACGTCCCTCGGTGGCCCGCGAGGTCAGCTTGTCGACTCCGACGATCGATCGAATCGCCTCCTCGACCTTCAGGCAGACCCCCTGTTCGGTCTCGGTCGGGCTGGCCCCCGGGTAGACCACTCGCACCTCGACCTCGTCGGGTCGGAACTCGGGGTACCGCTCGCGGCGGAGCATCATCATCGAGGCGACCCCGACGGCCAGCGCGGCGACCATCAGGGTGTTCATCGAGGGCGTATTCCGAATCGCCCAGGCGACCAGCCCCCTCATGGCGATCCCTCGCGGGGTCCGGATTCCTTCGAGGATTTCTCGGCCGCTCGCTCGCGGACCGGCATGCCGTCGTAGGCGATCTTCAGCGGTGAGACGACCACGCGGTCTCCGGGGCCCAGTTCGGTGCCTGCGGCCGGGACCAGGACCGAGTCACTCAGCACGCGGGCGACGTCGAGCGGGTGGATCACCAGCTTGTTGTCGACGACCGACCAGGCCTGCCGGTTGGGCCGGACCGCCTCGGCGGGGATGGTGATCAACGGGG
>CAUZJR010000448.1:0-4697 GCA_963580005.1 Planctomycetota bacterium
GCGACCGAATTCTGCCAGCTCGCACCCAGCCTGGTCGGACGCACACGCTTCGTGTTTCCCGCTGCACCGCTGGCACTCGATGAAGTCGGGATGCCCGGCGCCCGTGCCTGGTGGCACCTCGACCTCGAGGCACTCAACCAGGCCATCGAGCAGGGCGAGTTTCGTGACCAGAGACTCTCTACCCCCGATGGACTCGAACAGGCTCGTGAACAACTCGGAGAGCTGGTCACCGACATCAAGGACCAATGGCAACTCGATTCCGGACAACTCGTGCTCGGCGGATTCTCGCAGGGTTCGATGATCGCTACCGATGTCGCACTCTGCATGCCCGAAGCACCGGCGGCACTGTGTATCTGGTCGGGAACCCTGTTGTGCCAGGACACCTGGCAGGAACGCGCAAAGCAGCGAGGACCTCTGCGCGTCTTCCAGAGCCACGGCCGCAACGACCCGCTGTTGCCATTTGAAGCCGCACAGTGGTTGCGAGACCTGCTCGTCGAATCGGGTCTCGATGTCGACTTCCTGGAGTTCTCCGGAGAACACACCATCCCGATGGCAGCAGTCGAAAAGGTCGCCATACTGCTCGGCGAGACGCTCGGCGAGACGCTCGCGAACTAGTCCGCCGCCGCCTCGGCCTCCACCGCAGCCGCAACCTCGCTCACACCCTCGCTCAACGCAGACTGGTTCACACCCTCGGCAAACGACTCGAACCCCGCCGCGGCAATCATCGACTTCGCGTTGAGACCCAGCTGTTCCAGCGTGAAGGCCACCGGACAGCCCATGGTCAGCCGGTCGAGATGAAACATGCGGTTCACGCCGTTGGGGGCATAGTGGTAATGAGGATCGTCATCGAAACAGTCAAACCGCAGCAACTGCACACGCTCACCATCGATCTCACCCAACACCTTCACCGACGGGCCCCGGTCGTCTCCCGTGCGACGAAAATCGACGACCAGCACCACACCACCAATCTCCAGCTCGGTCATCTGCCCCGCCTCCTGCCGCCCGTCTTGAATCCCGGTCGCTGTCACGATACCAAATGACCCATCCCCAGTCCGCTCCACTCGACGCCGCAAGGCCTGATCATGACCGATTCCGCAGAGACCCCCCTGCAGGCCTACCTGGTCACCGAAGTCGACGGCCAGGTCCACGCCGGACCTCGCACGATCCGCTACGAAGATCTCCCCGAGGCAGAAGTCGACATCCGGGTCGAGTGGTCATCGCTGAACTTCAAGGACACGCTCGCCGCAGCCGGCAACCGCCGTGTCGCCGGCGACCTTCCGCATGTGCCCGGAATCGATGCCGCCGGCACCGTCGTCGCTGACGGCCGTGAAGTCCTGGTGACAGGTTACGGATTGGGGGCTCCGCACTGGGGAGGCTGGTCTCAGCAGATCCGGGTCCCGGCCGAATGGGTGCTGGCGCGGCCGGTGGGGATCGATGCGCGGACTGCCATGCAACTGGGCACCGCCGGCCTGACCGCCGCCATGGCGGTCGAGGCGATCATGCGAGGGCCTCTCGAACTGGAATCCGGGCCGGTCCTGGTCACCGGAGCCACCGGTGGGGTGGGGCTGCTGGCGGTGGGACTGCTGGCCCATCTCGGCTGTCACGTGGTCGCCTCGACCGGAAAGCCCGATCAACACCAACTGCTCGAATCGATGGGCGCCGCCGAAGTGATCGGCCGGGACGACGTGCTTGCCGAATCCGACCGGCCGCTGGCCTCGACTCGCTGGGCCGCAGCGGTCGACGTGGTCGGAGGCGATACGCTGGCCGCGATCATCTCCGGAACCATGCCCGGAGGAACCGTCGCCGCCTGTGGACTGGTCGGAGGCACACAGATCGAAACGTCGGTCTATCCGTTCCTGCTGCGAGGCGTCACGCTGGCCGGGATCGACTCGGCCGGCTGCCCCGGCCCGCTGAGGGTCGAACTGTGGAACCGCCTCGCCGACACATGGGCCTTCGATGGACTCGATCACATCACCAGCGAAATCACGCTCGAGGAACTCGACGACTCGATCGAACTGATGCGGGCCGGGAAACACGTGGGACGCACGATCGTCCAACTCGAAACCCGTAACTAGTCCTCGACCACGTGCTCGGCAAAGCCCGCACACGCGGAATCCCAGGCCGAAGCGTCAAACGCCCCGTCGCTCGACAGACACTTCGCCGCGGCAAACGACATCGCCAGGGCGTGGTGCGTGTTGTCATGAGCAAACAGGCCCTGCCGGCCCAGGGTCACCAGCCCCTCACGCTGATCGACATGGGCCAACGCCGCAGACAGACGGGCGTCGTAGCCGTGATCATAGACTGGGTACACTCGCCCGACCCGTCGCACCTCCGACGCCAACAACGGCTCAAGCGGCGGCAGACCAATCCCGATCACCTCCTCCTGTACCTTCAGCACCAGGTCGTCGTCAGAGAGTCCCCAGGTCGTATCGCCAACGTCGCAGGGCAATTCGATGCACACGCCCGTCCGGTCGGCTCGAGATCTCTCGGTCGAATAATGAGTCGGCTCGGACGTCCGAGACAAACCCACCTTCGATTCCGGCACGTAGTGGGCATCAAATCGAGTCCAGCGGCCCGAGTCCAGTACGACACAGACCAGCACCGCCGCCCGGCTCCGCAATCGAGCCGCTGCGTCGATCACCTCGGTCGGTGCCACAGGATCGAGCAGCCCGATCAATCGAGAGATCGGGATCGTCGAAAACACCCGCTCGAAGTCTCGATGACCTTCCGAGGTTTGGACCCGCCAGCCCGAGTCGACCTGATGCAACCCGGTGACCGGTGTCGAGGTCGACAATCGGCCGCCCCGTTCGACGAAGTCCTCGGCCAATGAATCCGCGATCCGACCAAAACCCCCGTTGGGGTAATAGAAGAATGCACCCCGGCGACTTCCTCCACCGAACCCCACCTGCCGAGCCATACGGCGAATGATCTGCCAGGGCGACCGGACCGAGACGCGGCGACGTGCCTGCTCGGCATCGATCTCACCCGGCTCGCGACCCCACAACTTGCGCGCCATCGGAAAGTAGAACTCGCGACACAACGTCGGCCCCAGTTGACTCTCGAGCGTCGCGGCAAACGAATCGGCTGCCGCGTGACGCGGTCGCACAAACATGTCGCGCAACAACCCGCACTTGATCCGCCAGGGCAAGCCCAGGGCCGCATCCAGCGGACGCAGCGGAAAGCCGATGAAGCGGCCGCCCAGCACAATCCGACCGTGACGCGGCCGACGCTGTAGCACACCGGGCATCAGCCCCTGCAACACCTCAAGGATCTCCGGATCGATACTCGGATGCAGACGGTGACTGCCGTGATCGAAGACGACTCCCTCGACCGAAAAACTGGCCGACAGGCCCCCCACGGCAGGGTTGGCTTCAAAGAGCTCGACCTCGAACGACCCCGACCCCGACTGATGGCCGGCCACGATCTGTCGGGCCAGCCCGACCCCCGCAGGTCCTCCACCCAGGATTGCCACCCGAACTGTCATGACCCCAGCTCCGCGTGTCGAGGCGAGCGGGCAGCAGGCATCTCCGGCGCTGGTCCTCCCGAGCCCAGGTAGAGATCGTGCCAGGTCAGAAAACTCAATAGGCCCCACAGAGGCCGGCCATGGTCGAACCGGCCAGACTGATGCTGATCCCAGAGCGTCCCGATCGAGTCCGCATTCAACACCCCACCCGCCGTCGCAGACTCGCTCAATAGAATCTCAGCCGCCCAATCCTTCAACTCGGCCGTCAACCATCGCGAATAAGGCATCTCCAGCCCCACCTTCTTCCTCGACAGGATCTCCTCGGGCAGACGTCCGACCAGGCCGCGACGCAACAGCTGCTTCCCGCACAGACCACGCAGCTTCAGAGACGTCGGCCATGACACCAGGCGGCGAGCCAGTGCGATGTCGGTAAATGGCACCCGGGCCTCCAGGGAATGAGCCATCGTCATCCGGTCGTTCTTGACCATCAGGTCATCCGGAAGAAACATCCTGCGGTCAATCTCCAGCAGGCCGTCAAGAGGATCGACAGCACTCGAGGATTCGTAGAGCGAAGCGAACAGCGAGGCGGTCGTGGACACCGCGGTCCCCGAGGTGATCAGCTCGCGGCGAGCCTCCTCGCTCAACACCTCACGCCAGAAACAGTGCGACTCGGGAACCCCCAGCTCGACACCACGGATGAACCGCTTCGCCTTGAACTCGAAACTCAACTTGCGATGTGAGACCGGCAACAAGTCGACCAGCGGACGAATCAGGCCGCGTCGCAAAACGCCCGGGACACGCCGCATCCGCAGCCGGGCACGGCACGCCGCATGAGTGTCGTACCCGGCGTGCAATTCGTCACCAGCCTCCCCCGACAGCAACACCGTGACATGCTCTCGAGCCGCCTCGGCCAGCAACCAGGTCGGGACCGCCGACCCGTCAGCATACGGCTCGTCGATCGCCGAAACCGCCGACCTCAGTACCTCGATCACACGCTCAGGTCTCACGGTGATTTCGTGGTGCTCGGTGCCCAGGAACCCGGCAACCAGACGAGCTGCAGACGATTCGTCGAAGCTCGGGTCGTCGAAACCCAGCGAAAACGTGTGGAATCCCCCGTCGCCGCGGATCTCGGCATACAGCGCGGCCAGAGCACTCGAATCCAGGCCTCCCGACAGCATCACTCCGATGGGTACGTCCGAGACAAGCTGCCGCTTGACCGCAGCCTGCAACAGCT
>CAUZJR010000449.1:0-4690 GCA_963580005.1 Planctomycetota bacterium
TAGGGTCGTCCGGCGTCGCGTTTGCGTGGGCCGGGTTGCTCAGATAGTGTGATCGTGAGTCGACACGACCACCCAAGGGCGACCTGTTGAAAGGGCCGAACATGCTGAAACATCTTGTCATGGCCATCCTGGGACTGGCACTGATCGCCGTTTCGAATTCGCGTGCCGAGGCGGCCACGAAGATCCGGCTGAAGGTCGAGGCCGGTGAGGTGGATCGGCGGCAGACGCCGCTGGTCTCGGGGGTTCCCTTGCCCGCCAGCCAGATCGTGAACTCCGAAGTCATCCTGACCGACGCCGAGGGAAAGATCGTCGCCGCTCAATTGGCACCCTCGCGATTACTCAACAGCCGCAACGTCTACGCCGAAATGCACTGGGTGTTGCCCGAGCTGAAGGCGGGCGAGTCGACTCATTTCATCGCTACGATTCGTGATCGGGGCACGGGCGGTGACCAGGTAGCGGAGCTCTCGTGGAAAGACACCCCCGGTCGACATGCCGATATCCTGCGAGGCGATCGTCCTGTCGTGAGGTACATGTACAAGGCGTACGAGAACGACCCGGCCAAGCGGGATCTCGACAACAAGCCGTTTCATCACGTGTTTGACCCCGACGGCAACCGGCTGCTGACCAAGGGGACCGGTGGCCTGTATACGCACCACCAGGGGCTCTACTACGGATTCACCCGTTGCAACTGGGAGGGGGGCAGTTGCAACACGTGGTACTGCCACGAGGGCGAGCACGAGCTGCACCGCGAGGTGCTGGCCCAGGAACAGGGGCCGGTGATGGCCCGGCACCGTACGTCGATCGACTGGAACGACCGGCAGGGGAAGGCGTTTTGTCGCGAGCACCGTGAACTGACGGTTTTTGTGGTGCGAGGCGGGACGCTGATCGAGTGGAGTTCGCGGCTGTGGAGTGCCCGGGGCACGGTGACGCTGGACGGCGACGCACAGCATGCCGGGTTCCAGTTCCGTGCCGATGACGAGGTGGCCAAGCGGCAGGACGAGAAGCTGGTGTACTACCTGCGGCCCGACGGCAAGGACAAGCCGGGGGCGACACGCAACCCGGTCAAGGGCAAGGGACCTGACTTCGCTGCCAACAAGCCGATGGTCAACATGCCCTGGAACGTGATGTCGTTTGTGCTGGGCCCACAACGGTACTCGGCCGTTTACATCGACAGCCCCAGGAATCCCAGGCCGAGTTTTGCGTCCGAGCGCGCCTACGGCCGGTTCGGCGGCTGGTTCGGCAAGCAGACCCTGGTCGAGGGCAAACAGTCGATCGACCTGGTCTACCGCATCTGGGTGCAGCGTGGCGAGATGACTGCCGAGGGTGCCAACAGCCTCTCGGCCGACTTCGCCACGCCACCCCGTGTCACCGTCAGCCGCCTGAAGTGATTCTCGAAGTGAAGTGAAGTGAAGTGAAGGGGAGCGAAGCGAAGGGGAGACGAGGCATGAGGATGCGGATTCTGGTTGTTGCGTGTCTGCTGGTCACTGTGTCGCACTGCGGTCCGGTTGCCGCTCAACCGAAGGCGGCCAAGCAGAAGAAGCGCGCTGCCAAGAACTCGCCGTTGAAGCAGATCACCGATGACCCCACCTTGGCCCGGGTGCTGTTGATCGGCGATTCGATCTCGATCGGGTACACGCTGCCGTTGCGTGAGGCCTTGAAGGGGAAGGCCAATGTCCACCGCCCGGCGGCCAACTGCGGTCCGACGACTCGAGGCCTGCAGCAGCTCGATGCCTGGCTGGGCAACGGGACCTGGGACGTGATCCACTTCAACTGGGGGCTGCACGATCTGAAGTACCTGGCCGCAGATGGCAAGTCGCTGGGTGATCCCAGGAAGCCGGGGAATCGCCAGCAGGTGCCGATCAAGGCCTACGAGGCGAACCTGCGGCGGTTGGTGAAGCGGCTGCAGAAGACCGGTGCCACGCTGATCTGGCGACAGACGACCCCGGTGCCCGAGGGGGCCCGCGGTCGCGTGGCCGGAGACGCCGTGAAGTACAACGCGGTGGCGGTTGGGGTGATGAAGGAGAACAGGATCGCGATCGACGACATGTTCGCCTTTGCCAGGCCCAGGCTGAAACAGATCCAGCGTCCGGCCAACGTTCATTTCACCCCAGCCGGCTCGAAGGCTCTGGCAGAGCACTCGGCCCCGATCATCGCCGCAGCCATTGATCCCCGGTCGGGTTTGCGGTCGAGTATCGCCGCGGTGGCCGGGCTGCTGGAGAAGAAGGACTACGTCACTGCGATCAACACGAGCGTGCCGCCGGAGACTCTCGAGCGGATCCTCAAGGGGCGGACCCTGGAACAACTGGCCGAGAGGTTTTCGCAGAAGAAGGCGGGGGTGTTGCTGGAGGTCCTGAAATCGATTGGGGAGGTGCAGCCGAGTGTCGCGGCCACCGGACGCGTGGCGACATTTGTTCTCAAACAGGCCATCGGAAGCAGGACAAAGATCAGCTTCGAGAAGGTCGGCCGCTACTGGTACATCAGAAACTGATCAACCAGACAGGGGAGAGGCTGCCACGGCGGGGCCGAGCGTTGAGGCCCGCTACTTGTCGGCTTTCGCGGGCGAGATGACGTCGAAGCGTCGGTCGATGACGCTGCGTGCCTGCGGCAGCGTTCCGTAGTGAGACGAGATGACGACGCAGTTGCGTGTCGACTTGGCTTCGAACACCCGCTCGTAGCCGGTGACGTGGCAGAGTTGTGCGGTGATGTATGCGTCCTCGTGTTTCTGTTGCACGGGGATGCGGACGTGTTCGGTGTAGCAGCCGAAGACGTCGTTGACCGTCCCTCGCTGGGCCATTGTTTTTCGGGCCGGACAGAGGTCGAACTGGTAGCCGATGTCGCTGCTCTCGATCACCTGCCCGTGAAACACATTGCCGACCCCCAGGCAGCGGACGGCGACCTGGCAGGTGGAGAGGTGGCCGCCGTAGATCTGGTTGGCATTGGCCGACTGCATTTGTTCGCCGCGGTCAAAGGTGAAGTCAAAAGCGATGCAGCCGTTGTTCTTGTAGTCGGCCGTCCCTGCGGCGTGGCAGGCTGTGAAGACGTTGTAGTAGGGAGACCGGGTATTTCCGGGTCCGAAGAAGGCCCTGGTGTTGGGTTTTCGGAGGTGAACGGTGATGTGGTCGAACCGGCTGAAGCTCATCCCCTGCAGGTCCACCCCATAGCTGCCCTCGGTCTGGACAAGGATATTGAGTCGCGAGATTGCCAGGGACACCGACGCGGGTTCACCCTCGACCCGAAAGCACCCCGTTTCCTTTGGCCCGGTGTAGTTCAATTCGGTGAACAGCCCGGTCCCTCGCACGTGGACTCCCTGGGGGACTTCCAGTGGCTGGCTGATCGTGTAGGCTCCGGCCGGTATCGAGACCTCGCCACCATGCGTGCAGCTCTTCAGAGCGGCCTGGATGGCGGCGGTCGCATCGGCGGCCACATGGGCGCCGAACCAGCGGACATCGACCGGTCCCGAGTCGACCCGGGTCCATCGCCCGGGCTTGCCGGGTGCATCGTCACTGGCAATCACGCTGCCGTTGTTGTCTGGCGTCGCCAGTGCCTGGTTCCAGTGAAACAGGCCACCTCCGCCATCACCGGGTCGAGAATGTCCCAGGGCGAAGGCCGCGTGAGCCGATCCGGGCATGACGTCCCGGAGGTCCGAAAGTGAATTGACGGTGAAGAGATGATCCATCGAACGCTGGCTCTCCATGCAACAGGTCAAGTGAGTCCCAGGACATCTCAGCCTACTGGATGCCGGTGCAGCGAATCCAGCGATCCCCAATCGGCCACAGCCCCGCGGGTTCTCTTTCGTAGTGCCAATGAGTCATCATGTGCCGGAACATGTTCGGAAGGAGCTTGGGATGAACCGACAGGCTGGCGGCGTGGTCCGCAGGACCCTGGTTTCACTGTGTGCAATGGCGTGGCTACCAGCTGGCGGTCTCGCCGCAGAACCGGCTGCCCCGGGGGCTCCCCAGATCGGCCCGGAAACCGAAAAGCGGTTTCCACGACTGGTGGTTCCCGACGGGTTCGTCTCGACCCTGTTCGCCTGCGATCCCCTGGTCGAGTACCCCTCGGTCCTCTCGATCGGACCTCGCCCCGGCACATTGCTGGTGGCTCACGACTACGTCACCGGCCTGGGCGTGAAGATCGTCCGACGTGACGAGGTGCGGTTGATCGCCGACACCGATGGTGACGGCTACGCCGACACGTCGACTGTCTATGCCAAGGGCTTCAATTCGATCCAGGGCCTGGCGTTTTCCGACGGAGCGGTCTACGTGATGCACGCGCCGTTGTTGACGTCGTTGCGAGACACCGATGGCGACGGTGTGGCCGATACCCGGCGTGACCTGCTGCGGGGCCTGGGCCTGGAGCCGGAAAAGAACAATTCCCGGCTGCATTGTGCCAACGGTGTGGTTGTCGGTTTCGACGGGTGGCTGTACCTGTCGATGGGTGACAACGGCACCGATGTGAAGCGACCCGAAGGGGATCGGTTGCTGTTTCAGCAGGGGGGGATCCTGAGGTGCCGGCTCGACGGCAGCGACCTGCACGTGTTTTCCGGAGGACTCCGCAACATCTATGACCTCGCACTGGATGACGATCTGAACGTCTTCGTGCGTGACAACGAGAACGACGGCGGCGACTATATGATCCGGGTCTATCACAGCATTCACGGAGCCGATCACGGGTACCCCTATCATTATCGCGA
>CAUZJR010000450.1:0-4678 GCA_963580005.1 Planctomycetota bacterium
GAATGCCCGACTTCATCGCACTCACTCTCGTCGTCAACGCGCTGCAGGTGGTGCTGCTGCCGCTGATCGCCGGAGGACTCTGGGTGCTCAGTACCCGCAGCGATGACATCGGAGCGGAGTACCGCAATCGTTGGTGGGAACACATCGTGCTCGCCCTGCTGCTGGCACTGGCCGTGTCGGTCGCCGGAGGAGCCATCACGTCCACCTACGATGCAGTCAAGGACTGGGGACGGGTCGCTCCGACACAGTCCCAGCAGAAGGCCGCCAAGAGACTCGACGAGTGGCTCAGCCCCACGATGCTCTCTCACGAGAACGGACACATCCGATCCGTCGACTTCCACGACCGGCCCCTGGTTCAGCACCACCTCGCTCAGCTTCGGCAACTGGATCAACTCGAACACCTTGACCTGGATGGCACCGGAATCACCGACGCCGATCTCAGGTACCTGCATGGCTTCACCCGCCTCCGCACACTCACGCTCCCCCATTCCATCACCCCCCATGCCCTCTCCCGACTGAAACGCCATCTGCCCGACTGCCGCATCTCCACCGGTGCCCCCCGGCCCACCGATCGCAACGGGTCGCCGTGATGAAGGTCGAGTCGATCTGGATGGGCGATCTCGAGTCCGAGGACCGAGGTTTTCTCGAACAGCCCTCGACCGGCCCGCCCCCAGCCACTGCCGACGTGCTGATTGTTGGAGCCGGCCTGGTCGGGCTGTTCACCGCCTGGCATTTGCGGCGGCGTTTCCGAGGCTCGATCACGGTCCTCGACAGCCAGGGCCTCTCTCACGGAGCCTCGGGCAACAACACCGGAGGCCTGTTCGCCGGACAGACGCGGCACGACCACCCGACCGTCTTCCGTGACTGGGCGATCGAGGCCCGCGAGGCCTACGCCGAACTCGCCAGCGACGACGGAGAACTGGGCAGGGCCGGTCTTGAGTTCGTTCGCTCGGGCAGCCTGAGGATCGATGGAGAGTGGCCCGGGCCGTTGAGCGACTACGCCGACGCCGAGACACTTCGTGGTAACCGCGCAGTGGCGATGAAAAGGTCCGAACTGGCCGAGTGTGAACCGGCCCTCTCGGAACGCATCACCGAAGGCTTCTTCTGTCCCGACGATGCCACCTTTCACCCTCTGCGTACCGCACTCGCCCTGGCACGTGATCTCACCAGGCACAAAGTTCACCTGGCCACTCACTCACCACTGACCGACTTCACACTCGCGGGCAACCAACTCAGGCAGGTCGCCTGTGGCACGAAGTGGATCAGCGCCGGACAGGTCGTCCTGACCGCCGGTTGGTCCAGCGGCATTCTGTCTCGAGATCTGGGTTCTCCGCTCCCGATCTCACCCGCCAAGGGCCAGGCCATCGCCACCGACGCCCAGGACTTCTCGATGAGGACCTGTGTGCTGGGCCGGACGATGGTCCGG
Organism: Planctomycetota bacterium; assembly: GCA_963580005.1. Classification (GTDB taxonomy): domain Bacteria; phylum Planctomycetota; class Planctomycetia; order Planctomycetales; family Planctomycetaceae; genus UBA8437. The sequence goes on from CAUZJR010000450.1 coordinate 1,427, forward strand.
GGGCTCGAGGATGGACGGGTGATTGCCGGGGGCACCCAGGAATTTGTCGGACCCGATCTTGAACCGACCGAGGCGGGTCGCCTCGAGGTGCTCGAGGCCGCACGAGGGATCTTGCCAGGTTTGGCCTCGGCACGGGTCACCAGGACCTGGGTCGGATTGCGTCCCTACACGCCCGACGAAATGCCGATCGTCGACCGACTGCCCGGTACCGACAACGTGTTTCTCGCAGCCGGGCACTTCACCAAGGGTGTGCTGCTGGCACCGGTCACCGGTGAGGTAATTGCCAGGTGGCTCGTCGACGGATCACCCGGCCGCCCACTCGAGCATCTCTCGGCCGCACGCTTCGCGACCGCCGGCAGCTGACTCCGTCGCGGGGCGACTACTCGTGACGCAACGCTTCGATCGGGTCCAGCTGCGCCGCCTGCCGGGCCGGGACCACCCCAAACACGATGCCCACTCCAACCGAAATCCCGAAGGCTGCCAGCACCGACCAGGTCTCAACCCGAGGCTCGATGTTCTGAACCGCCGGAGACAGCCCCGCCCAGACCGTTGGTGACCAGACCTCCAGTTGAGACATCACGAGGTCGACCACCGGGTAGCACATGAAGCCACAGGCGATGCCCAGCATGCCACCGATCCCGGTCAGCACGGTGGCTTCGCTGAGGAACTGGGCGCGGATGTCGCCCTGGGTGGCGCCCAGGGCGCGGCGGATGCCGATCTCGCGAGTCCGCTCGGTTACGGTCGCCAGCATGATGTTCATGATGCCGATGCCGCCGACCAGCAACGAAATCCCCGCGATCACCACCAGCAGGATGTTGAACATCAGCCGAGTCGTCTCGGCCTGCTCCAGCAACTCCATCGGCACCGTGACCGAGTAGTCCGGGTTGTCATCGTCGTGCAACTCGCCCAGCAACACGCGGATTATGTCCGCCGTCTCGGGCACCCGTTCGACCTGGTTGACCGTCACGGTGATCTGGTTGATCTCGATCAACTCGCTCTCGAATGACTCCGCAGAGGTCGGCACCTGGTCACCGATCCGCGACCGAAACGTGGCCAGCGGAATGTAGACATCATTGCTGTAACTGCGGCCGGAAATGCTGCCACCGATCGCCGCCGCGTCCTGCTTCTGGGCGACCACTCCGACGACCCGGTAGAAGTCCTGGTCGAGCCGAATCGTCTTACCCAGCGGATTCTCGAACGGGAACAGATCCAACGCCGTTCCATTCGCCAATACGCACACGTTGCCCTTGTTTTGCGAATCACCCAGGCTCAGGAACCGACCCAGGTCCATCTCCAGGTGGTTGATCTCCTGGTAGTCCTTCATGATGCCCAGCAACTGCACGTCGCAGGTCCGGTCGTAGTACCGCACCTCCATCGAGACTTCGCGCATCGGTACCGCGCGTTCGATGGTGCTGATCACCATCGCAGAACTCGGCCCGGCCACCCGTGCGGTGATCCGCTCGAAATCCAGGCGAGTCAGGCCATAGATCTTGACTCGCCCGGTGTCGCCGGCCACCGGCGGGGCCTTCGACCGGATGATGACGTTGGTGGCACCGTATTCCTTGATCAGCTGCTGAGCCTGGTAACTGACCCCTTCACCGAGGGCCACCAGCCAGATCACCGCAGTGACGCCGATCAACACGCCGACAGCTGCCAGCACGCTGCGCAGGAAATGCAACCGCAGGCTCTTCAGAGCCATTCCCAGTGACCGAAGCAGACCGAACACGACCTACTGGCCTCCCCCACCGCTACTCAAGCGAGCGCGAATGGCCGCAATCATCTTGTTCAGCTCGGCCTTGTCCAGAAAGCCGTCCTTGTTCGCGTCGTTGGCATCGAAGACCGACTTCATCCGGTCGTTTCCTTCGACCTCGGCCTTCGAGATCTTGCCGTCCTTGTCCTTGTCCATCCGGGTCAGCAGGCTGTCGGCGCTGAAACCACCGCCGCCGCCACCACCACTGCCACTGCCATTGGGTGTGCCTCCGGCACCACCGCTGCCCTTGCGACTGCCACCGCCGGCGTTCTTGCGACGTGCCGCCCGCGAGGCCTCGGCTTCCTTGGCCGTGTAGAAGCCGTCCTTGTCGGCGTCGACCCGGTCAAAGAAGGGCGCCAGGAACGTGCCGGTCGATTCGGCCTTGGAGACCTTTCCGTCGCCGTCCTTGTCCAGGGAGGCCATCCGGCCCAAACCGGTCTCGGCAGCACCGCCACCACCACCGGATCCGCCAGAGCCACTCCGCTTGCCCGCACCCTTCCGAGCCGTCTTCTTGCCCACACCGGGCCGACCGGCTCCGCCGGGAGCTGCACTCTTCTTGGCAGATGTCGGTGAGGACTTCTTCGCCTTGGCCTCTTGCTCCTCGTTCTTCTTGATCAACTCCTTCACCTCGGGCACGACGTCCCGAGGGTTCAAGACGACCATGTCGCCTTCGACCACTCCGGACTCCACGCCGATGAACTTGCTGTCCGAGAGCACACGGTTGTCGCCCTTGCTGCTCTTGGCAACCGTCAGGTTCTTCTTGACGTAACCCTTATCCCCGTTGGTCCAGGCAAAGTACTCACCGCCGATCTCGATCACCGATCCCACCGGCAGCCTCAGTACCTCCTCACGCTGCTCGACGTCGATGACCACCTCGGCCGACATGCCCGGCACCATCCCCTCGGGGATCGTGTCGATCTTGACGATCGTGGCGTACTCCTTGACGTTCGCCTGGTACCAACTGGTCGATTCCGGCTGGTTGGCAATTTCAATCACCACACCCTCCAGCGGGTCCTTGTACCCCTGGATGGTCAACTGGGCCCGGTCGCCGATTGCGACCTGCTGCACCTTCGACTCGTGGACGCTGACCTTGACCTGCATCTTGGAGAAATCGGGTAACTTGACGATCGACTGGTGCTCGCGAACCGTCGCACCCTCTTCGATCGGGGTCGACGAACTCCGGCCGTAGCGGCTCCGCTCGTTGTGATAGACGACCATGCCCGGCTGAGGAGCCACGATGATGCAGTTCTCGAACTGCTTGCCGATCCGCTCAAGCGAACGCTTCTCGAGGTCCAACGCACTTTGCTTCTGCTTCACCGATTGCGCCGCAGTCTGCACGTTGCTCTTGAAGTCCTCCATCATCTTTACCCTGGTAAACTTCACCAGCACCACTCGCTTCGTCTCGGATTGCTGCAGCTCCAGATTCGACCGCTTCACTGCAAACTGGTCGGCCTCCAGCTGCAACTTCGTCACGAATCCCTTGCGGAACATCTTCTGCGTGT
>CAUZJR010000451.1:0-4659 GCA_963580005.1 Planctomycetota bacterium
CCAACGGGGACCACTCGGTAGATTCGCCCCATCTTCATCCCGCTGGCCACGTCCATGTGCTTCAGGATCACGTCGGCCAGGAAGGCAGCACCCTCGATCAACTCGCGCGACATGTCGATCACATACAGCGTGCCGTCGGGCGAGTTGGCCAGCTGCACCGGGCGGAACCAGACCGACTTCGAGGCGATGAACTCGGCACCCTGGTCGGCCCGCCGGGCCACCAGCGACACGCCCTGGGCCTCGAGCCGCGCTCGGAACACCAGGTTATTGGACACCTCACCGATCAGCAGGTTGCCCCGATACTCCTCGGGCCAGGCATCACCCCGGTAGATCGTGACCCCGGTGACTCCGGTGAAGAACCCACCCGGCTTGCCGCCCTCATCGGAGCCGGGGATCAGACCCTTGCTCCGCAGCCGGGTCCGCAGCTTTCGCCACGGCTCGATCGGGCTCTTGCGGAACAGCCGAGTCTGCTTGCCGGTGGGCACGATGTTGACCGCCGGAGCCGGACCGGCCAGAAACTTGTTGCGGGCCAGGTAGCGGTCGTCGTAGACCAGCAGTTGGGCCGGGACACTGTTCTGGCAGACGAACTTGCGGCCCCAGTCGTCCATGCTCATGCCGTGCTGACCACCGCCGCTGGCCAATTCGAATGTCTCGGAACGAGGATCAAACAGGAAGCCGCGACCTCGGACCGAGACACCCGACTTGGCCGGGGTACCCGCCCGGCGGACCGTGCCGCCGGCGAGGTTGGTCGAGACGTGGTAGCGGTTGTCCAGGCCCCAGCGAAACGAGTTCAGCATCGCCTCGCCCGCCTTGTCCCGAGCAAAACCGGTGAAGACCACTCGACGCACATCGGCGGCCCCGTCGCCGTCGGTGTCCTTCAGATAGAGAATATTGGGCACGCTGCCGACAAAGACCCCGCCCTTCCAGCAGGCGACCGCCGTGGGCGAGTCGATCCCATCGGCAAAGATCCGGCTGCGGTCAAAGACCCCGTTTCCGTCACTGTCCTCCAGCAAACGCACTCGCCCCTTGCCCCGGAACGACGTGTTCGCGTACTGGTTGTATTCGGGCATCTCACACACGTACAGCCGACCGTTCTCGTCGAACTCCATAGCCACCGGGTCCTCGATCAACGGCTCGGCGACCACCAGTTCGACTCGGAATCCGGGTCGAGCCTCTAGCTGGGCGACCGCCTCCAAGGGACCCGTCGCCGGACTTCTCGGCAGTTGCTTCCGATAGTCACGATCCACGCCGTCGGATTTCTTGGCCGCAGCAACAGGTGTTCGAGGAGCCCCCGCTTCGGTGACCGCGATCGCGGTCAGCAGCAGCGAGACCAGAACCAGCAGCAGCGGACCCGACGCGACCCGCACACAGGATGTCTTCATGACGGCACACCGTAGGAGAACCAGGACCGACGCATTCTCCTCGCGGTCAACGGTCGCCGCAAGCTAGCGACCGGACTGCCCGGGTGACTCAGCCGATCACGGGGCGACCAGCCGCGGAGTCACCAGCACGATCAGTTCTCGTCGGGTCGGACCCACCGGTGGTACGCTCGATGCACTGGCCTGGTCACCCAGCAACCGTCCGAGTAATCCCGGCCGTCGCGAAGGCGTTGAGTGCGACATGGCTTCTTCGGCTGAGTCTTCGAAGATCACTCCGCCCAGCAACACCGTGCGACCCGGTGTCACCGCGACCCCAGTCAACCGGACCGGCAAGGGCCTGGCAGCTCCTTCGGCAACAGTCCCATGTGCCAGGCTGATGTCCAGCTCGATGACTCCTGCGGCCACGACCCGGGGCGTCACCTCCAATCGAGCCACCGGTGCCCGCTTCGACACCGAACCCGACACCGCCGCTGTGTGTCCGCCGGTTTCCAGGCGAGCGACCCGACCATCGGCAATCCGGAGCCTGGGACGTGTGAGCACCTGCAGCGAGACCAGTTGGCCCAGCCGCTTGAGAAACTCCGAGGCCGGTTGATCGAGGATTCCGCCGGTGAAGGGTCCGAGCTCCGAGGACGGATTCGCGGGCCGAACCAGCTCACCAATCCCCAAGGGAAACTCACCGTTGAGTTCAATCGACAGGATCGCCACTTCGAGAATCACCTCGCGGACCCCAACTGAAGTACGCTGCGGTACTCGATCGGGCACAGCCTCAATCTCGCCACCCACCTCAGGCGGACTCGCGACCGAGCCCCGCAGTCGACGGGCCTCGGCCAGGGACATCACGCGAACCCGCAACCCCTCGAGCCTCGCCGCACAACCGGCTGCCGGTAACAGGACCTCGAGAGCCTGCTCGAACGTGACGCTCTCGAGTGGTTCGATCGAAACCCTCGAGGTCGCTGCAGCAGTCGTTTCGAATCGCCAGTCACTGAGTGCTTCGATTTGTTCGAGAACGTCGGTGAGGGGGACCCGTTGAGCCCGGATCGTGAAACGCGGAGGCTGCTCAGAGTCGATGGTGACCTCCAGGACCGGCTGCAGCCTCCCGATCGCTTCTCGCAAGCTCGCCGTCTCCTGGGCCCCCCGCTGGATCGACCCGGCCAGGGTCTTCAATCGCGTGTCGATTGCATCAAGCCTTGGCCCCTCATCACGCTTGGCCAACGTGGTACGAATCGTCTCCTGCACCCGTTCGTCGCCGGGCTTGAGTTCCAACTCGGCCCGCAATCGGGTCTCGATTTCCGCCAGGTCGCGACGGGTCGAAGTGACCGAGTCGTCGTGGCGGCGTGCGTTGTCATCGAGCCACGTTTCGAATCGGGTTTCGAGCTGGGCCAGTTGGCTGTCGAGTTGATGCCAAGCAGCCACCGGGGCGGGATCAGCCGATTCGGTGCCGTCGGCAGACGCGGCGGATGTGTTGTCGTGGGCGTCCTGTTCGTTGTGGATCGTGGTCGCTCGAGGATCGAGCACCGCGACCACCAGCAGCAGGATCGTCAGCGCTGCAGCTGTAGCCAGCGCTCCGCAGGCGGCTCGCATGGATCGGTTCATCAGCCCCGGTCGCTCGTTCTAGCTCGGTCACTCCCACAGACGCGGACCGCGTCCCCATTGAGAATATCGACCGGCCGGAACACCAGACTGCTGTCATTTCCGGAAAAACCGTTACAACCCGACCCGCAAATCAACGCCGGCACGGCCAACTGTGCCTCGAGAAGATCTCAGCAGGCCGCAATGCCCTCACTCGGGCTGTTACCCGCCAGTGGGCTCGACCGCAGCGACGGTCAGCTGATTGGTCACCTTGCGGACCCCGGGTTCCATGCGGACCATGGCGGCGGCCATCCGTTGGGCGGCCGAGTTGGGGACCTCACCGGCCAGCGTCAATTCGCCCTTCTTGCCCACCGAAATCGTCACCCCCTTGAACTGGGGACGGCTTGCCAGCAGCGTCGAAAAGCGGGTATCCAGCGACGTCTTGATCGTGGTCATCGAGCGAGACTGGAAGCTGAATGCCACGCGGAGCTGCGGTCGAACTCGCTTGGTGCTTCCACGATTCCGCGACGCCTGGTTGGGCATCGAAAACCGTCCGCCTCCGCCACCTGCTCCACCACGCCCGCCGCCGAACATGTTCATCCCGGTGCCACCACCGCGACTCTGCTGCTGGCCGGCGAACTGGCTGCCGACAAATCGGCCCTGGTTCTGGCTGCCACCAACGAAGCCCGTTCCAAAGTTCTGCAGGGTCGGTGCAGCACCGGTGGCCTGGTTCAGGTTGGTGCCACCCGGAGCCGTTCCCGCCGACGTTCCTGCTGGGGCCGTTCCCGGCGTGGTCGTGTTTCGAGTGGACTGTGTGGTCTGGTTCTGAGTGGCCCCCTGGGCCATGGCCGTCGACTCGCCAAGCCACATCACCAGCCCCACAAGGCAGATACACGCACAAGCACGACGCATGATCTCTCTCCACGTAGAAGACAACCACGCGAAGTATAGCACACTCAGGACCCACCGGCCGGGCCTCTTGCCGGGACGGTTTCCGGAATCGCCGCCCCGGACTGCGATTCCCATTCCGGGGAGCCGCAGCGACTACTCACCACCGCCGACGGCTTCGAGCGGATGCGGCGATCGTGCCGGTTGTGTCGGCTGAAACGACTCGTACCCAGCCGACACTGCCGGCCGGCTACGAGTCGTCGGACTCGAGTGGAACTCAACCGCAGCAGCCGGGACCACAGCACCCTGTCCGGAGACCGGTGTCGGGTGTGCACGATCGGAGTCGATGGTGGAACGGGAGATGAGATGAGCCACGGTGGCCAGCCGCTGTGCCTCGGCCGTCTGTTCCTTGTCCAGCTGGGCCTGGGACGCATTCAGGTAGTCGTCAACACGCGAGTCGATGCGGGCGGTCCGTTGAGCCGAATTGCCCTCCGCAGCAAACTCGATCCGCTGAACCTCCCACTCTGCCACCAGTGCCGAGGGTGTCGGCTGATCGAGCGGCCAACTCAGCTCATCGCGACGGACAGCCCGGTCTACCTTCGAAGCCAGGCGGATGGCCTGCGAAAAGTCTCTCCCCGCAGCAGCAGCCTCGGCCTGACGGATCATTCGGTCGTAGGAGTGAGTGCTTCCCTGGCCGGGAGTTGACGCACCGGCCCATGCACCTTGGCCCGCTGCGGTGTTTGCTGCGGTGGGGTGGGGTGTCTGGATGGGTGTGGTGTCAGCGGAGGGCTGAGCCGGCTGATCAGGTCGATCCAGCTGATCG
>CAUZJR010000452.1:0-4634 GCA_963580005.1 Planctomycetota bacterium
CCGGCTTCTTGACCGGCTTCTTGACCGGCTTCTTGACCGGCTTCTTGACCGGCTTCTTGACCGGCTTCTTGACCGGCTTCTTGACCGGCTTCTTGACCGGCTTCTTGACCGGCTTCTTGACCGGCTTGGTGTCTTGGGACTGAGGCAGGGGTTTGAGTTTCGGCTTGGTCGTTTTCTGGGTGTCTCGAGTGTCCCTGGTCTTCCTGGGTTCGCTTGTCGTGGGTTCGGGCATCGAGAACAGCGGTCCGTGAATCTCCTCGGCCTCGTCGACCGAGAAACTCATCCGCTCGGCCTCAACCTGTTTCTGTTCCTCGTAGTCCGCCGGCGTCTTCATGATGCGAGGCGTGAGGAAGATCAGCAGTTCGGTGCGTCGCAGTGTGTGCGAGTCGTACCGGAACGCGGTTCCGAGCACCGGCAGGTCTGCCAGCCACGGCACCTTCCGTGAGACGGTGCCTTCGGTGCGAGTGATCATGCCACCGAGCACGATGGTCTGCCCGTCGCGGACACTGACACTGGCCTGGGCGGTCGAGGTGTCGATGACCGGAGCGTCAAACGTGGTGCCCGACTGGGTGTCGAAGAACACGGGTACGGCGTTGTTGGGTGAAATCTGGTCCTTGGTCGCGATCACCTCCATCACGATCGTCCCATCGGGAGACACCCGGGGTGTGACGGTCAACTGGATCCCGACGGCACGTTCTTCGAGGTTCGGCTGAGTGACTCCACCGACGGTGGAGGGCTGGGTGACCCCGTTGATCTGCTGAAACGTCTGCCCCACGTGGATCAGGCCGGTCTGGTTGTGCAGTGCCTGGACCATGGGTCGACTGAGCACCTCGACCTGCCGCTTCTCGGACAGAGCCCGCAGCAGGATGTTGATCGACTCGGATCCGGCCGAGAGCACCAGGCCACCGAACCCGAGGTCTCCGTTGACCCGGCCCATCTGGAAATTGCTCAGTGCCTGTCTGCCCGCTGAGGCCGGCTTGGAGAAGCTCCCCAACGTGTTGTTGCCCAGCAACTGCTGGTTGAAGTTGAATCCGGGGAAGCCTTCCGAGGAGATAATGTTCTCGGTAATCGTCTGGTCGTTGCCGGCCGTTTGCGTCGTCTGTGAAATTGTCTCGATGGTGCCGACGGCACCACGATCGAACAGCACCGAGTCCTGGAACCCGAGTTCCACTCCGAACTCGTCGGTATTGTCGAGTTCGACTTCAACGATCAGAGCCTGTACGGTCACCTGTTCGGCCGGCTGATCGAGAGCCTCGATCATCTCCATGACTTCCTCGTAGTACCGGGGCGCGGCACTGATGATCAGCGTATTTGTCTCCGGCTCGGCCACCACGATCACCTCGCGCTCGAGCTGCTCGAAGGGGCTCATCAGATCGGGGATGCTCTGTCGCAGCTGGCTTTGCGCCTGCAGCATGGTGGTCACCGCGGCGGCGATTTCGGTCGCTGGCTTGTTGATCATGCGGTAGACCCTGGTCTTCCTCTGCCGCATGTCGCTCTGGTCAAGCCGCGCCACGACCGCCTCGACCACCTCCAGGGCCTCGCGGCCCCCCACGGCGAAAATGCTGTTGGTCCTGACATCGACGCTGAATCGCAGCGGCACGATGCTGCTGCTGGCGTCCTCGGCTCCGGCCAACTGCACAGCCAGCTGACCACCCGCTCCGGTGTCGTCGGTGATGAACAGTTCGGCGAGCAATTCGGCCACACTGCTGGCATCGGCACTCTCGAGCAGGAAGTGCTTGATGTCGGCGACCACGCTGGTCGGCTTGTCGAGTCTCTCGATCAGACGTTGCATCATCTTCATGCTGCGTTCCGGAGCGGTCACCACCAGGCTGTTGGTTCGAGCGTCGGGGTTGATGCGGATTTCTGAGAGGATTCCGGAGACGACCTTGAGATCCTTGCTACCGGCGTCGGGCAGCAGTTCGAGCACCGCGCTGCGAACGTCACGCAGCTGCTGAGCCGACTGGGCACCACCCGCACCACCACCACCAAGACCGCCAACACCGGCCCCCGCCGGCTGGCGAGCCGGGTTGATCACACTCTGGATCGCCAGGTTTACGGTCTCTGAGAGCTCCTCGGCGATGGCATGATTGAGCTGAAACACTCGGAGTTGATTCACCGAATTGGCACTGTCGAGGTCGATCCGCTTGACCAGTGCCGCGACTTCCTGCAGATCGCGAGGTCGGGCCTGGACCACGATCGAGTTGGTGCGGACGTCGGGATAGACCACCACGCGAGTCGCCAGCCCGGGACGCTCTTCACCTTCCTCATACAGATCCTCGATCATCGTCGCCACCTGCCCCGCCGGAGCGTGCTTGAGACGGAAGACCTCGAACTCGGTCAACGGATCGACCGGGCGATCGAGTTCGAGGGCGAGGTCGACGATCGACTGCAGATCTCCACCGGGAGCCAGCACCAGCACCGCGTTGGGCTTGACCACTGGCACCACCGTCACCGTCTGGCTCCGCTGACCCGCCTGGGTGCGGGCGGTGTTCAGCGTTTCGTAGACCGAGGTCAACAGGCTGGCCAGTGCCGCGGAATTGACGTGCTCGAGCATGATGATCTCGAGATCGGGGACCGTCGGAGCCCCGTACCGCTCGAGCAGCTCGATCAGGGTCATCACCTTCTCGACATCTTGCTGGTTGCCAATCACCACCAGCCGACCGTCGGGCAAGACCTCGATCTTCACCTCACCCTTCAACCCGCCCAGGATCGCCTCCATCGACGCCCCTGCCTGAGGAGCACCATCACCGGTGGCCGGCGGAGTCACCGGCTGACCCGGTTGGGCTTTGGGCTGGGCTTTGGGTTGGGCCTTGGGTTGGGCCCTTGCAGTGAGCTGTGCCAGGGTGTTTTTCGGTGAGTGTGCTGGCTTGGGTCCGGCTGTCGGAACCTGTGTCGTGTTGGCGGCCGCAAGTTTACGGATGACCGGGCGAACCTTGGCAGCCACCTCGTTGGCGTCCGACTGAGATTCCCGGATCGTGATCTGAGGCTGCTCGTCGGTGTCGGGGACATCGAGCATTCGGACCATCCGCACCACCGCGGCGGCGGTCCCGTCGGGAGCCTCGATCAGCAGGCGGTTGTTCTTGCTGTCGATGCCAACGCTGAATCGGACCACTCGAGTATCGCTGCCGCTGCTGGGTAGCGGCTTCCCATCCTCGGACTTCGTCGCACGATCCATGACCCGGAAGGCCGGGAGCCCGGACGGTCCGGCATCAACCAGTTCGCTGTGCGACAGGAAGGCCGTGTACAGGCGACGGGCCAGCTGCAACACCGTGCGGTTCCTGGGCACGACCGGCGTCTGAATCAGCTGGGCCACCGGATGAGCCTGGAACGCCGCGCCTTGGACCGAAGGCCTGGGCTGAGACGGCTGCTGGGGCTGTGGGGATCGAGGTCGGATCGTGCGAGCTTGGAAACCGGGAGCCCTCTGGGAGGCCGAATTCGGCTTGCGAGCGGTGGTGGCTGCGGTGGTGGCTGCGGTGGTGGCTGCGGTGGTGGCTGCGGTGGTGGCTGCGGTGTTGGCTTGGGGGAGACTGGGACGGCGGTAGCGGGTGCGGGTCTCGCGCAGGTGCAGGAGGACCAGGAAGTCACCCTGTCGGATCAGGCGGAAGTCCTGCTGATGGAGCTCTTCATTGAGCAGGTTGATCGCATCGGTCAGGTTGTACTCGCGGCGATCGAACCGCTTGAAGTTCCCCGACGGAATCCGGTCCATCACTGCCGTCAGCCCGTGTTCGGCGGCCAGCCCGTTGAGGAGCTTGTCCCATCTCAGCCCGATGGGGTGATTCAGTTTCGACTGGACAACCTCGGACTGAGCCGTCGGCTGCTTGCCCGACTCTTTGGTACGAAACGACCAGGGTGCCTTGGCAAAGGCCAGAGTCCCCACCGCGACGGTCAGTCCGGCACACAGGAGAATCGTCAACCGCAATCGCGTGCTGGGATGCGAAGTGAACACAGTGCCATCCTTGACGTTGAAATGTCGTCTACCGCCGGCATGTCACCACGCCGACGGTCCAAGTTCGCCAACCCCCATTGAACGACGAGCGCATCGGGCCATTCCGTCTGCAACAGTAGGATCGGCATAATCGCTACAGACTGTTTAACCGATTCAATCCGATTGGATCGGTTTCCCGGAACCGCAAGACAGCGCAAGCGCATGCCGCACACTGACTTGCGACGCAGGCGGCAGATCTAGCTGTCGTCCGCTGCCTTCTTGGCGGCCGGTTTCGCGTCGGCCGGTTTCGCGTCGGCCGGTTTCGCGTCGGCCGGTTTCACCTCAACTGCCTTCTTGGCAGCCGGCTTTTCTTCGGCCGGTTTCGCTTCGGTGGAGGTCTTGGCCGGTTGGGGATCGACATCGTAGGGCTTGGCGGCCGGCTTGAGTTTCTGGAGGCTGTCTCCTAGCACGAGTCGTCGCTCGTCCTTACCGATGCGGAACACGACGGCTCGATCTTCGATCGACACCACTTCGGCCTCGATCTCTCCGTACCGAAACCTCGCCTTGGGTCTGAGCACAAGTCGCTGGTTCTTGAGTCGATCGAAGAGCCACGCCTGGGGTTCACCATCGCGGACGATCGAGGCGGTGAGCACGGTGAATTGTGCCGAGTCGAGTGAGACCTGGATGGTCACGCTGCCGCTGGTCCGCT
>CAUZJR010000453.1:0-4633 GCA_963580005.1 Planctomycetota bacterium
CGCCGCCTCGGGAGAACTCGATCCGGATCAGATCGACGAAGAAACCATCTCCTCTCATCTCTACACCGCCGGCATGCAAGACCCGGACCTGCTGATCCGCACCGCCGGCGAGATGCGGGTCAGCAACTTCCTGCTCTGGCAGATCAGCTACGCCGAGATCTGGGTCACCCAGAAGTGCTGGCCCGAATTCCGACGCGATGACCTCTTCGACGCCTTCCGTGACTTCGCCTCCCGCGAACGACGCTTCGGCGGACTCAGCAAGTAACTCGCCCTCTCGCCCCAACGCCCGCCCCGACATGCTCAAAGAACGCCTGCTCGTCTCCTGTGTGCTGATCCCCTCGCTCGTCGGGCTATTTGCCTGGGATCACAGCCTGGGTGGTACGGCACCGGTGCTGCTGGTGCTGGTCGGGTTACTCGCCGTGCGACTGGCATTTGAACTGGTGCAGTTGCTGCACCTGCGAGAACTCAAGGCGTCGTGGCCGCTGTCGGGACTTGCCACCGCCGTGCTGGTTGTCGCGGGTTGGTCGAATGAATTCTGGGGTCGGATTTGTGAGTGCCTGGCCGACGGTCGGCCGCTGGAACGCGTGGCTCTGACGCTGGCCGTCGTGATGCTGGTGCTGCTGTTGGTGCACGCCCTGAGATTCCGCGAACCCGGTGCCAGCCTGGGCGGGCTGGGCGCCGATGCCCTGGTGATCGTCTACACCGGGCTGCTGCTGATCGTCACCGCACAACTCAGGTGGACTCCCGGACCCGAACTGGGCTACCTGGCACTGGGATCCCTGGTGGCCGCCGCCAAGATGGGAGACACCGGAGCCTACACGCTCGGTCGGCTCTTTGGCCGCAAGAAACTCCACCCCAGGCTCAGCCCCGGCAAGACATGGATGGGTGCCTGGGGCGCGGTGCTGGGTGCCTCGCTGGGAGCAGTCCTCTGGCTCGAATTCGGTCAGTCGCTGTTCTCAGCCGCCTCAACGGGGATCGGGTCAGAGAACTCATCGGGGCTGCCGCTTTGGCTCTGGGCGGCGGTCTACGGAGCGGTGATCGGGGTCGCCGGGTTGATCGGAGATCTCTGCGAATCGCTGATGAAGCGGGACGCCGAGGTCAAGGACTCGGCCACGCTACTGCCGGGCATGGGTGGCGCACTCGACCTGCTCGACAGCATCCTCTACGCCGGACCGATCGCATACCTCTTCTGGACACTCTGGCCGCCGACCCTCTGATCCCACCACCCTCGGCAAGTCACTCGGACGGAGGTTGCTCGGCACGTGGCCCGGGATCGGTCAGCCCCTGCCACAGCATCGTGGCCGCACCGGCGAACGACAGCGCTGCCGCGATCCAGAACACCCTCGGCCCCATCTCGAACCCTTCGAGACCATCCATGAACCCGCTCGCATCCGCCAGCAGCGGGCCGCTCTCGTACAGTGCATAACCGACAAGCGGTGCCGTCAGGCCACGGAGACCGGTCAGGCCGACGTGGACCGCGTTGTACAACGACACCCGGTCGCTGCCGGCAAAATGCAGGCTGCCGGTCAGCCAGTTGACCGTGCTGCCCCCGGCGCTGATCCCGTGGATCACGACACCCAGGACCACCAGCCACTTGTCACCCGCGGTCCCGCCGATGGCCACGATGACGAAGGCGGTCGCCTGGATCACGTTGAACGTGGCTCGGCCCAGCATCGGGTTGGTGCGGTCCAGGTAGCGGCCCCAGAACGGTGCCGAAAACGTCACCAGCAACGCGGGGATCACGGCCGCAATCAAGCGAGTCTCGCTCGCAGGAATCTCCAGGTGATCATGGCACAGGTTCGGGATCATCCAGAAGACCATGTGATTGGCCGTGCCGGCCAGGGCGAATCCGACCTGGAACAGCAGGAACCGTCGGTCGGTCAGGAAGATCCGTAGACCCTCGATCAACGCCGCCCACGGCGACTCATCGCCATGGCTCGGCAACTCGTCCTGGCGACGGATCGGAATCGAACCGTAACACAGCGAAGAGACCAGCAGCATCAGCGCAATCGCCACGAACACGACCCAGTAATACGACTCGAAGTACTTGAACCAGAAGTAGCTGGCCACGATCACCAACAGGGCACTAATGCCCATGATCGCCTTGAGGATCCCGACGACGGCGGCCCGGTGCGACGCCGGGTACAGCACCTGGTACATGTTCATCTCGCCGGTCTTGGGAAACACCTGCACGAGGAACGCGGCCGAGAGCACCATGGTGCACCAGGTGGCATCGTCCTGGTACAGGCCGGCACCCAGCAGCAGCACCACCGAAACCAGGTTGGGAATCACGACCAGTTGCTTCATCGAGAGCTTGCGGGCGGCGTAGCCGACCAGCGGACTGAGGATGCTGCTGCCATGAGCGGCGGCCCAGAAGACCGCCAGGTGGATGGCCCCGCCGTCGAGGATTGTCTCGAGAATGACGCCGGTCAGCATCGTCAGGCAGTAGAACGCGCCGCTGCCGACGTTGTACGCCGCGTCAAACAGCAGCGGCCTGTGGCACGACTCGGGAAGACGAGCCAGCAGCCCGGCCAACGGTCCCCGCCCGCTCCCTCGCCCGCTCCCGGCTTCAGCGCTCTTGCCAGACGGCTGGTCGTCGTCGTCGTGAGGCTGTTGGGAGTTGCCGGGATCGCTCATGAAGTCGCTGGGCAGGAGGATGACCGGGGCGGCGCGAAGTGGCCAGTATAGAAGAACTCGGCACCCTTGTCGCCCGGCGGTGGCTGCTCCACAATGGCGCCGCGCGGTCGGTTTTCACTCGACCACCAATCTCCACATCCCCACACGCACAGACCATGGCCGGTTCATCCCCACTGCGACGCACCGTCGTCTACCAGACGCTCGAGGAGTTCCTCGAGGATGTCCGGGCACTGGTCTCCGCCGACGTGGTGACCGTTGGCAACTGGAGTTTCGCCCAGATCCTGGAACACCTCGCCCGCGCCATCGACGCGTCGATCGACGGATTCTCGTTCCGATCCCACTGGCTGGTGAGAACGCTGGTGGCTCCCTTGCTGAAAAACCGCTTGCTGACCAGCCCGATGAAACCGGGATTCACGCTGCCGAAACGAGCCAGCCACTACCTGCCGCAAGCCGGCATCGACCTCGACAACGCCGCCTCGCATCTGGAGACCGCCGTGCAGCGACTCTCGGCCACTCAACCCACCGCCGACCACCCCTTCCTGGGTCGGTTGAGTGACCGCGAGTGGTTAGCCCTGCACCTGCGGCATGCCGAGATGCACATGAGTTTCGTGGTGTCACGCCAAGAGGACGGGCCGGTCGAAGGAAGCGGGAAGTGAAACTCGAACCGCTGTTTGCCGAGTTCGACGGACTCGAGCCTCGAGAACGACTCGAGCTGCTGATCGAGTTCTCCGATTCCCTCCCGGATCTCTCGGACCCACGCTCCGGCGAGCCGGCTCCCCGAGAATGCCGCGTGCTGGAATGCCAGACGGCTGTCGACCTGTGGGTCGATGTCATCGAGGGCCGTGTCTGGCTCGAGGCGGCGGTGCCCAGGCAGTCACCGACGATTCGAGGGCTGGTGGCGTTGCTTGTCGAGGGTATCAATGGATCACGGGTCGACGAGGTGTTGCAGATGCCTGATGACGTGCTGGGCCCCCTGGGGCTGGCCGACACGCTGGGCATGACTCGTCAGCGGGGTACCCGCGGACTGGTGGCCGCCATCAAGCGGCGGACCGTGGCCGCAGAGACCACCTGACCGCTAAAGGTCACCGTCCCGGCGTGGAAGATACCTCGAGGGTGACGGGTCAGAATCGGCCGGGTTTCGCCGGAACGACCCGTGAAACATCCGAAAAATCCGTTATGCTTGATGAGTGGTCGGCGGGTGCCCCTCACTCCCTCCTCAGCAGCACCCACCCCATACCTCCACCCCACGATCCCCTGCGTTGACTCTCCCCAACTCTGCCCACCCGGCGACCTCCGGTTCTGCCCCGGTCCCGGTTGACTCAACAGGAGCCTGAATCTCCCATGGTCGAGACACTCAAAGAAGCACCCCGCCTTCTGCCGCCGGTGGAACTGCCCGCCTATACGTTCATTCCCGGATCGACGACGCCGCATCCGTACCGGCATCCCGAGGGGCACAGCTACAAGAAGAGGACTCCGGCAGCCAAGCCGCTTTGCGATGAGACCTGGGCCGACAACCGCAGTTTCCTGTTGGCCTTGGACCTGTTCAACATCGGCTACTACTGGGAAGCCCACGAGGAGTTTGACAAGCTGCTGAAGATCACCTGCCCCGAAGAACTGATCGGCCGCTTCCTCAAGGGCCTGTTCAAGCTGGCAGCCGCGGGCCTGAAGGTCCGGGAAAACAGCATTCACGGCGTCCGGCGCCACGCGGCGTCTTCGGGCGAGGTCTTCGCCGACGTGGCGGCTGAAGTCGACAGCGACCGCTTCTGCGGGTTGAAGCTGACCATGCTGCAGTTCGCCGCGGACCGCGCCGCACAGTTGACCTACAACGAGCTGGACACCGACGGCGAGCCGGTTCGGGTCTTCCCGTTCCTGCTCCGCCCCGAACCTCTGCCACTGGCGTAACCCGCCTGCGGCGGACAGTTCCCCGACGGGCCCGGTCGCTTACTGGGCCACGGGCAGCGACAGCAGCACATCCTCGGGAGTCGGCACCGGCGTG
>CAUZJR010000454.1:0-4623 GCA_963580005.1 Planctomycetota bacterium
CCCGGCCGAGGAGACCGACGAGCGCAAGTCCCAGGAAGAAGAAGTCGAGACGGTCGATGTGTTCGAGAGCCGGCACCGACGCTCCCGTTTCGTCATCGATGCCACGGCCACGCTGGAGTCGATCTCTCCGACGGTCGCAAATCATCGGCCAACCCCGGCAGTTCACATCGGCCATTCGCTTGCCAATGGCCTGCGCGCCCCGCTGACCTGCTAGTCGCCGGAATCACGCCAGCGACGTTGCATCCGGCCCCCGTCATTTCCGACGCACGGAATGACTTCCGGAATCTGCAAGATGAGCCGTTCATCCCCTGCAGTGTGACGTCGCCAGGGTCTCCACTCTTGCCGACGATAGCCTCGTTCCCTTCGGTGACTTTCGATGACTGATCTTGCCCCACACCCCGACTCGCCCGACACCTCGCGTCGTTTCTATCCCCAGGATCTCCTCTCCGGACTCCTGGTTTTCCTGGTGGCATTGCCACTCTGCCTGGGAATCGCCGAGGCATCAAATGCCCCGTTGTTTTCCGGCCTCCTGGCCGGAATCGTCGGTGGGCTTGTCGTGGCGGTCCTCAGCGGATCGCACACGAGTGTCAGCGGGCCGGCGGCCGGCCTGACCGCCGTCGTCGCATCCCAGATCGCCTCACTCGGCTCCTTCCAGGCCTTCCTGGTCGCCGTGCTGCTGGCGGGCGTCATCCAGTTGGCCCTCGGGGCCATCCGTGCAGGAACACTCGCCAAATATTTCCCGATCAGCGTCATCAAGGGGTTACTCGCCGCAATCGGTGTGATCCTGATTCTCAAAATGGCCCCGAAGATGATCGGCCATGATGCGGCCCTGGGCATCAGTGACCTGAACTCACTCTCCCAGATTCAGTCCACCGTGTCCGGTCTCAACCCGATGGCAGCCATCATCGGACTGGGTTCGCTGGTATTCCTGCTGGTGTGGGCACGGGTTCCCAAACTCAAAGCGAGTTCGATCCCGGCGCCGTTGCTGGTCGTTGTCGTCGGTGCCGCCATCACGCTCCTTCTGCAACAAATGGCCGCCGACAGCAAATGGGTCATCCCGACCTCGCACCTGGTCGAAGTGCCAGTCGCCAAGGGCATGTCTGATCTCAAATTGTTCCTGACTTTCCCGGACTTTTCCGCGCTCGGGTCGTCCCAGGTCTACGTTGCGGCAATTGTCATTGCCGTCGTCGCATCGCTGGAAACACTGATCAATCTCGAGGCCGTCGACAACATCGACCCGGAAGGCAGGGTCTCCCCCAAGAACAGAGAGTTGTTTGCCCAGGGAGCCGGCAACATTGTCTGCGGGCTGATTGGTGGACTGCCGATCACCTCGGTCATCATTCGTTCCTCGGTCAACATCGATGCCGGCGTCAAGACCCGGATGTCGGCCATTTCACACGGCTTCCTTCTGGTGGGCTGTGTGCTGGCGATCCCGGGACTCCTGAACGCGATCCCGCTGTCCGCACTGGGCGCGATCTTGCTGGTCACCGGTTTCAAGCTGGCAAGTCTCACGCTGTTCAGGCAGATGTGGAGTGGTGGCATGAACAAGTTCCTGCCATTCGTGATCACCGTGGTAGCCATCGTGCTCATCGATCTGCTCTCGGGCGTGTTGATCGGCCTGGCAATTGCCATCGTGTTCGTCCTGCGAGGGGCTCTTCAGACGCCCTTTTCACTGGACAGCGAAAACCAGTCCGACGGCGACGTCCACCGACTCCGGCTGAGCAACCAGGCCACCTTCCTCAACCAGGCCACCCTCTCGAAAACTCTTGAAGAGGTACCCGACGGAAGCCACGTGCTCCTGGATGCCACATCGACCCACCACCTTGACCCGGACATTGAATCCCTGCTGATCGAGTTCATCAGCTCCACGGCCCCCGAACACGGCATCAAGGTGTCGATGACGGGGTTCGACCAATTGCAGTCACTCGGTGACCGCATGCACTTTCCGGAACATGTCGTTCAACCAGATCCGGGAAGCGGCGACTCCTCCTGAAGCCGTGGCGATCCTCGCTGACCGCCACCGACAGCTCAACTGAGAATCCGTTCGACCACCTCACCGGCCACGTCGGTCAGGCGGAA
This sequence comes from Planctomycetota bacterium, assembly GCA_963580005.1. GTDB lineage: Bacteria > Planctomycetota > Planctomycetia > Planctomycetales > Planctomycetaceae > UBA8437. Next base: position 2,080 of record CAUZJR010000454.1, read on the forward strand.
GTCGCGTCCGCCGAAACGGTACGTCAAGCGGGTGTGATCCAGCCCCAGCAGGTGCAGGATCGTCGCATGCAGGTCGTGAATGTGCACCTTGTCCTCGGCAGCGAAATAGCCGTAGTCATCGGTCGCCCCGTGGACATGTCCGCCTTTCACGCCCCCGCCGGCCATCCACATCGTGAACCCACTGGGATTGTGGTCGCGTCCATTTTCGATCGGCCTGCCCTTTTCCTCGGCCGTCGGCGTCCGGCCGAATTCCCCGCCCCACAACACCAGCGTGTCATCAAGCAGCCCTCGCTGTTTCAGGTCCTTGAGCAATCCGGCAATCGGACGATCCACTTCAAGAGCATTCTGAGGGTGCCGCTGCACGAGCTTCCCGTGCTGGTCCCAGTGTCCTGAACCGTTCTGGTGCGTGACCTGAACCATGCGAACCCCCTGTTCGATGAACCGCCGGGCCAGCAGGCACTGGTGGCCAAAATCGCGAGTCGGCTTCTCGTCGACCCCGTAGAGCTTTCGCGTGGCCGCGGTTTCCTCCGACGTGTCCTGGACCCGTGGAGCTGATGTCTGCATCCGGAACGCCAGTTCCAGCGACTGAATTCTCGCCTCGAGGTTCGAGTCGTCTTCGGCATCACGCCGGTGACGCCGATTCAGTTCCTGGACAAAATCCAGTTGCAGCCGTTGACGCGAGGATGTCATCCGCGGCCGGATGTGCTCAAACTTCGCCTCGTGGACCTGGCTGCCCGCGCGTCCCAACGGAGTCCCCTGGTGGACCGCGGGCAGAAAAGCCGCCCCGTAATTGTTGACCCCGCCATGAAACATCGTCGGGGAAATCGTGACGAACGCCGGCAGGTCCTCGTTCTCGGTTCCCAGCCCGTAGGACAACCAGGACCCCAGGCTGGGGCGAATGAACGTGTCGCTACCGGTATGCATTTTCAGCGTGGCTCCGCCATGGGCCGGATTGGTGCCGTGCAGCGAGCGGATCACACAGAGGTCGTCGGCACACGTCGCCACGTGCGGAAACAGTTCGCTGACCTCGATCCCCGATTGGCCATGACGGCGAAAAGACCATGGCGACGCGAACAGCTTGTTGTTGCTTTCACCGGTCGAGTGGAACAACAGTCTGGGGCGATCGATCGGCAGCGGTTTGCCGTGGTCTTTTTGCAGTTGAGGTTTCGGGTCAAAGGTGTCCACCTGTGAGGGGCCACCTTTCATGAACAGAAAGATCATCCGCTTGGCTCGCGGAAGCAGTTGAGCCACGCGATCGGCTCCTTCTGCGTTTTCAGACATCGAGTCGACCAGGCAGGAGAGCGCCAGGCTGCCAAAACCGATGTTGCAGCGACGCAGCATCTCGCGGCGAGAATGTCCGGCCTTTGCCATCACAGGATCTCCATGTACCTCAATCGAGATAGACGAACTCGTTGGACACCATCAGGGCCTGGCAGAACGCCTGCCACACTTCCCGTTGACGCTGGGCCGGGCCGAGGTCGGCCGGCAAAGTCTGTACGAACGCATCCAGAAACCGCCCGGCCCGCTGCAACTCACCGTCATCCGGCAACCGTCCGAAAACGGTTTCGTAGGCCATCCGGATGTGGTCCAGCTCGGACCGGGTGCTGTCATCCAGGACCTGTCCCGCCATTCCCCGACTGCAGCGTGCAACCAGGTCGCTGTTCATCATCACCAGCATCTGTGGCGGAACCGTCGTGGTGGCCCGTCGCCCGGCTACCAGGCTCGGGCTGGGAAACTCGAACATCTGGAACAGCGAGTAGACCTTGTTGCGAATCACCGGCTGGTAGACCGAACGCCGGAGGTTGTCGTAGCCGACCAGGTGTTTCCCGGTCTTGGCGTCGTTGACATATTGCCTGGGTTTCAGTGAGAGCAGTGTCCCGTGCATGGTGGTGTCCAGCAGCCCGGCCACAAACAACAGGGAGTCACGAATTTCCTCGGCCGCCAGGCGACGCCGTGGAAATCCACTGACCGCCCGGAGTGCCGCCGGCAACTCCTGGCCGGGCTCGCCTCCCTTCACCTGGCCGGGCTCCCCGGCGGTGCGATAGACGCTCGAGAGCAGGATGAGGCGATGTAATCGCTTGATCGACCAGCCCTGGCGGATCAATTCCGAGGCCAACCAGTCGAGCAATTCGGGGGCTACCGGTGTGGCACCGAGTTCCCCGAAATTGTCAGGGGTTTCAACCAGCCCGACCCCGAAGTGCCATTGCCAGATGCGGTTGACGACCACCCGGCTGGTAAGCGGGTTTCCGGCATCGGTGATCCACCGGGCCAGTTGCAACCTGCCGCTTTCAGTCGGCCCGATGGCGGCCGCCGCATGACGGCGAGTCAGGACGGCCGGAAAGCCTCGCCGGACTTCCTCCCCCAGGTCGAGGTGGCTGCCGCGGCGGTGCACTCGCAGGTTCGCCATCGCCCCCTCTTCGACACACATCACCGAAACCTTCGCCGGGGCAGACGCATCGAGAACGACGGCCCGCTCCATCCAGAAACCGTTCCCCTTGCCGCGCTTGTCAACGATCTGGCTCATCGTCCGGGTGCTCTTGAAGA
>CAUZJR010000455.1:0-4618 GCA_963580005.1 Planctomycetota bacterium
TCAGCAGCGGAGACGGCTTGGCCGCCGGTTGAGGGGCTGGCTGGGCGGCGGGTTGGGCGGCGGGTTGGGCGGCTGGCTGGGCAGCGGGCTGGGCCTGGGCAGTGGCCGCTGTCGAGGCAAACGCACACAGACCCATACACAGCAGCACGCACCACATCACCCGACGGCCGACACCGTGGGAAGTCGACTGCAGGCCAATACGCGTGGCAAGTGAATCCGAAACCATGGCTGAACGCTCCGCGGAAGGGACAACGCCGGCACAATTGCAGCGGGACACGTCCCGGCAGTTGCCCCACCGTCCTCTGACTCTATCGGCCCGCCGAGACCCCCGCCTGACACCAGGGAACCGCCTGCGGTGAGCAACCTCGCGAGCCACCTCAGGCCACGCCAATCGTAGCGAAGATTCCGAGCACACGGGCCCTCGTTTCGGCGTAACCCTCAGAACCGGACCGGCCACCCACGCCGACAAGCTACCGCAGCCGGAGACGGGATTCTAGAATCAAGGCCGACACGCCGGGCCACCTGTCAACCCGGACTCAAGCCCCGAAACAGCCGAAATCCAGCCCACCGCCAGTCATGCCGACACTGCCATTGCCATTTGACGAAGCGCGGATTCGCGAGCTGACTCGCGAATATCCCACGCCGTTTTATCTCTACGACGAAGCCGCCATCCGGGCCAACGCCCGACGGCTCGTCGCGGCATTCGACTGGTGCCCGACCTTCCGAAATCACTTCGCCGTCAAGGCCACACCCAACCCGTACCTGCTCGCAATCCTCGCCGAAGAAGGATTCGGGACCGACTGCTCGAGCATGCCCGAGATGCTGCTCTCGCAGGCCGCCGGCATCGACGGCGAACGGATCATGTTCACCTCAAACGATACGCCCGCCTCCGAATTCGTCCACGCCCGTGACGTCGGAGCCGTCCTGAACCTCGATGACATCTCCCACGTCGAAGTCGTTCAACAGCACGCCGGACTGCCCGAACTGGTCAGCTTCCGATACAACCCCGGGCCGCTCCGTGGAGAATCCGGGAATGCCATCATCGGCAGCCCCGAAGAGGCCAAGTACGGCCTGACACGCGAACAACTCTTCGACGGCTACCGTGATCTGAAAGCCAGGGGCGTCGCCCGCTTCGGACTCCACACGATGGTCGTCTCCAATGAACTCAATGGCGAGTCGTTCGTCGAAACCGCTCGCATGCTGTTTTCCCTCGCCGCGGAACTCAAACAGGAACTCGATGTTCGACTCGAATGGGTCAACCTCGGAGGCGGGATCGGGATCCCCTACCGGCCCGAGGACCAGGCGGTCGATCTCGAAACCGTCAGCCAGGGGGTCCGGCAGGCCTACCAGCAAATCGTCGTGCCGGCCGGACTCGATCCGCTGGGGGTGCTGATGGAAAACGGCCGAGTCATCACCGGGCCCTATGGATACCTGGTCACCACCGCCATCCACCACAAGTCCATCTACAAGAACTACGTCGGCGTCGATGCCTGCATGGCCAACCTGATGAGACCCGGAATGTACGGGGCCTATCACCACATCAGCGTGCTCGGAAAGGAACAGGCCCCTCATCAGTGCGTCGTCGATGTCGTCGGCTCGCTCTGCGAAAACAACGACAAGTTTGCCGTCGATCGACCGCTGCCGGAAATCGATCGAGGCGACCTGCTCGTGATTCACGACTCCGGAGCACACGGACACGCCATGGGATTTCAATACAACGCCAAGCTCCGATCCGCAGAATTGCTGCTGGCAGAAGATGGCAGCGTGAACTGCATCCGCCGCGCAGAAACGGTCGAGGACTACTTCGCCACGCTCGACCACCCGCCGCTCGCACAACTCCTCGAACCGCCCACAAGCTGATCGAGCAGATCCCCGGACCGCCGATATGGCCAAGCTCTACTTCTACTACTCGTCGATGAACGCCGGCAAATCGACCACGCTGCTGCAGTCCAGCTACAACTACCGCGAACGGGGCATGAATACCCTGGTGATGACCCCCGAACTCGATACCCGGGTCGAAACCGGGACCGTCTCGTCGCGGATCGGACTCACCGCCGATGCCACCACGTTCAACACCGCCGACAACCTGCTCGCCATCGTACAGGAACTCGTCGCAGACCAGCCGCTGCACTGCCTGCTGATCGACGAAGCTCAGTTCCTGGTCCGCCAACAGGTCCAACAACTCGGCAGCATCGCCGACGAACTCGGGATCCCCGTCCTGTGCTACGGACTCCGAACCGACTTCCAGGGACAACTCTTCGAAGGCAGCCAGCACCTGCTCGCCTGGGCCGATAACCTCGTCGAAATCAAAACCATCTGCCACTGCGGCAGCAAGGCCACCATGGTGCTGAGACTCGATGGTCAGGGTCGAGTCGTCAAGCAGGGGGCACAAATCAAGATCGGCGGCAACGAGTCCTACCAGGCCGTCTGCAGGAAACACTTCAAACGCGGCATGGCCACGCGAGACCATGCCGAATTGCCCTTCGACGACTCGTACCAACCCCACGACGACCTCGAACAGCCAGCATGATCGGCACAGACACACCCGAACGAACACTATGTGAAGCTGGACAAGCAGCGTAGACTGGAAATAATACAGAAACCCTGTCGATCGGAACGATTCTGATAGGGTACGCCGCTGTCAGACAGCTCGATACACATCACGCACCACGGCCCTGGTGCCCCTTGAGGCTGGGAGAGAGAGAAATGACCATCCGTCGTCAACTGCGAACCACCCTGTGCGGCCTGGGGGCCCTACTGGGCCTGGTGAGTGTGCTCCACCATTCCTCGGCGATGGCTGGCGACAAGCCCACCACGCTGATCCCCGGATACGTTGACGCCGACGGGACCGTCCATCCCGAGAAGCTGCTCTCCTACGTCGACGCCCTGCATCGCGCGGCCGACGCCGAAGTGGCCGAAGCACGCATCGCACAACTCCAGGCACACCTCTCGCAGGTCGTCGCCACGCTCAGCCAGACCCGAGCTCACCTCGCCAAGCAAACCCAGCGGGCCAACGCGGCAGAAACACTCGCCGAAAACCGCGGCAAGGAAATCGAGCGTCTGGACAACCTCTACCACGTCAGCCAGGCCTCCCACGTCGCCCTCAGGCAGACCGACCGCTCACGCCTGCAGTCGCAAGTCGGCGACTTGATCACGTCGCTGCAGCAGTCCCAGACCCAGTCCACCCACCTGGCAACCACGCTCGACCGCACCCAGATCACGCTCGCCTCGACGACCGCCCAGCGAGACACCTCGCGGCAACAGGCCACTCAATTGACCGCCGCCAACGACAAGCTCGATACCGAACTCAAGACGACTCGCACCAAGCTCACCGACACCACCAAGACACTCGACTCGACCCGCAGTTCCCTGGCAGTGACCTCCAAGAAACTGCAGGCGGCCGGAGCGGAACTGGCCAAGTCGCAGCAGAACCTGCAGGTGGCCGAGGCGGCCAAGACCAAGGCCCTGGCGGATCTCAAGGAACTTGCAGACAAGTCGAAGCCGGTCGCCGTCGAGCCCGACTCGAAATCCAAGGGCAGCAAGGCACCCGGGGACGACGCCGGCGAGCAGGCCAAACCCGCCGACAAGCCCAAGGCTGCTCCCCAGGTCGAAGCCGACGTCAACGAGTCCTGATCGACGTCGCCACTGCCGCCTCGACTACGCCGACGCCTCGCGGTGCCGACCGATCAACTCGGCGATCTGCACCGCGTTGGTCGCCGCCCCTTTACGCAGGTTGTCCGACACACACCAGAACGACAGCCCGTTGGGATGCGACAGGTCGCGCCTGATGCGGCCGACGAACACGTCGTCCTTCCCACTGCTCTCACTCGGCAACGGGTAACACCCGGCGTCTGTGTCGTCGAGCACCGTGATCCCGGGAAACGCAGCAAACAGCTCACGAGCCTCCTCGGGCGAAATCGCACGCTCGGTCTCCACCGTAATCGACTCGCTGTGACCATTGGCCACCGGGATCCTGACGCAGGTGGCGGCTATCGGAAGGTCGTCCACGCCCAGGATCTTGCGGGTCTCGTACACCATCTTCATTTCCTCGCTGGTGTAACCCTCTTCCTTGACACTGCCGATCTGGGGAATCGCGTTGAAGGCGATCGGGTGGGAAAACGCCTGGTAGCGATACTCCTGCCCGGCCAGTTCCGCCCGAGTCCCCTCGATCAGGTCCTCGGTCCCCTGCACTCCCGCACCACTGGTCGCCTGGTAAGTGCTGACCAGAACCCGCGACAGGGGTGAGGCATCGTGCAAGGGCTTCAGAGCCAGGACCATCTGGGTGGTGGAACAGTTCGGGCTGGCGATGATCCCCTCGGCCGACAACGCCGCCTCGGGATTGATCTCCGGCACCACCAACGCCACCTCCGGCTGCATCCTCCAGTACCCCGACTCGTCGATCACCGTCGCACCGGCGGCCACGGCCGAGGGCAGGAACTCAGCCGCCACGTCGTCGGGCGTACTCGAGAGCACCAGGTCGACCCCCTCGAATGCCTCGTGAGTCAACTCCTCGATCACCAACTCCTGGTCACCAAAAGCGACCGACTTGCCGGCGCTGCGGGCCGAAGCCAGTAACCGGAGTCGTCGAGCAGCAAACTGCCGCTCCTCGAGCAGTTCG
>CAUZJR010000456.1:0-4608 GCA_963580005.1 Planctomycetota bacterium
CCCGATCTGTTTCAGGTTGCTCCGGCATTGAGTCTTGCGAGCGGCCTCGCGGGCCTGTTGCACAGCCGGGAGCAGCAACGCGATGAGAATTGCGATGATGGCGATCACCACCAGCAACTCGATCAGCGTAAAGCCGGGTGAGCGTCGACGGGCCGATCCTGGCATTGCGGGAGATCCCTGTTGAAAATAGCTGCAAGAGTTCAGTGCCGAGTGGCCCTCCCGGCACCGTCATCATCCTCGCAAGATGACCGGAGTGTCAACTGCCTTTGGCAAGGGTTCTGGTCGGCGTTGCTGTTTGCGTCTGCCCTGGCAGATCCTTGGTACTCAGGCTGAAATTGATCTGGTTCTCACCGGGTTCGACGTTCCGTTTGAGCGTACTCTGGTTGTTGTAGACCGAGCGGAACAGTTCGCGTCCCTCCTTGTCGGTCTTGGAAACCGTGACCCGATTCGACCCGACCGCTGCGCCGATCCGCTTTTCGGTGAAGGTCATTTCGTAGTGTCCCAGCGGGTCGCTGATCCCCTCGGCCACGCTCTGGCCATCTCTCTGGAACACCAGCTTGGCACCTCCGATCGGGTTGCCATCGAGCAGGATCAGTCCTCGGACTTCTCCGAGTTCGGACACATCGCTGGCTCCCTGGGGAGTGATCAGGTGAAAGCTGATCGAGTTGGGGCCTTCGCTGACGGTGGCCGTGAGGATGGTCTTCTTGTTGTAGTATTCCGGCAGCGGTTCATCGGTGGGGTCTTCGGAGTTGCTGCCGAAGAGTCCGATGGCGACCCGATGCTTACCCACCGGAGCCCCTTTCAGCTTGCGATTGTATTTCAGTTCGTAGCGACCGTTCTCGTCGGTACCGGCCGAGCAGGTGCGGGTGACGTCATTGTGGAAGTCGACCTGAGCACCGGCGAGTGGTTTGCCGTCGAGTGTGACCCAGCCGACGACGTGTCCGAGAGTTCGGCCGCCGGGTGCCTTGAGTCGGGACGGCTTGGACTGGTTGCAACCCCACAGGCCCAAGACCAGGGTCAACACCAGCAGGTTGGGCGGCAGGCAGGTCAATCGTCGGGCCATCGCAGCGGTTCTCCTCACATCAGCACGTATGGTTTCAGTCGGTCGTCCCGTCCGGGTCGAGGCGTCGGGGATCTCCTTGCCATCGTACGTTGGAACGAGGCGGCTGGGTTGGGAAAAACGGCCGGCAGTCGGTGGCGGCTGAAATCTCGATAGAAAAGAAGCCGGGTACGGCTCGTGATCGAACCGTACCCGGCCAAGAATCATCCATCACGCCGCAGAGCGGCGAATCGGCGAACCTAGAATCGCTCTCCGAGCTCAACAGCTTCGCGTCCTGTGATGGTCACCATCGCGTTGATGGTTGCTCTCTCAAGCGTCTCATTGACGAATGTCACGCGGCCGTCTCCGAAGAGCACATGGCATCCGCCGTCGTGCTTACTGCCCGGACCCCACGCATACGGACGGTTCGAACCACGATAGTCGTAGTTGATGCCGTACTGTATGGGCAGGATGTTGTGCGTGTGCGTGTAGGCCTGAAGGTAGGGGCCATACGCACGCGACCATTTCCGGTACGGAGTCTCGATCATCAACATCGTCTGCGACGCGCCGTCGTCGATGTCGGTGATCTTGGCAGCGCCATTCTTGCCGAAAGCGCTCTTCATGTACTTCTTGCTCCACTGGCCACCGGAGTACTCCCATTGCCAGTAGATGTCCATGCTGTAGCAAGCGTAGATGCCGTACTCGTGCTGCCGATGAACGAAGCCATAGCTGACCCGGCTCGCGTTGTGGATGGTGTACATGTTCTGCCATCCGTAGGAGTGCGGGTCATCGAAGTTGGCATCCGAGGGGCATCGCAGCACCTCGAGATTCTTGTCTTCGATTGCCGGCTGGCGTTGTCCGCCGCCCCGGCTCCGCCAATCGGCCATCCCGGTTGCAAAATTGAAGTCGATCGCCCTGTGCATCGGCTCCTGGTCGATGAAGGGCAGCAGCAGCAGATAACCGGTGTGGTTCTTGATTTGCCCATAGGGGATGTAGCCGCTACCAGAGATGGGGGGCCTCGTTGTGCCAGGTGCCGGCCACGAGTGCGTCCCGGAGTAGCTGCGGACCTCGCCACCGTTGACATACGACGGCGGGAACTGCTTGAAAGTCTCGTGGTAGTTAAAAAGAGCCAAGCCGAGCTGCTTCATGTTGTTGCGGCACTGGCTGCGGCGAGCGGCCTCGCGGGCCTGTTGCACAGCCGGGAGCAGCAGCGCGATGAGAATGGCGATGATCGCGATCACCACCAGCAGCTCGATCAACGTGAAGCCACGCTTTCTCGTGTGCTGTTTTCGCATGGGTACTGTCCTATTCAATTGAGAGAGTAGAGATTTCTGATCAGAGAAGAGATGAAGTCCGTTTCGGTCGCCTCGTAACCCTCGGGTCCGAGACAACAGATCCTACGCCTGTCGGCAGGCTCACAAGCGACTCCAGGGCCACTCGTACTCCCGCTGGGGGACAATTCCGCTATCACCGACAAAAGGGAATGGACAAAAAAACAATTCGGCGATGTCGTCTCGCTCCACCTCAAACCTCATCCCGACTGATGATCGTGTTGCCACGGAATGAAACAATGAAAGGTCTGCCGAGTTGGCCTGGGCAGTGGAGTCCTTCAACAGGCAATCCAGATACTCTGCGTGCCGGAAATGGGCCGCGGTTCCGGCACGTTCCTGGAATCGACGTGTCCCATTGTTTCCTTACGGTCCGCAACCACTCGCTGCGCTGATGATGCGCCGTGACTGCACCGAACCCGGGGTGGCGTTTCCCCTTTCCTTGAAACCGGGATTTGTTGACGAGGAGATCCAAGGCGGAGAGAACCCCCGCCCAACGATAGAACGTTCTAGGGGTATTGTGTCGCTTTGACGAAGTACTTGTCAAAGCCAAACCTTCTCGAGAGCGCAAAACCGGATCCCGTTGTCGTGAGACGGCCTTGGGCAAAAAAAACCGGGCCCGGGTCGTTTTCGACCCGGGCCCGGTGAGATCAACGATCGGGGACCGCTTGTTGCAAGTGTGTCGAGTCTAGAATCGTTCTCCCAGCTCAACCGCTTCGCGTCCCTTGATGGTCGTCAACGCGTTCAGAGTCCCTCGCTCCAGCGTTTCGTTGAGGAACGTCACACGGCCGTCTCCGAAGAGCACATGGCATCCGCCGTCGTGGCGACTGCCCGGACCCCACGCATACGGGCGGCCCGAACCACGATAGTCGTAGTTGATGCCGTACTGCCTGGGCAGGATGTTGTGCGTATGCGTGTAGGCCTGCAGGTAGGGGCCATACGCACGTGACCACTTCCGGTACGGGGTTTCGATCATCAGCATCGTTTGTGCGGCACCGTCCTTGATGCTGCCCAGCCTCGCGGCACCGTTCTTGCCGAAGGCGGTTTTGTACCACGCGAGATCTCGCCCGTAGGTGCGGTAGATCGCATATTCGTGGTGCCGGTGAACGAAGCCGTAGCTGACCCGGCTCGCGTTGTGGATGGTGTACATGTTCTGCCATCCGTAGGTGTGCGGGTCATCGAAGTTGGCATCCGAGGGGCATCTCATCACCTCGAGATTCTTGTCTTCGATTGCCGGCTGGCGTTGTCCGCCGCCCCGGCTCCGCCAATCGGCCATCCCGGTCGCAAAATTGAAGTCGATCGCATCGTGCATCGGCTGCTGGTCGAGGTAGGGCAGCAGTGCCAGGTATCCGGTGTGGTTCTTGATTTGCCCATAGGGGATGTAGCCGCTACCAATGATGGGGGGCGCCGTTGTGCCACTTGCCGGCCACTCGTGCGACCCGGAGTTGCTGCGAACCTCGCCACCGTTGGTGTAGGAAGCCGGAAACACCTTGAAGACCTCGTGGTAGTTCATCAGCGCCAAGCCGAGCTGTTTCATGTTGTTACGGCACTGGCTGCGGCGAGCGGCCTCGCGGGCCTGTTGCACAGCCGGGAGCAGCAACGCGATGAGAATGGCGATGATGGCGATCACCACCAGCAGCTCGATCAGCGTGAAACCACGCTTTCTCGTTCGCTGTTCAGTCATCGGGACAGTCCTTTCTCGGCCCTGGATCTGGGCCCCATGAATCGCATATGAACGGGATCAGAAGACCAATTATCCGTGATTCCAGCCGCAGTCTGCGGGGGAGTTCCCGAAGATCCAAACCGTGTAGATCCGGATGAACTTGTCAGGACAACGACATCGGCGGATGATCGTGAGACCATCCTTGATGCCGGATAGGAAATCATGAGTGAGTGGACCGGCCTCAAACGGGAGAAAACTCCGAATGGCAAGACAGGTCGGCCTGCCTCATTGTGGCGCCTAGGCGAATAGAATGTCAAAGCCAATTAGTCGCCTCGAGGGAGGGGAACCGGCTGTCGAGAATCGCGTTGGTCCCCGGTGGATGTGGCCTGTGATCCTCGTGGGTCTGGTGACCGCGGGCAGTCTGCTGTGGTGGGCCATTCCGGCCCAGGATCCCCTGGCCCGTCTTGCCGCGGCCCACACGTTTTTCGAGGCAGGAGAGCTGGTCCGATCGGCTCGCGAGGCCGAATTGGCCTACGAGTGGTCCGAGGGCGACTCGGTGACGCGGGGGGCCGCGGCGA
>CAUZJR010000457.1:0-4585 GCA_963580005.1 Planctomycetota bacterium
CGGCCAGCGACCAGGCCACCACGGCCACCAGGAACCGTGACCAGGCGACCGCCGTCGCGGACCAGGACTCTCGAGAACCGACGATCTGGATTGCCGGATTCATCACATCCCGCAGTGGACGACCGACCAGTTGAGGATTCCAGGCCACGCGGAACGCTGTGGCCAGAGGCTGCTCGCCGGCGGCCTTCAGCAATGACTCGGCCCGCCGGTCGCCCTCCAGGGCACCCAACTCGATCTGCCAGGGCCACCGCGCCTGGGGTTCGGAGTCTGACACGGCATCGAGCAATCCGCCACCGGCAGCCACAACCACCGCGGCCAGGCCACCGATCAGCCAACGTCGAGGGTCCAGCGAACTGCGGACCACCGCCAGCATCAACGTCCACCTCTCCCGCGCAGACGCCGACTCGCCTTGTCGTTGCCCCGGTTCATCACTCGACATGACCGCGTCCTTCCTGACAAGACTCACCACCCCGCATCCTCGCGGTGTGAACCGTGAGAATTATAGCGACTCGGACGCGTCGGCGGTGCGGACATCTGTGCCCCTGCGACCGGGACGCATGACATGGCAGACAATCGGGATCGCCAACAAAGTGATCAGCGATCCCGACAGTAGGCCTCCAATCACCACCCGGGCCATCGGAGCCTGCATCTCGCCCCCTTCTCCCCAGCCGGCAGCAATCGGGAGCATCGCCAGTACCGTGGTCAATGTGGTCATCAGGATCGGCCGAAATCGCCGAACACTCGCACCGACCACCAACTCGGTGTAGTCCCCCGACCAGTCACTCTCCATGGCAGCCAGCCTCTGCTTGATGCAGTCGACCAGCACGATGGCGTTGTTGACCACGATGCCGGACAGCATGACCGCTCCGATGAAGGACTGGGCGTTGAGCGTGGTGTCGGTCAGCAGCAGGGCCAGGATCACGCCGATCGCGCCCAGCGGAATCGTCACCAGGATCACCAGCGGGTCCCGAAACGACTCGAACTGAGACGCCATCACCATGTACATCAGCACCACCGCCAACACCAGGCCCTTGGTCAACTCCTCGAAACTCCGCTGCTGCTCCTCGTAATCTCCCACGATGCGGTAGCTGAACCCGCGAGGCCACTGTTCCTTGTTGAGGTGCCCGGTCAGGTCGCCGACGACACTGCCGAGATCACGGTCGACCACGTCGGCCGAGACCTGCACCACGCGTTGGCGTGCGGTCCGAGTGATTCTCAAAGGTGCGTTGCCCGAATCGAACCGAACCAGGTCCCGCAGTGCCACCACCCGGCCCGAAGCGGTCGATACACCCAACCGCTCGATGTCGGGGAGCCGGTCGCGGTCCGAGTCCTGCAGCCGGACCAGCACGTTGAATTCGTTGCCCGACTCTCGGAACATCGTCGCCTCGGTGCCCCGGATCGTCGTATCGAGCGTTTCGCCGATGTCGCGGACGCTGACCCCCATCAGTCTCGCCTTGACCCGATCCACGTGCACCGCCAACTCGGGCCTGCGATCGGGACGCTCGATGTTGATGTTGATCAGGCCCGGCACCTGCCTCATCAGGTCCGCCACCGTCTCGGCCCGGCGATCGGCCTCGTCGAGGTCGTGCCCCCGCACCTCGACCTCGATGTCACCACCCCCGAACCTCAACATCCTCGCCAACATCATCTCGGTCTGGGCCTCAACCCGAATCCTCATGCCCGGCACCGCTCCGATCGCCGCAGCCAGCGATTCACGGATCTCGTCGACCGACTGGTCACGCTGGCTGCGAGGCACCAGCTTGACCCTCATCCAGCACTCGTTCCAATCCTCCGAATCGTCGCGGTCTCCGCCGATGAAGGCCGCCACAGTTTCCCGCTGTGCGGCCGGCACCGATTCCAGGATACTCTGCTCGATCCGACGGGCCTGGCGATGCAGGTGTCGGAACTGGATGCCCGGTGCCATGTGGGCCCGGACCCGCAGGTCTCCCTCGTCGGCCTTGGGCATGTACTCGGTCCCCACCCGAGGCGCCAGGCCGACGACGACCGCAAACAGCAGCAGCAGCAACGACAGCACCACACCCCGACGACGCAGCGCCAGCCGCAACACGGCGGCATAGAGCATTTCGAGCTTCGAGAAGGCGCGGTGAGCAATCGCGGCGAAGCCGCGAGACGACTCAGTCGTGGCACCCGCTTCTTGGTCCGGCTTCCGACGTCCGCCCCAATGAGCCGCCAGCATCGGGGTCAGGGTCAGGCTGGCCAGCAGAGAACAGGTCAGGGCAAAAGAGACCACCCAGGACAACTGGTGCAGCAACACACCGGTCATGCCCTCGACAAACGCCAGCGGCACAAACACGATCAACGTGGTCATCGTGCTCGCCACGATCGCCGAACCCACCTCGGTCGTCCCGTCCACGGCCGCCTCCTTGATCGGCTGACCCTCGTCCCGACGGCGATAGATCGACTCGAGTACGACGATCGAGTTGTCGACCAACAGGCCCAGGCCCAGCGCGAGTCCGCCGAAGGAGATGACATTCAGCGAGAAGTCGTGAGCATAGATCAGCACGAAGGTGGCCATCACCGAGAAGGGCATCGAGATGCCGATCACGATCGTGCTGCGGAAGCTCCGCAGGAAGATCACCAGCACCACCGCCGCCAAGCCCATCCCGTAGGCCGCCGCCCGCTCGATGTTTTCTATCGACTGAACCACGAACTCGGACTTGTCGATCCGGATCGTCAGCACCATGTCGCTCAAACGCCGGTTGAGCCGAACGACCGCTGCGCGGACACGGCGGCTGACAGCCACCGTGTTGGCATCGGACTGCTTGTGGATGTAGATCAGCAGGCCTTCCTTGCCGTTGACCCGGCTGACGTCGGTCCGCTCCTCGACCCCGTCCTTCACCTGGCCAATGTCGGCCACCCGCACCACCGCTCCGCCCGCCTGGCGGACGACGGTCTGCCGGATCTCGTCGAGGTTCTGGAACTGGCCGTGGCTGCGGACCAGTCGCTGTACGTTGCCCTCGTCGAAATCGCCGGCCGGCTGGTTGACGTTCTGACGCCTCAGCGAGGCCACTACCTCGTTGACGCCCAGGTTGAGTGATTCGAGTTTCTGGCGGTCGAGGTCGACCTGGATCTCGCGGCGAACCGCTCCACGCAGCCGCACGTGACCCACTCCCTCCAGCTTCTCCAGCTCCGGCACGACCTCGGTCTCGGCACGCCTGGTCGTCTCGACCGACAGCCGGTCGCTCTCGGGTCCCTGCTGCTTCCGCTCCAGTGCCAGGTAGATGATCGGCGAGTCACTCTGGTTGTAACGCCGGAAGTAGGGTCCCTCGACCTCGTCGGGCAGCTGCCGCCGGACCCGTTGCACCGCCTGCCGCATGTCGTTGAGTGCCACGTCGAGGTCGGCACCCCAGGTCATGCGGACGTTGATCGTGCTGGCACCCTCGGCACTGACACTCGAAATCTCCTCGGAACCCTTGACCGCACTGAGCGCCTGTTCCAGGGGCCGAGTCAGCAGCGTCTCGACCTCCTCGGGAGCCGCACCGCGGTACAGGGTCTCGACCCGCACGGTCGGGTAGTCGATCTTGGGAAGCAGGTCGACGGCAAGACGATCGACGGCCATGTAGCCCAGTAATGTGACGACCAGGGCGATCATCAACGTCGTTACCGGTCGGTGCACGGCCAGGCGGGTCAGCGTCATGTCGGCTCAGTCCGCCGTCGACGCGGGTTCGTCCATCACCTGCACGTCCTGACCATCCACGACCAGATGGCTGCCGAGCGTCACGACTCGAACGTCCGGCCGCAGACCACTCACCACCTCAACCCGGTTCCCCTCGACCAGGCCCAACTCGACCTCAACCTGCTGCACGCTGCCGCCGTTCTCGGCCACGACGAAGATCGTCTTGCGACCCGCTCGTTCGACCACCGCCGACAGAGGAATCACGCTCACACCCTCGTGCAGGTTCAGCCTGACCCGCACCCGAGCATGCATGCCGGGCTTGAGCAGGCCGCGGGGATTGTCGACCGCGATGTAGACGACCGCGGTTCGAGTCTGCGGATCGAGCACCGGAGCCATTCGCTCGACTCGACCCACGAATACCTCGTCGGGATACGTGTCAACTCGGACCTCCGTCAGCTGATCCTCACGCAATTGCCGGTAGTCGCTCTCGCCCACATGCACCGTGGTGCGAACCGTCGTGAGGTCGACAATCCGCAACAGCGCGAGATCGGTCTTGGCGAGATCACCGACCTGGACCAGTCGAGTGGCGACATGACCCGACATCGGAGACGCGATAACACGCTCGGCCAACGCCAGCCGGGTGCCTTCCAGTTCGCTCTCGGAACGGTCCACCTTCGAGGCGGCCAGCCGCGACTCGGCCCTGGCAATCTCCAGCTTCGACTCCGCCGCCTCGAGCTGCTGAGCCGTCCCAACCCTCTTGCTCCGCAGGTCCTTTTGACGCTCGAACTCCTGCAAGGCCGCCTTGGCACGCAATTCCTGCGCCGCCAGCTCGGCGATCGCAACCTTCTTGAGAGCCTCGGCCTGGCGAACCAGTTCCTGTTGCTGAGACGACTCGATCCGAACCAACTGCTGGCCAGCGGTGATCGAGTCGCCGACATCGACACTCAA
>CAUZJR010000458.1:0-4559 GCA_963580005.1 Planctomycetota bacterium
CGGCTGGACAAGGGTCTCAAGGGCGACGTCCGGTTGGAGGGCACGGTGCAGTTGGATCTTGGTAAGACGACCGTTGGCGGGATCCTGGATGCGACGCTGAAGATGGTCGGATTGACCCGCCGGGTGCGCGACGGCTACGTTTTGATCGTGTTGCCTGCCAACGGAGCCGACCCTCGTGGAACTCGATGACACGATCTGCTACTGCTTCCACGTGCCCAAGCGAAAGATCGTCAACTTCATCCGGATCACTCGGCCCAGGCGGGCCAGCCAGATCAGCGAATGCGGTGGAGCGGGGACAGGTTGCGGCTGGTGCGTGCCGTTCCTGAAGAAGTTCTTTGTCGAGGGGATCGGCGACGCGGTCGAGGGGGCTGCCAGCGACGAGTTGACTCCGCAGGAATACGCCAAGCAGCGTGGCGAGTACATCAGCGACGGGGGTGGGACTCCGCCCGCCGGAGCGATTCCGTTGCCGGGGGTCGAATGAGGCTCGGGTTGGTTCCTAGTCGGCGTTGACCTGGATCCGGCGGGGTTCGGCCTGTTCGGCTCGAGGCAACTCGACCTCCAGAACTCCGTGCGAGAGCCTCGCGGTGATCCGCTCGTAGTCGACCTCGTCACTGAGAATGAACGACCGCAGGAAGTCTCCCACTTCGAACTCACGGTGCAAGGGCACCGCGTCATCGGGCATCACCGATTCGACCCGGCCAAACAGTGTCAGGCGGTTGTCCTGGATCTGCAGTTCGAGTGAATCGAGGGACACGCCGGGCAGGTCGGCTCGCAAGATCAACCCTTCGGCCGTTTCGAAGATGTCGATCGGCGGCGTGAACACGAAACGCTCGGTCGACGACGACGTCGAGTCGTCAGTCTGGTGGGCCATCACCAGGTGCTGAGATCGGTCGGGTTGTTCGATCGACATGGTCAGGTCCGTTGGAGCCGGTGGCCCTCTGCAGTCAGTCGCTGGTGATGGGGATCTGTCGAGGCTCTTCCTGGGGAGCCTTGGGGAGCCGGATCACGAGCACTCCGTTGTGGAAGTCGGCCGACAACTGTTCGTCCTGGATCCGCTCGGGAATCGACAGCGATCTCTGCCAGGTTCCCCGGGGCCGTTCCTGGCGCCGGAATCGCTCCTCGGGTATCTCCTCCTCGTCCCGCCGCTGCCCCGACATCGTCAACAGCCCGTTGGCCAGGGTCAATTCGAGATCCTCCGGAGCCGTCGCCGGCAACTCGGCCGTCAGGATGTACTCGTCGGAGGACTCGTGCAAATTCACCGCCGGATACTTGCGACCGGCTCGGACACCATGGAACGTCAGGTTGACGCTCTGCAACAGTCGATCCACTTCACGCTCGAGGTCGCGAAGCGGATCCCAACTCTGTCCCAACCGGAAGACCGCCATTGTCGGTGTCCTGTCGAGGTCCTGATGTTCGGCACGCTGCCGTTGCGGCAACCCGCCGCATGGCCTTGCACTGGGGGAAGACTGCAAAGGATGTTCCGAAGCAGTCTCGCCCGAAAATGCATTCTCTGGGATCGCCACAAGTCATTGTAATTGGGCAGCTTGTGATGTGAACCTCGAAGCCGCTCCGATTCCTGAACCCGACCGGAACTCGACCGGTTCAGGGTTTGGGGTGCCGGTAGCTGACGAAGCGGGCATGCGAGCGCCCGGATTCTGCCAGAATGGCAGGTGCCAGCCATCCACCGCCTCGGCCTCGTGACCGGACGGTCCGGGTCGCTATGCTGTAGCGGGGTCCCGTGGTGGGACCGTAGTGGTGAATTGGTGAACTGGTGACGTCACACGTGAGAGGGGTGTTGGGAGACGATGAGCGAGATGCTTGACGAGCGGCACGCGGTGTATGTCGGCAGTTTTGATCCACCGACGCTGGGTCATCGCGACATCATTGCTCGAGGTGCGGGGTTGTTCCGTCGCGTGACGGTCGGCATCGGCATCAACCCGGACAAGACGCCGTTGTTTTCTCCTGCCGAGCGGTTGAGCCTGATGCGTGAGATTGTTGCTCCGTGGGAGCACGTGGAGGTGGAGTGTTTCGAGGGCCTGGCAGTTGATTTTGTCCGGCAGCGAGGAGCCTCGGTCATGCTCCGCGGCATGCGAACTCTGACCGACATCGAGGCCGAGTTCACATTGACGTTGGCCAACCGCAGCCTGGCACCTGACATCGAGACGGTGTTCCTGATGGCGGGTGAGCAGTACACGTCGATCTCGAGCACGCTGATCAAGCAGATCGCCGGAATGGGCCGTGATGGTTCGGTGGATCAGCTGGTGGAGTTTGTGCCCGAGTCGGTGATTGAGCCATTGCTGAGCAAGTTCCGCGGTTGAGCGACCGCGTCGAGGTCGAGGCTTGCCAAGCTCCGAGCCAGCCGATCTACTAGCTCGCACGATCTGTACGCTCATCCTGGAGACTCAACCGATGGTCAAGACGGCATCGACAATGCTGGAGCTGGGCACATCCGCTCCCGAGTTCACTCTTCCGGACACAACCGGCACCCCGGTCAGTCTTGCGGATTTCTCTGACGCTCCGGCGTTGGTGGTGGCCTTCATCTGCAATCACTGTCCCTTCGTGGTTCACATCCGCGAGGCGTTGTCGGAGTTTGGTCGCGCGTACCAGGAGCGGGGAGTGGCGATCGTGGCGATCAATTCCAATGATGTCGCGACTCATCCCGACGACAGTCCCGAGCACATGGCCCAGGAGCTGGAATCGGCCGGCTACACGTTTGCGTATCTTTTCGACGAAACGCAGTCGGTGGCCAAGGCCTACCAGGCCGCCTGCACGCCCGATTTCTTTGTCTTCGACGGTGACCAGCGGTTGGTGTACAGGGGCCAGTTCGACGACAGTCGTCCCGAGAGCGGGATCCCGGTGACCGGTGCGGACCTGCGTGCTGCCTGCGACGCGGTCTTGGCCGGCCAGCCGCTGCCCGAGCCCCAGCGTGCGAGCCTGGGCTGCAACATCAAGTGGCGCGAGGGCAATTCGCCGGAGTACTTCACCGGCCAGCCGGCGTCGTAAGCGGCCGAATGCCGCTCAGTTCTGTTCGCCTCGCCGCTCGGCCAGTCGCCGCCTGAGGAACTTGGCCCGTGCCTCGTTCCGTTCACGCACTTCGAGCGTGCTGTTGTAGAGTTTCTGGAGGTGGGCCGGCTGGGTGTGGATCAGCAGTTCGTTGACCGCCGGGATCCCCAGGTCGTCGATCAGCTCGAGATTGATGCCCATCCGGACGCTGGAGAGTCGTTGCATGGTCTCTTCGGAGCTGATCGTCTGGGCATTTTGCAGGATGCCGTAGGCCCGGGAGATCTGGTCGTGGAGTTCTCCCCGGTTCTTCTTGACCAGCTCACCTCTGACCTTCCGTTCGTAGCGGATGATGTTGGGGATCACGTCCTTGAGCCCATCGATGAGCTGCTGTTCGCTTTTTCCCAGCGTGATCTGGTTGGAGATCTGGTAGAAGTCTCCCATCGCTTGGCTGCCTTCGCCGTAGAGTCCACGAACGGCGAGGTTGATTTTCTGCAGGGCGTTGAAGGCCTTGTTGATTTCCTTGGTCAGCACCAGTGCCGGCAGGTGCAGCAGCACGCTGACCCGGATGCCGGTCCCGACGTTGGTCGGGCAGGCGGTCAGGTATCCCAGCCGTTCGCTGAAGGCGAAGGTGAGGTTCGCGTTGAGTTGGTCGTCGATGTCCTGGATCAGATCCCAGCAGCCATCCAGCGACAGCCCGCTCTGGAGCACCTGGATCCTGAGGTGATCTTCCTCGTTGATCATCAGGCTGACATGCTCTTCGTCGCTGATCGCCACTCCGCGTGACCCGCTGCTTTCGGCGTGCTCGCGGCTGATCAACTGCCGTTCGACGAGGAACTGTCGGTCGATCTGTTCGAGTTTTTTGACGTCGAGGTAGTGGAAATGGTGTGTGGTGGGCAGTCCCATCACCTGGTCTCTGAGCAGCGATTCGATTTCGTCTCTGAGTTCGTCGTCGGCTCGGCTGACGAACGGGAATCGTGCGAGGTTCCGAGCCAGCCGGATGCGGCTGGAGACGACGATGTCGGCATCGGGACCGGTGCCCTGGAGCCACGAGCCGCTGGTGGGGATCAGGCTGTCGAGGTCCACAAGCGGTGTCTCGCGTGGGGGGCGAAGGTGAAACGAGGGGTGTTCAGTCGAGGTCCTGGTGTTCGGTGAGTCCGAGGTCGGATTCGAGCGAAACGATGGCATCGCGGAGTTGTGCCGCCGCTTCGTACTCCTCGGCCGCCACCGCCTGATGCAGGTCCTTGCGGAGCCTGATCAGTTCGTACTGCTGGCGACTCGAATCGGCCGCCTGGGTCGGCAGCTTGCCACAGTGCTGAGTCTCGCCGTGAATGTTCTCGAGCAACGGCATCAGCTCGTTTTCGAATTCGGTGTAGTCGTGAGGACACCCGAGTCGTCCCTGGCTGCGGAATTCCCGGAAACTGATCCCGCAGTTGGGGCAGGCGGTCTGATCGAGTTCTTCGAGTGTCTGGTCACCGCTGAGCTCGATGGCGATCTCCGGCGACGGGTCAGTCTCGAGAGGTCCTTCGGGGGTTTCGGAGTAGTCGAGGTATTCCTGG
>CAUZJR010000459.1:0-4557 GCA_963580005.1 Planctomycetota bacterium
GACCGGAGACGAAGACTCGTGATCCGCTTCGAACACACCCCACTCCGCCCCTACCCCGCCACGCTGCTGTTGGCCTGCCTCGCGATCTGCTTGATCAGCGCCGGACCCGACGGCAAGTTGCAGAAGAAAAAGACCGACAAGACGACGGGCAAGAAGGCCGGCTCGGGCATCACCTCACTGGCAGCCAAGCCGTTGCCGCTGGAGCAGGCCCGTCAGCGTGCCCGGCTGTTGCACGACATCTACGAATCGACGCTGCTGACCATGCACCGGCACTACTTCGAACCGAACAAGAAGCGGGTGATCCCCTCGAGGGCTCTCGAGGACGTCTTCTATACGGCTCGACGTCGCTGGGGTATCGAGGCCCGCTGGCTGGCCGTCAGTGCCCAGGCCATGAACATCGACCACAAGCCCAGGACCCCGTTTGAAAAGCAGGCCGTGCGTTTGCTCGCCTCAGGGAAGAAGCAGCACGAGGAGGTCCGCGAGGGGACTCTCCGGGTGGCAGCACCGATCGTGCTGTTCGCCAACTGCATCCGCTGTCACACCACCCGCCGACGCAACCCGGTGGCCGGGCTGGTGCTGAGCCTGAAGGTCAAGTCCGAGTGAACCGGACGCCTCCGGCACCGGCCGCCTTGACCATCGCCGCGAAGCACTCGTCGCAGGCCGTCTCGAACTTCATGTTCGTGAAACACTCCACCGATGCACTCGCGGAAAAACCCGCAGCCCCGAGAGCCCGGAAGATCCGGTCGTAGGCCAGGACCCCGCGACCGGGCAGCAGGTGCGTCCACTTGGGATAGCTCCCGCGGTGGTCCTTCAGGTGCGAATGCACGATCTGCTTGGCAAAGCGGCGAGCCAGCTTGGTGGGGTCGACTCCCATCAGCGTCAGGTAGCACGGATCGAAATTGATCCCGAAGAACTCGTTGTCGACCTCGTCAAACAGCCTCTGCTGGGCCTCGGGACTGTCGTTGATCCACACCGGCCAGATGCCATCGACCGCCAGGTAGACGTGCTTCGAGGCAGCATGATCCGACGCCCTGCGAAGCTCGGCCACCGCTCGCTTCCACTCCACCTTGCGGTCCAGGCCCTTGTGGTAACCGCCCATGTGAAACGTGACCACCGTGGCACCGAGGTCGACAGCCAGGTCAACGCTGCCCTTGAGGTCCAGCGTCTTTCGTTTCGAATCGGCCAGCGTGTCGGTCAACTGGGCATGAGTGACCACGGCCTCGACCTTCAGCTTCAGACGTTCGGCGGTGCGACGCGTGAGTTTCCGGCGCGAGACGTCAAACGAGCGCGGGTCGGCCGAGTTGCCGTTGGTGCCCGAGACATCGATCCCCGAGTACCCCACCTTCGCGATCCGCTCGAGACAGGGGACGATCGGCATCTTCAGCCGGTCGGTATAACTGTAGGTGTAAAACGAGAGTCTCATGCCACGGTGTCCGTCACTGACATTGTGTTCCTCTCAGAGTACGATCAACCTCGTGACCCCGCCATTCCGCGGCTCGATTGCAGCCCCTCCCCAGACACATTTTCGCCATGCCCACGCTGGTCGCCCCCGCTGACAACGCCGCGGATTTCTCGAGCCGGTTTGCCGACGAGGGGGTACTGGTGGTCGACCCGCTGGTCGACTCGGCCACGGTCGACCGGCTGACACAGCAGACCGCTCGGATTGCCAGCGGCACAGCCCCCTTCCCCCGCGAACTCCTCGAACTCGAACCCGACGCCGACCGGCTCGAACTGGCCACCCTCCGCAAGATCAACCGCTGCCACTACCACGACGACGTCTTCGCCGCCCACGCCGCTCATCCGGGAATCCTCGACGTGATCGAAGCCCTGATCGGACCCGACATCAAGGTCTTCGACAGCCAGCTGTTCATGAAGCCACCCGGTGGCATCGAAAAGCCCTGGCACCAGGACTCGGCCTACTTCCCGCTCGATCCCCAGATCGTCGTCACCTGCTGGACCGCTCTCGATGACGTCACACTCGAGAACGGCTGCCTGAACGTGATCGTCGGGAGCCACCGCGAGGGGATCCTCGATCACGACCAGGAATGGCAGATCGGATCCCGCAGGGACATGCAGGTGCCCGAAGCCAAAATCGATGACGACCGCTCCCGCAGCATCACGCTGAGGTCCGGAGGCTGCTCGTTCCACCACGGCATCCTGCTGCACCGCTCGGGACCAAACCAAACCCGCGAATCGCGTCGCGGACTTGCCGTGCACTACATACCCGGCAACTGCCGCTGGATCGGGCCTCCCGAGGAAGCCGACGAGTTCCAGGTCGTCCGCGGTCGAGATACCACGGCCTAGCCGTCGGTGACTCCCACGACCTGGCAATTGGGCAATGCGGCCCTCAACTGCCTGACCGCACCAGGTCGCATCCGCGTACCGGTCAGATCGAGCTCACGCAGCTTGGCCAATCCCCGCAGGTGCCTCAGCCCCGAATCCGTGATCCGGGTCTCGGCGAGATTGAGATGCTGCAGGTTGGTCAGCACCTTCAGCGACAACAGGCCGGTGTCGGTCAGGCCGGTTCCCGAGAGGTCCAGCCGCTGCAACGCGGTCAGGACCTTCAAATGATCGACTCCAGCGTCGCTGATCGTACCACTGCCGCCAACGTTCAGACGGACCAGGCCGGTCAGAGGCTTGATCGCCTCCAGGCCGCTGTCTCCGATACCGGCCGAAAGCTCCAGCCAGCGAAGACTGGTCATCGCCTTCAAGTGGCCCAGCCCGGCGTCATCGACCCGCGTGCCCTCCAGGTGCAACTCCTGCAACTTCAACCCCACCAACGCTTCCAGGCCCGCGGAACCCACCTCGGTGTTGGCCAGGTCCAGTCGCAGGAGCTTGGTCAGCGGCTTGAGATGGGCCAGGCCCGCGTCGGTCACCGGCGATTGAGCCAACTTCAACTCCACCAGCGCGGTCAGAGTCTTGATGTGCTCGAGGCCGGCGGAGGTGACCCGGGTTCCCGAGAGATTGAGTTGCTGCAGGGCCTTGAGTGCCGAGAGAGCTTCGAGGTTCGAGTCGCCGATCTTGGTCTTCGAGAGACTGAGGGTCCGCAGGGCGGTCAGTCCCTTGAGATGTTCCAGCCCGATGTCGGTGATACCGGCCTGCTGGCTGAGAAACAGTTGCTGAAGCGTGACCTGGCCCTTGAGCTTGGCGAGTCCCGCGTCGGTCAGGTAGCGGCCAAAGAAATCGAGCACGATCGGCTTGCCGTTGCCGTCGACCTGGGCCCGCAGGGCGCTCGCCTTGAGTGCCTCGGTGAGATCCAACGCCTCCTGGGCCACCCGAGCGGCCTCGACCTTCTTCTTGTCCTTGTCGTCTTTCGCAGAAGGCAGTGGCGGGTTGTCTTCGGCCGCGATGGTCAGGGCCGCCAACAGCACATCGGCCGTCGCAGCCCCCGAGGTCGACGGCTGGCGATCCGGAAGCTCGTTGGCCTGCGCCGAGTCCTCCCCGGCCACCTCCCCGACTTCCGACACGTTGCCCGACGTCGCATCGCTGCAACCGCTCAGCAGACCCAACCCCAACAGCCCGATCCCCAACACGCTCCTGCACAACATCCGCGTCTCTCCCTGTTCACCGGACAATCCACCTGGCATCACGCTCATCGTCGAGCGGATCTCGAGACGGGCCGACCATACCGCAGTTCCGACTGTCTAGCAAACCACCCGGACGCCCGTTGACGAATCTCGCGTTCAGCACTTGACTTACGACAGATCCAGCATCCGGCAGGCTTGGGCCGTGGCCTGCTTTTGACTAGGGTGACCCCGGTAGCCCCCTGCAACAGAGGTCCCGTCATGAGCGCCCCCGGCACGGACGTGAGGAGCGACTCGTCGATCCCCGAAACCCAGCCGGACGAGGTGAGTTTTGTCGAGACGGCGTTGACGCTCGGTGGGAAGAGCCGCGAAGAAGCACGCACCACCGGGGCCATCGATCGAGCCGATGAGCAGGTCGAATCGCTGTTCGACCCCAGGTACCAGACCGTCGGCAGCCCGATTCACCAGGCCGTCTGGGACCGCACTCTGCCGCTGGAACAGTTTCGCCCTCACGACGTACCTGACGATCCGGTCGTCGAAGACGTGATGGCCAGGTCGCTGGCCGTCATCGCCGACCGACAGAAATCCGGCACCCTGCTCGACGACAACCTCAAGACCGCACCCGAAACACTCGACGCGCTGGCCGAGGCGGGCTACTGGGGGCTGCTGGTTGATCGAGACTACGGCGGTTCAGGATCCAGCTTCTCGCAGTTTGCCCGTTTCCTGACACGCATGGCGATTCGTGACGCCACCGTCGCCGGCATGGCCAGCGTGCACGGCTGCATCGGTGCGGTCGACCCGCTGATCGGGTTTGGCACCCAGGAGCAGAAACGCAAGCACCTGCCGCAACTCGCTTCCGGCGAGCGAATCTCCGCCTTCGCACTCACCGAACCCGGCGCCGGATCCGACCTGACCGCCCTGACAACCACCGCGGTGCTCGAGGGTGACGAATACGTCGTCAATGGCGAAAAACTGTTCATCACCAACGCCATTCCCGGCCGCACCATCGGCCTGGTCTGCCTGATCGAAGACC
>CAUZJR010000460.1:0-4500 GCA_963580005.1 Planctomycetota bacterium
CGATAGAGAGCGACAGGCACTCACGGGAACAACAGTGATGCTTCGGATCCTGGGACGACCTCAACGAGTCTGCAGCGGCATGAGCCGTCGCGAGGTGTTGCGGGTTGGTGGAGCCGGACTATTGGGTGTGGGGACCGCCGCTGCTGCTGCGGCCGAATCGGCCGGGTTATTTCGGCAGTCGGCTTCGGCGAAGTCGGTGATGTTTCTGTACCTGTTTGGAGGTCCCAGCCAGCTGGAGACTTTCGACATGAAGCCCGATGCCCCCAGCACGGTCCGCGGACCGTTCTCGGCGATCACCTCGCGGACAGCGGGTCTGCGGATTTGCGAGCACCTGCCGAAGCTGGCTGCCTGTTCGGACCGATTCTCGGTGATCCGCACGCTCACCCACACTCAAAACGACCACAACGCGGCCCACATCATCCAGACGGGCCGTCACATGCCCGTGGCCGAGCGGGGTCCGGCCAATGTGAACGCCGCGGCCAACGACTGGCCTTCGATGGGCTCGGTCGTCAGCTACCTCGACCGGGACCGTTCGTCACCGGGCTCGATGCCCAGCTATGTCTACCTGCCGAATCGTCACGGCGAGATCCAGTTGGGGGGTCGTTACAACCGGCTGGGCCAGTACGCCGGCTGGCTGGGTCCGGAATACAATGCCCTGGCGACCCGCATCCGCAAGAAGGCTCACCTGGACAACCCGTATTTTCGCGACTGCAGCGAGTCGGAGTTGCAGTACCAGTTCCGCGGCCTGTCATTGGCCGATGGCGTGACGCTGAATCGGCTGGATCGGCGACGCAGTCTGCTGGACCAGTTCGAATCTCAACGCGGGGTGCTGGACACGATTGGGGGGAGCTCGGGTTACGATCGCCACCGCAGTTCGGCTCTGGGCATGGTGAGTTCGGAGAAACTCCGCGAGGCCCTGGAGCTTCGACGCGAGTCGGCTGCGCTGCGGGACCGGTACGGCCGTCATCTCTTTGGCCAGTCGTTGATCGTGGGTCGTCGGATGGTCGAAGCGGGCTCACGATTTGTGACCGTAATCTGGGACATGCCCGACGGGGCCCCTTCGGGCTGGGATTCTCACGAGGGGATGACGACCAGTTTGCGTGATCACCTGTTGCCGGGCCTGGACCAGTCGGTCTCTGCGTTGTTGGAAGACATGTCCGACCGGGGTCTGCTGGAGGACACCCTGGTGGTGTGTGTCGGCGAGATGGGCCGGACTCCGAAGTTTGAGAATCGTGGCAGCGCCGATGGCCGTGACCACTGGGGTTATTGTTTCCCCGCGCTGATGGCCGGGGCGGGTGTGCAGGGAGGAACCCTGTATGGTCGTTCCGACGACAGGGCGGCCTATCCACTGGATCATCCGGTCAGCCCGGCCGACCTGTCGGCGACCATCTTCGACTCGTTGGGAATCGACCCGCACGGCACGATCGAGGACAAGGAAGGACGTCCCGTTCCGCTGGTCGAAGGTGGCGAGGTGGTCCGGGGACTGTATGCCTAGCCGGAGTCGACGTGGCTCACCGGAGATCACACTGGCGGTGTTGGCGTTGGTGGTCACAGGGTCCGTCGGTGGTCAGTGCGATCCTGGGGCGGACGCGGCGGCCCGGATCGGGTCGGGGATGTGCTTCGAGAAGACAGGGCGGGTGATCCTGGAGTTGGGCGGCGAGGGGTCATTTGACGAGTGCAACGCCAAGTACCCGTGCGTGCTGAAGGTCGGGACACAGTGGTGGATGTGGTACAACGGCCGCGCCGGAGACTGCTTCACCGGTGGGATTGGTTTGGCCAGGAGTGAGGACGGGCTGATCTGGACCAAGCACACGGGCGGTCAGCCGGTGTTCACGACCGGTCCACCCGGTGCCTGCGACGCGACCAAGGTGGATCACCCGGCCGTGGTGCGGTTTGGCGGGCAATTTCACATGTGGTACACGGCCGGAGATCCCAAGAGCACGTATCGCGTCGCCTACGCGACCAGCGTCGATGGAGTGTCTTGGACGAGGCAGAATGCAGGCCGACCGGTTCTTGATCTTGGGAAACCGGGCGCCTTTGACAGCAAGCTGGTGTTGCACCCGGCGGTGCTCCGCGACGACCGGGGAGTTCTGCACATGTGGTACAACGGGGCCGGCCCACAGCGGGACTTTCACGTGGGCTACGCCACCAGCCGGGATGGCGTCAGCTGGCAGCGGCAAAACGGCGGCAAGGCGGTGCTGAAGCCTGCGCTGCTGGAGGGTCGTCGCGAGGACTATGTCTACAACGTGATGGTCTTGTCCGAGGCCGGTCGCTTCCACATGTGGTACAGCGCTGCCTTGAATCTCCGCAGCGGTCAACTCACCCCGCGAGCCAACGCGATTGTCTACGCGAGCAGCAGCGACGGGGTGACTTGGCAGCGAGACCGGAGCGCCACGCTGTTCAATGGCGAGCCCGGGAGTATTGACGAGTACTGCTGCTTTGCGCCCTACGTGGTCCGCCGTGGTCGTGAGCTGTGGATGTACTACTCGATCGGCCACCTGGTCAAGGCCGGCGATCGCCGCAGGTTCCGCACGTCCCTGGCGATTCACCGGCCGCGCTAGCCGTCGCGGCTAGAGGTCCTGGGGGGTGGCGGCGGCATCGCGGAGGTGTCGGAGGCTTTCGCGGAGGGCCTCGATGCGGAGCTCGGCGGTCGCTTCGTACGCCCGATCTTCGACCTCGATGCAGACCGGTCCCTGGTAGCCGCAGCCGGCCAGTGCGGCGAGAAACCTGTTCCAGTCGATGGTGCCGCGGCCCGGCAGGACGGGGGTGTGGAATTCGACCGGTGTCGCCAGGATGCCGACGTCGTCGAGCCGGTCCTGGTCGATGGTGACATCCTTGGCGTGGATGTGGACCAGTCGTTCCGAGAATTCCGCCAGAGGTGCCAGCGGGTCCATCATCAGCCAGACCATGTGCGAGGGGTCGTAGTTGAGTCCCAGGTGGGGGGAGGGCAGGTCGGAGAAGAGTCGTCTCCAGATGGCCGGGCTCGTCGCCAGGTTGTGGCCTCCGGGCCATTCGTCTCGAGTGAACAGCATCGGGCAGTTCTCGATCCCGATCCGCACGTCGTGCGATTCGGCCCATTCGACCAGCGGGCCCCAGGTCTCGAGGCAGCGGCCCCAGTTCTCATCGACCGACAGTGTCGGGTTGCGGCCGATGAACGTATTCATGACCGGGACGTCCAGTTCGGCACAGGCTGAGATCACCCGTTTGATGTGCTCGACGGCGGCTGCTGCGGCGTCGAGGTCGGCGGCCAGGGGGTTGGGATAGAAGCCCAGTCCGCTGACGGAGACGTCGGAGTCGGCGAGGCGTTGTTTGAGGTCGTTTTGGGAATCGAGCGAGAGGACATCGATGTGGGTGACGCCGGCGTAGCGTCGGTCGGCATCACCGGGAGGCCAGCACATCAGCTCGACACAGTCGAACCCCAGCGTGCCGGCGGTGCCCAGGACGTGATCGAGGCTGGAGTCGGGCAGGATGGCGCTGACAAAGCCGAGGGGAAGTTTGCCGGTCATGGGGGACTCGCGAGTTTGCTTTCCGGGGTGCCGTTGATTCAGATACTCGGACGAATCAGTTGAAGGCCATTGTGATGGCCGGGGTCCTGGAGGCACAACGATGAACGACGGGCGAGTGGGTGTATCGCGGCGCGACTGGATCAAGACGGCGGGCGCGGTCGGGCTGGCAGCGGCCGCGGCCGGTGAGGCCGCAGGCCTGGCAGCGGCCGATCCCTCGGCGAAAGTGACCTCGATCGGCGGCCGTCGCGAGCTGTTTGTCGACACCTCGCTGGTGGCCGGGTTGACCCAGGCCGCCCGCTTGCAGCTCAACCGACCCACCCCGCAGGAAATCTCGCTCGTCAATGACCGGCCGGGGGAGGGAGCGTCGTGTGCCTACATGAAGGTCTTTCGCGACGGGGACCTGTACCGCATGTATTACCGCGGCAGCGACGTGGTTTACACCAAGGACGGCTACAGCAGTCCGCACCCGGAAGTCTGTTGCTACGCCGAGAGCACTGACGGAGTGCACTGGAAGCGGCCGGAGCTGGGCCTGTTCGAGTTCAAGGGTTCGAAGAAGAACAACATCGTCTGGATGGGCCCCGGGTCTCACAACTTCGCTCCGTTCCTGGACGAGAATCCCAAGTGCCCTGCCGACCAGCGATACAAGGCCTTGGCCGGGAGTTTTCGTGTGGGGTTGTGGGCCTATGTGTCCTCTGATGGAAAACGCTTCAAGAAGATGCAGGAGAAGGCGGTGATCGCCCGGGGGGCGTTCGACTCGTTGAACCTGGCCTTCTGGGACAAGGTGAGCGGCCAATACCGCGAGTTCCATCGCGACTTTCGCCAGGGCCGCGACATCCGCACGGCGACGTCCGAGGATTTCCTGAACTGGACCGAGAGCCGATTCCTGGACTACTCGCCGCATTCCCACGGTCATCGCCCGAAGTCGGCGGAGCCGATCCGGGATGCCGATCCCAACAACAAGCTGCCGGGTCGAGTCAGCCAGCTCTATACCAAC
>CAUZJR010000461.1:0-4473 GCA_963580005.1 Planctomycetota bacterium
TTCACTCGAGCACTTCGAGTGCTCACCAATGAACCGATGCCCCGATACTCACACCTGACCTCCCCTCGACCTCCCCCCGCCCCGACTGATTGACCTCTTCAACAACCGCCACCATCCGGGTGTTCCGTGAGCGACTCGCACATCCCCATCGACCACCTGCTGAAGAGCCTCGAGAATCGAGAGCCCCGCAGCGGTGACTCGCGTCCCACCTGGCTGATCGAGCTGATCGACCGGGCCGCCACGCTGTTTGAACCGCTGATGGGCGTTTCGCGGGTGGGTTTTGATTGCTGGCCGACCGAAGACCACTGGGTGGTGTACCTGTTCCTGGGCGACACCGAGACGGTGGGAGGTCGAGACGACGGACGGCTCGATCCCCCCGAATTCCACTTCGACCTGCTCGGCCTCGTCGAACTGCTCGACGACGTCGAAACCTCACGCTGGACCGTGTTCCCGGCCGACGGTGACGAGACTGCTGAGGACCGCTCGTTCGTCTCGGTGACCGCGCGCTACCGCGGCAACCCCGTCTGCCTGCGACTGCTTTCGATCGCTCCCGAGGCGGCCGGGCCGGGGCTGAGGCTGTTCCCCAACGGCGACCGCGAGCCAGTCTAGATCTGGGCCTGGATCTGGGCCTGGGTCTGGGTCCGGGTCTCTGACCAGCACGCCGCCGGCCCACCTGCTTGACCCTTCTCGAGGACCCTCGTACGCTGCCAACCACTTCACCGGACCGGTTGGACCAGCTCGAGGATCTTCCGATGAGTCGCTTGCTTTGCCGCATCTCGCCACCGGGACCTGCCCGAGTGGCCTTCGTCGCCGTCGCGTCGTGCCTGGCCACACTGCTGCTGGTCCCCCTGCTGGCTCCCTGGCAGGCTCCGCTGGAAGCCGGAGCCCCGGTCGCAGCCACCCTGCCGGGGGCACGCCCCGTCATCGACGCCAGCCGGTACTCCAGCCTCCAGGCCGCTCTCGATGCGGTCCCTCCTGAAGGAGGCATCGTTGTGCTGCCGCCGGGACGATTTGAAATCACCAGCCCCCTGGTGCTCTCCCGCTCCGATGTCACGCTCAGGGGCGCCGGAGCCGCCACGCACATCCACAACGCCAACACCAAAGGAGAACCCGCACTGGTCGTGAAGCACCCCGACGGGGACAAGGTCAAGAGCGCCGATCAGCTGTGGCGGGTGAGACTGGCCGACTTTCGATTGACCGGCTCTGCCAAGAGCGGTCACGGTGTGGTTGCCCTCTGGGTCAATGAACTGTTCGTGCAGGGACTCTCGGTCAGCGATCACGGAGGCGATGGGCTGAGGCTGGATCACTGCTACGAAGATCCTCGTATCTCCGACAGCCTGATCACCTACAACAAGAAGGTCGGACTCAACCTGCTGGGCTGCCACGACATTGTCGTCTCCAGTAACCAGTTCGAAGAGAACAACGACGCGGTCAGCTGCACCGATGGCTTCAACCTCTGCATGACCGGCAACTGCATCGACGATCATCTCCGGCACGGAGTCATCATCGAGAACACCTACGGCTCGGTGCTGTCGGGGAACATGATCGAGGAGTGCAACGGGTTCGCCGTGATCCTGGATCGAGACTGCTACGGCAACACCGTCTCGGCCAACGTCATCGCCCACAACGGCGGCGGCATCGATCTCCGCGACGCACACGGATGTGCCATCAGCGCCAATACGCTGACCATCATGAAGACCCACGCCGTCCGAGTCGGCCCCGCCAGCGGGAGAATCACAATCACCGGCAACAACTTCTCCAACAGCTACATCGGAGAAGGAGGCATCAAGCGGAGGAAGAACGACGAGGCCGCCGCCGGATTGACACTCGAAGCCACACGCGACGTCACCGTCAGCGGCAACCTGTTCTCGAGCGTCAAGCCCAAGGCCGTCGCACTCGAGGGCCCAGCCAGCCATAATCTGCTCTTCGGCGACAACGTGCTGGTCGACGTCACCAGCGACCACAAGCAGATCAAGACCACCGGCACCGTGCTGGTGGCTCCCGCGGCACCCGCCCAGGCACCCAAAAAACCCTAGCACACCTCCCACCGTCACAAGTCCAGCCCGGCTACCGATCTCATGACATCCCACCCCAACGGTAACCTGCTCCAGCCACACGACTACTGGATGAGACAGGCGCTGGACCAGGCCCGGGCAGCCTTCGAAAAAAACGAGGTGCCCGTCGGAGCGGTGGTGGTGCACGAGGATCGCGTGATCGCACAGGCCTACAACCAACGAGAAGTACTCAAAGACCCCACGGCTCATGCCGAAATGATCGCGATCACACAGGCGGCCGAGGCACTGGGCAGCTGGCGGCTGACCGACTGTACGCTCTATGTTACGCTCGAACCTTGCCCGATGTGTGCCGGTGCGATCGTGCAGGCCCGGCTGCCGACCGTGCTGTTCGGTGCACCGGACCCCAAGGGTGGAGGCTGCCAGTCGCTGTACGCCATCACCAACGATGAACGACTCAACCACCGCTCGGTCGTCATCGGAGGCGTACTCAAACACGAATGCAGCACGATCCTTACCAAGTTCTTCGAGAAGCAACGCGCGCTGGGGAAAAAGTAGAGCCCGCCTGGCCACCACCGACAATTCCAGACCGATCGCCATGATCTTCGTGCTCGATAACTACGACTCCTTCACCTACAACCTCGTCCAACGGCTCGGGGAAATTGACCCGGGCCTGGAGATCCGGGTCGAGAGAAATGACCAGGTCTCGCTCGAACAGATCGCAGAACTCAAGCCCGATCGCATCATCATCTCCCCTGGACCCTGTACACCATCCGAGGCCGGCATCAGCAAGCAGGTTGTCGACCGCTTCGGTCCCGATGTCCCGCTGCTGGGTGTCTGTCTGGGACACCAGTCGATTGCCGAGGCACTGGGAGGCGAGGTGGTGCGAGCCGATCGCCTGATGCACGGCAAGGTCTCGTGGATCCGACACAGCGGTGAAGGGCTCTTTGCCGGGCTCCCCAACCCCTTCGAAGCCACCCGTTACCACAGCCTGATCGTCCCCGAAGAATCTCTCGGTCAAGACCTGAAGCCGTGTGCCTGGTCCGACGATCCCGATCACGCTCCCGAATTGATGGGGCTGCGACACCGCAGCTGGCCGCTGTGGGGCGTGCAGTTTCATCCCGAGAGCTACCTGACCGGAGAGGGCATGACGCTGCTGGGGAACTTCCTGGCCCTCTGACCCAACGCGACCTCCGGAAGACTCATGCTCACCGTAGAAGAAGCCTTCGACGCCATCACGTCGGCTGTGGAACCCGGACCCGTGGAATCGGTTCCGCTGGCCCAGGCCCTGGGCGGCGTGCTCGCTGGTCCCGTCGACAGCACCATCGACTCGCCGCCCTTCGACAAGTCGCTGATGGATGGCTTCGCAGTCCGAGCAGCAGACCTCGCGACGGGCACCGCTCGGCTGGTCGTGGTCGAGGAAGTGACCGCCGGCGAGGTTGCCGAGAAATCACTCGAGCCGGGACAGGCCATCCAGATCATGACCGGTGCACCGATTCCCGACGGGGCCGATGCGGTGGTGAGGATCGAGGACACCGAAATCGAGATCGATGATGAACAGCAGACCCTGGTGCGGATCGAGACCCGGCCGGTCTCAGCCGGACAGGACATGATCCAACAGGGGACCTCGATGAGACGCGGAGATGCCGTGCTAAAGGCCGGCCGCCGACTCAGGCCCCAGGAACTCGGACTGCTCGCCGAACTCGGACAACACACCGTCGGAGTCCATCGACAGGTCACCGTGGGTGTGCTGGCCACCGGCGACGAACTGGTCACCATCGATCGGCAACCCGGGGCCGGACAGATCCGCAACTCCAACGAATCGATGCTCGCCGCACAGGTCCGAGCCTGCGGTGCGGTGGCCCGGGAACTGGGCATCGCTCGTGACAACCCCGAAGACCTCGCGGCGAAGATCCAAGTAGGACTCGACTGCGACGTGCTGCTGCTCTCCGGAGGCGTCTCCGCCGGACGACTCGACCTCGTCCCCGAACAACTCGAAGCCGCCGGCGTGAACGAGGTGTTCCACAAGGTGAAGGTCAAGCCGGGCAAACCGGTCTGGTTCGGGACCTCCCGCGACGCCATCGTATTCGGCTTGCCCGGCAATCCGGTCAGTAGTATGGTCTGCTTCGAATTGTTCGTCCGCACCGCGCTGAGACGACTCGCCGGACTCGATCCCGCAACTCCCTCCCCGGCTGCCGCTCGATTGGCCTGCGATTTCGAGTTCCGAGGCGACCGACCGACCTTCTTCCCCGGCCAACTCGAATGCCAGCCCGATGGACCACTCGTCACACCCGTCAATTGGCACGGATCCTCGGACCTCCGCAGCACCGCCGACGCCAACTCCATGATTCACTTCCCCGCCGGTGACCAGAACTACCAGGCACGGCAATGGGTCGAAGTCCACGAGTGGGCCGGCCGAGCCTGACCCCAGACCACTCACCGCAGCACACCGCACAACCAC
>CAUZJR010000462.1:0-4458 GCA_963580005.1 Planctomycetota bacterium
CACTTTCTCGGTCACGTCGCCGGTTCCCTCGTCGGCTGCAAAGCACATCAGCTGCCCGGTACTGGTGGTGACGAACAGTCTCGAGTCGGCGGCGATCTGCGAACCGGGCGTGCCCTTGATGGTCGTTTTCCAGGTCAGCGTGCCGGGCTTGCCGGGTGCGGCGGGAGGTTCGACGGCGAACAGCACCGAGCCCTGGTGTCCATAAAGTCGTCCGCCGGCGGCCAGGTCGATGGCCAGCGGGTTGGCGGCCAGGAACTTCTTGTAGGCGTCTCCGGCGGGAACCTTCTGCACGCTCGAATTGGCCATCGCCCACAGCTTGGGCAGCACGGTGCTGGTGACCGTGCGGCCGCGTCGGTCCTTGGCAGTGACCTTCTTGGGATTCTCGAGGTCATAGGCCACCACCTGTCCGTTCTCGCCGAAGAACACCGTCGTGGGTGTGGTGACCGGCTTGTGGTTTCGGGTTGAGAGCGTGGTCTTGGTGGTGCTGTCAAACGCGATCGAGCCATGGAACAGCCAGCGGCCCTCGGCGATCACGTGGTAGTTGGTGGTATTGGAGGTGCTGTAGGTGTGCGAGAGGAAGTTGTTGGTCTTGAGGTCGAGGCAGGCGGCGACGGCGCGTCCGCAGGGGATGTAGAGTTTCTGGCCCGAGAGGGCGAGGTAGCCCTGGGGCGTGAGATCCTTGAGCGTGCGGATGGCGTGCTGCGGTCCGATGGCTGCGGGACCCGAGAGTTCGGCCGGCTTGCCGGTTTCCAGCTCGATGGCACACAGGAAGGCACCTTCGAAGGGCCAGACGCCGGCGGTGAAGCGTACGAGGTGACCGTCGAGCACGGGGCCGCCTCGGACGGGCCAGACCGAGATCAAGCGGTCGTTGCCGAGCACCTTGCGGTTGGCCACAGCGGCACGGAAGGTCCAGATGTTCTTGCCCGTGCTGGCATCGACGGCGTAGACGCAGCCGTCGTCTGAGCCGAAGACGACCTTGCCGTCGGCCACCAGGGGAGCGAACCGGACCGGGCCATCGGCAAACACCCGCCACTTCTTCGCTCCGGTCCGAGTGTCGTAGGCGGTGACGCTGTCGGTGCGGGTCGAGGCGAGGTAGAGGGTGCGGCCGACGACGACCGGTTCGGGGACGAAGTCGAATCCGATACGAGGATCCTCGGGCCACGCAGGCTGCGGCTTGGCCAGCTGTCTCGTCCACGCCAGCTTCAGCGTCGCGGGCAGTTTCTCGGTGGTGCTTCCCGAACGGCCCGGATCGTGCCGCCATGTGGGCCAATCGGCCGCGGTCAGCGGAGATGCCAGAAGCATCGACAGGCACAGAGACAGCAGGGTGCAGCGGATGACGGCCGTCATGAAACGAGTCCTTCCCGGTGTGTGTACCGGCGTGAGGCGTTGAGTCGTCGCCGAACGGGTGAGAATTGCGTGTAGGGTGAGCCGGCGTGTCGGGGATCTCATTACGATCACGACCAATGGCTTACACCAGATTGTCAGCTTGACGTCTTGGCATGTCAAACCGGAGGCCTCCCCGCAGGATTTCTCAGGACCCCGCAGGACCGCTCAGGAAACGATCCTCTGGTCAGCGGCCGAAGTGGTGTCCTATGATCGAGTTCATGATCGGTGACCGCATTTGCCTGCTGCTGTTGATGCTGCTGTTGATAGTTCTGGCCGCCTGCGTGCCCTGCGGGTGTGGTGGGCCCGGCGTGCTGGCGTGGCCCGAGTCGGCTTCCGGCGAGGCGTGCCTGGTGGAGGTGACCGGCAGCGGGTTCGAGTGGAGCTTCCGTTATCCCGGTGGCGACGGGCGATTCGGGACCGACGACGATTTGGTCAGCACCGGCGACCTGCACCTGCCTCGCGGACGGACCGTGGACCTGAAGCTGACGAGCACCGATTACATCTACACGCTGAAGCTGCCGGAGCTGGAGCTCGAGGAGATCGCGGTGCCCGAGTTGGTGCACACGCTTCGTGTCGACGCCGACCGTGTGGGCAGCTACCAGTTGCTCTCGGATCCGATATGTGCCATCCGGTTTTCTCATGATGAGGAAATGGGGCGGATGCAGATCGAGGAGACACGGGTGTTCCAGGACTGGTTGGCGACGCTGGTCAAATGACGTCGTCACCGGGACAGCTGATCGGACGACGAACGGCACTGGGCCAGGCCACCTCCTGGCTGGGGTGTCTTGCGGCCGGTTGCGGATGTGACGAGAACAGCGGGCCGGTCAGCGGGCCGGTCAGCGGGCCGGGCGGCGAGACTGGTACGGGGGGCCCGGATGCCGACGGTGCTTGGCACGTTCACCCGGGCGAGTCGATCCAGGCGGCCCTGGACCTGGCGGCCGCATCGAGTGCGGGGCACCGCGTGGTGGTGCACCCGGGCACCTACCGGCCGAGGAAACCCGGCCAGGCCCTGATCTGGCTGAACCGTCAGCACGACGGCATCACGCTGGAGGCTCGTGGCGAGGTGATCTTGAGTGCGGCCAATCCGGAGCTTGCCGAGAGCGAGGCCTCGAGTTTTCCTGCGGTGGTCAATCACGTGGTCTATTTCGGTGACGGGATCACCGCTCGGACCGTCCTCCGCGGGTTCAGGATCACCGGTGCGAACCGGTTCCAGACCCGCAGCGACCTGCCGGGACCGGTTGAACCGAATCGGCCCGAACTGGGCAAGCAGAACTTATTGTTCTTTTATTGCGACGGCGGCGGGATCAAGGTCTTCGGCCGCAGTTACCCTCGGATCGAGCGGGTCGAGGTGATCGGCAACGTGGCCGATCCCTGCGGGGGCGGCATTTCGATCCAGCACCTGGGCTTCCAGCAGGACAGCGTGCGGATCAGCGATTCGATATTTCGAGACAACAGTTGCCAGGTCACCGGTTCGGCGATCGACGTGTTGCCGGGTAGCCGGGCCGAGATCACCAACTGCCTGTTTGTCGACAACGTGGCCAACACCGGCCCGGACACGGTTAGTCCTGCCGGAGAGCCCTACAACGCTCGTCACGGGTCCGGAGCGTTGACGGTGTTCCCCGGTTCGAGGGTTCGAGTCAGCGGGTGCACGCTGACGGGCAACTGGAACGGTGTCGACGACAAGGGCGAGGGCAACCATTACACGCATTCGATCTTCTGGCAGAACACCAGGACCGGCGGCACGGCTCCCGGGGGTCGCTACGAGCTGGACATTGTCGACGGCAGCAATGTCAGCGGGTGCTATTTCGGTGGAGCGACGGTGGACCTGCGGGGAACGATTGACCCGGCGACCAACACGCTGGACGCACCCGATCCGGAGTTCGACGAGTGGTTTGGTCCGCGTTGTCCGACTTACGAGGGGGTCGGTTACCGTCGGGTCGAAAATCCCGAGGCGGCCTCGGCGAAGGAACATTGACAGCACTTGGCCCAACGATTCAAGTCGAACGATCGGGGTTGCCCTGCACCCGGCCCCGTGCAGCAACCCGTGTCCCTGGCTCGAGAAGGCCCAGCATGAGATTCGTGTGCCGTTGCGGTTCAGTGGTCCTGGCGGCGGCCGTTGTCCTGTCCGCCTGTGGCTGCCCCGACGATCCGAATCCGGATACTGCTTCGGGCAAGGACGGCGGCAAGAACACGGGCAAGAACGGTGGCAGCGATACTCCCAGGCCGGCTCGTTCGCTGTTGCCGTTGGACCTGGAGCTGCCGGAGTTCCGGCTGGTCGATCACACGGGCGAGGCGTTCGGGAGCCGTGAGCTCACCGGACGCGTGTTCGTGGTCAATTTCATCTTCACCCGTTGCCAGTTGACCTGTCCCGAGCAGACCCGGCGGATGGCCACCTTCCAGAAGCGGTTGGCTCGCGAGATCGAGCATCAGCACAGTTCCGATGAGCGGGGTGGACCCAAGCACTTTCTCTGGGACCAGGTCCACATCGTCAGTCTCTCGGTCGATCCCGACAACGACACGCCCGAGGCGTTGACGCGTTACGCGGAGAACTTCGGTGCCGAGCTGTCGAACTGGAGTTTTCTGACCGGGAAGAAGTCCGAGATCTTCTCGCTGATCACGGCCGGCTTCAAGTTGCCGGTGGCCGAGATCGGAGCGGACCAGCCGATCGTACACACCTCGAAGGTGGCACTGGTGGACCACCGCGGCCGTCTCCGTGGAGTCTTCGATGGTATGAAGGATGAGGGTCGCAAGAAGCTGGTGGACGCGATCGGGCAGGCACTCAACGAGCGGGTCGCGATTCCGCCACAAATCGTCTCGCCCGACTGGCTCGAGACTCGAGCCGCACGTCAACAGGCTGCGGCGAAGGAGTGGACGGTCCGGCACGACTTCAGCTTCACCGATCGCCAGCCCGAAAGCGGGATCGACTTCCGTCACTGCGTGGTTGATGACGCCGGCCGGACCTACAAGGCGGTTCACTACGACCACGGCAACGGCCTGGCGGTTGCCGATGTCGACGGCGACGGGAGGCTCGACATCTTCTTCTCGAACCAGGTCGGCTCGAATCGGCTCTAC
>CAUZJR010000463.1:0-4454 GCA_963580005.1 Planctomycetota bacterium
TGGCGGCGGCCAGGGTGGCGGCGGCATGGGTGGCGGCGGCATGGGCGGCGGCGGCATGGGCGGCGGCGGCGGCGGCATGATGGGAGTCGGCGGGATCGGGGGCGGACCCCGGGACTACCGTCCGATGCCCAGCACCGCTGGCCAATTCGGCCAGGCACTGCCACAAGGAACGAATCTCTCTGCGGCCTTGTCCCAGGGTGCTCAGTCCGGCTTCGGCGGGATCGGCGGCATGGGCGGCGGTGGCATGGGCGGCGGCGGCATGGGTGGCGGCGGCATGGGCGGCGGCGGCATGGGCGGCGGCATGGGCGGCGGCCAGGGCGGCCAGGGCGGTGGCGGCGGTGGAACGCTGACGGTTCAGCAGCCGGTGCAGGCCATCCTCAACGTCACCACGACCGTGAGTGTTCCCGACGGGGGCACGGTGCTGTTGGGCGGCGTGAAGCGGCTCCGCGAAGGTCGCAACATGGCCGGCGTTCCGATCCTGAACAAGATTCCCTACATCAGTCGCCTCTTCAAGAACTCGGGCGTCGGTCGTGAGACCGAGAGCCTGATGTTGATGGTCACTCCGCGGATCATCATCCAGGAAGAGGAGGAGGAACTCCTGGGCATTCCGCCGGAATAGTTCCGGTAGAAGCACTGCTTCGGGTCTAAGCCAATGGGCTCCGGCTGAAACCCAAACGGTGTGTGTCCGAGGGTGGCAGGCCGTCGTGGAGTTGCGGGACTCTGCGGCGGCCGCTCCCTTTTAACGGACCAGACAGGCAACTCGCCTCGTTGCGATCCTCTGCATCTGGTACCGTCCCGGCCCGCATCACCAACGGTCGGACCACCGTGGAAGGCACCTCTTCGTCTCACCCGCTGCGAGCGGCCTTCACCCCGCTGCTCCTCTCGCTGATCGCCCTGTTGGGCCTGGCCGCCTGGGTCGGTGGGCTGTTGCCGGTCCAGTGGAGCAGCGCCACCACGGGTGGTGTGTCGGAGCCTTCCGAGGCCCGACCGGTGATTGAGCCGATCGAGCTACTCGGCCACACCGGTGCGACTCACCGGGTCGGAGGTCGCTCGGAGTTCCCGGCCACGGTGATCGTCTACCTGGGCAGCACCTGCCCGATCAGCCGCGCCTACCTGCCGATGCTCAAGCGGCTCGGCCAGGCCACAGCCGGAGTGGGTGTCAAGCTGCTGGTGATCCAGGTCGATACGGACATCGACCTGGCGACCGAGTTGGGGACCGCCGTTGCCGTGGTTTCTGAATCAACCCATGCGGCCAACAGGGATCTCAGGAGCCAATTGAGGCCGACTCATGTCCCCGAGTCGTTCGTGATCGACTCGAGCGGTCGGCTGTGTTACCGAGGTCGCATCGACGACAGGTACATCGATGTCGGTCGTCGTCGCGCCAGGGTCACCAGCCGCGACCTGGCTCGTGCCATCGACACGGTGCTTGCAGGTCGGTCGCGGTCGCTGGTGAGAACGACTCCGGTGGGCTGCGTGCTCGAGGAGATCGAGTCGAATTCGGGAGCGTTTTCGGGGGCGTTTTCGGGGGAGGGTCCGGTCACGTGGACGAGCCACGTGGCGTCGCTGGTGCATCGTCGCTGCGGTCGCTGCCACCGCGAGGACGCCTCGGCACCGTTTTCGCTATTGAGCCACACCGACGTGGCCAGCCGCAGTCGCCAGGTACTCGATGTGCTCACCCGCCGGATCATGCCTCCCTGGAAGCCTCGACCCGGCTTCGGCCACTTCCAGGGCGACATGCGTCTGAGCGAGCGGGAGCTGTCGCTGCTGCGAGGCTGGCTCGAATCGGGTCTCCCGCCCGGTGACCTGTCACGGGCGCCTGAGCCGCCTGAGTATCCGGGGGGGTGGTTGCTGGGCGAGCCGGACCTGGTGCTGTCGATGCCCTCATCGGTGCAGATCCCAGCCGAGGGGTCCGACATCTACTGGTACTTCGTGATCCCCAGTGGCTTGAAGCGGGACCGGATGATCTCGGCGATTGATTTCCGTCCGGGGAACCCTCGCGTGGTGCACCATGCGAGTTTCCGTTACGACGACACGGGCGGAGCCAGGCGACTGGATGCGGCCGACCCGGCCCTGGGCTACCGTCGTTTCGGGGGATGGGGTTTCGGAGGCGGTGGGACGCTGGGGGGCTGGGCCGTCGGGGTCGAGCCACGGCGGCTGGCCGAGGGGCTGGGGCGTCGGATCGCCGGGGGCTCGGATCTCGTGGTGCAGGTGCACTACCACCCGTCGGGCCGGATCGAGCACGACCGGTCACAACTCGGCCTCTACTTTGTCGACCTAAACGACCCGGCGTCGCAGGGATCGCCCGGGCAGGTGACTCCGGTGATCGAGGTCGCTGTGGGTGAGATGTCGCTGGAGATCCCGGCGGGGGAGTCTGACCTGTATCATCGCGCCGAGTACACACTGCCGGTCCCCGTCACCGTGCACTCGCTTTTGCCTCACATGCATCTACTGGGCCGTCGTTGTCGTTCGTGGGCCGAGACTCCCGATGGTCGTCAGCTGCCGCTGGTGGCGATTGACGACTGGGACTTCAATTGGCAGTCACGCTACCACTTGCGTCGCCCGTTGCGGATTCCTGGTGGCAGCCGCCTGATCCATGAAGCGTGGTACGACAACAGTTCGGCCAACCCGTTCAACCCGCATGTGCCACCTCGGCGGGTCACCTGGGGCGAGGGGACCGACCAGGAGATGGGTCTGTTGTTCCTGGACGTGACGACCGATTCGGAGGCGGACCGTCGGCGGTTGATTCGCCACAACCAGGCTCATTTCGGCGTGCAGATACGCCGGTTGACTGGAGGGGGGTAGGAGGCGGCGGGGGTAGGGGAGTAGGAGGCGTGCCAGTCCCTGGTGAGGGGGGGTTAGCTGCCCGGGGTGTTGGACGGGACGGCGGCGGTTGGGGTGTTTTGGACGGCCTTTCTGAGTGCTTCCATCACGCGGTCGGGGGATGCGAAGACGCCGTCGAGCACGATGGGCTTGTCGGGTTGTCCGGCCGGGTAGATGGCGTAAAAGGGAATCGCCTTGGCGTGGTTGCCGAGCTTGACGAGCAGGGCATCGATGTCGGGTGAGTCTGTGGTCTTGTCGGCCTTGATGGCGACGATGTTGTTGTTGGTGATGAATGCGCGAGTGACGTCTGCGTCCAAGGCGACCGCCTCGTTGAGCTTGCAGGTGATTCACCAATCGGCGGTGAAGTCGATCAGCACGGTCTGGTTGGCTTCGAGATGACCGGCGAGGGCTTCGTCGGAGTAGGGGCTCCAGAAGCCGTCGTCGGGGTGGTAGAACCAGCCGAAGGAGACCAGTCCCATCAGCCCGCTGAAGGCGGCTGCCTGGACCCACGACCTGATCCGTCGTCTGAGTGGCTGGGTCAGCGGCACGCGGCCGATCCACCAGAAGGCGGCCCAGAGCGAGAAGAGGAACAGCAGCGTGGGGACGACGATGTCGGGGTCGACGCCCGAGAGCACGAACATCGGGTAGATCACGGTGCCCAAGAGCACAAACCCCATCACGTGCTTGAAGGTTTCCATCCACATGCCCGGCTTGGGCAAAAAGGCGATCAGCCTCGGGAAGGCTCCGATCAACAGGTAGGGAAAGGCCATCCCCAGCCCGACGCTCATCAGCACCACGTAGGTGATCAGGATCGACTGGCTCACCGCCCAGCTCATCGCCGGCACCAGCAGAGGTCCGGTGCAGGGAGTGGCGAGGATGGTGGTCAGAACCCCCTTGGCGAACGCGGCTCCGAGCCCTTCCTGTTGTGAGGCGTCTGCGGTGCTGCCGAACCCGGGCACGGGGATTTCCCAGACGCCCAGGAAGCTGAGTGCAAACACGAAGACGATCGTGGCCATGACGATGTTGAACGTGGCGCTGGTGAACTGCGATCCCCAGCCGGATCCGACGACTCCGACCAGCGTGGCCAGCACCAGGAAGACGCTCATCAGGCCGGCCGAGAAGGAGAGGTTGAGCATGAAGGCTCGGGTACGGTTTTCGCCGGCCTGGGTCACGAACGACATGATCTTCAGGCCGATCACCGGCAGCACGCAGGGCATGAAGTTGAGAATGAAGCCGGCCAGCAGTGCGATGCCGACCTGGCTCAGTAGTGTGCTGAAGCCCGCGGGTGCGGCGGGCAGCTGGGCGGCGGTTTCGTCGTCGGTTTTGCTGGAGACCGACCTGGCGATCGAGTCGGCCGAGCCGACCTGTCCCAGCGCAAAGGCCACGCGTCCCTTCAGGCAGCCGTTTTCGTCGCAGTATTGATAGAGCACTCGGCCCCGGGCCCCGTAGCCGGTCCTGGCGGCGGTGTCAGTCACCCGGTAGGTCCGGCTCCAGGTCACCGTGCCGTGAAAGAGCTTCTGCGTGACGGTTCCGGTGGGCAGTTTGGTCGACTGGGTCTCAAACGGCCTGTCTTCGACGAATCCCTCGCCGGTCGCCTCGAGTCCGCGGAGCCCGACAAAGAACCGGGTCGGCGA
>CAUZJR010000464.1:0-4440 GCA_963580005.1 Planctomycetota bacterium
ACGAACTCGACAGGTAGCCCGTGCCGGCGTATCGGTTCGGCTGGCTGGGAATGCACACGTAGGGCGGCAGGTTGTTCCGCGGCCCGAATTCGTGTGAGACCACCGTGCCGATACTGGGGAATTCCAGGGCCGGACTCGGTCGATAGCCGGTGAACATGTTGTGAGTGCCACGCTCGTGAGCGGCTTCGCCGTGAGTGTGGGAATTGACGATCGTGATCTTGTCGGCGATCTGGGCGGTGTTCTTGAGCGTCTCGTTGAGACGTCCGCCGGAGACCTTCGTGGCGATCGAACCCATCGGTCCGCGGTACTCCAGCGGAGCATACGGCTTGGGATCCCAGGTCTCCTGGTGAGCCTGTCCGCCGGGGAAGAAGATGAAGATCACCGACTTGGCGGTGCCTTCCTTACTCTCGAAGAACTTCTGATCGGCCTGAGCCTGTTCGATACGGAACATGTCAGCCATCGTCAGGCCCAATCCGCCAAGATAGCCGGCGTAGAGGAAGTCGCGACGAGACGCTTGCATTGCCATCAGTTCTTCTCCTTGGAGTACCCATGCGAGCCGCGTCTTCCTGACGCCGTCGCTGTGTGGCTACGAATGTGTTTCCTACTACCTCTTCTTACTTATTCCTCGGCCAACCCAACCCGCCCGCTTGGGGAGAATCGCAATCGGCTGCTGCGCCGCGACAACACATCGAGATCAACTCAACGCATAACCGTACGCTTGCGCATTGGAGCTATAGATACACCAAGGGCCAGCCTCCAGTCAAGTGTAGTACCCGAATCGCCCTGACCACCCGCAGCTCGCAATGCAGCTCAGCGCTGTTCAGGATCGCCCGAGTCGCGTGCCGGGGCGTCCTCGAGAGCATCCAGGGCCTGCCTGAGCATCAGCACCTCGCGAGCCGACTCGAGAGTCATCCCTTCGAGTTCCTCGGCCCAAACACTCTGATCCGATTCACTCAAGCCGGGCAATTCCCGTTGGATCAGGGCCTGGATCTGAGCCGAAGTCGCCAGCGGTGCGTCTCCGCGAATCGGTTCGGCAGTGGACGGACCGGAAAAGGGGCCTGGTCCGGCGTCACCCTGTACCGCCTTGGGATAGAACTGGCGATTGGGTCCCTGGTGCTTGTCGCCGGCGAGTCCCGAGGTCGAATCGACTTGTGGCTGGGTCATGGCCGGGAACGACGCGCCCGGCGAGCTGCTGATATCGAGGTCCCAGCCGGGTTCCAGCGGAGTCCAGTCCGAGAGTGCCTCTGCAACCCCCTCGCCCGGCTCAACCGCCCGTGGCGCGGCTCCCATCCGCCCCAT
This sequence comes from Planctomycetota bacterium, assembly GCA_963580005.1. Taxonomy (GTDB): domain Bacteria; phylum Planctomycetota; class Planctomycetia; order Planctomycetales; family Planctomycetaceae; genus UBA8437. Next base: position 1,300 of record CAUZJR010000464.1, read on the forward strand.
CACGAAGCCGACCACGCAGGCGAAGAGGACGATGGAGGACTGGAGGATCAGTCGTGAGGCGGTCATGTCCGAATCCCTGGGCAACCGACACAGCGAGCGCGGCGACGATACTCAACAACCGACTTCCGTCACAAGACCGGATTCCCACCGTCGGCGTACTCGCTTCCCCCCTCGGTCAATCCCCGTCCCCCGGCGGCCGTCTCATTTCTTTCCGCTGCGAGCGTTGCTTCTTGTTCTGCAGCCTGCGTTCCTTCGATCCGCGAGTCGGCCGTGTCGGCCGCCGTTTTTTGGGCGGCGTGGCCACCTGCCGGATCATCTCGGCCAGCTTCTCGAGGCAATCGGCTCGATTGGTCTCCCGATCCCGGGTCCGCTGGCTGGTGACCAGGAATTCTCCTTCACCGGTGATCCGCGACCGGTAATTCTGCTGGATCCGCTGCAGCAGTCCCTCATCGATGCTCGGCGAATCCACCACGTTCCATCTCAGCCGCACCTTGGTACTGGTCTTGTTGACGTTCTGCCCACCGGGTCCCGAGGAGCGGATGTACTCGAAGTCGAATTCCGCGAGCGGAATCGACACGCTGTCGTTGACGAGCAACTGATCGCCGGCGGGTCGGGTCGGGCGTGACGGCGTCATCGAAGTGGGGCTCTGGTGGACCTTCTTCGGAAAGCGTTTTAGACTAACCCGGCAGCTTCGACACTCCAACTCAGCACAACCGACGCGGCCAGCGTCCGCCTTCGGCCCGGGAGACACCTCCGATGCAGCTTCCCCAGATGATCCGAGTCCGGCAGTCCTTCGAGTCTGCCCGAGTGGCCAGCATCCCTGCCGAGGTCGCCAGCCAATTGGGTGGTCTCGACTTGGCCCAGAGCATCCAGCCGGGCCAGACCGTGGCCATCACGGCCGGCAGCCGTGGCATTGCCAACATCGCCGAGATCATCAAGTCGGCCTGCGACTTCATCAAGACACTCGACGCGATCCCGCTGATCATCCCCGCCATGGGCTCGCACGGCGGTGGCACGGCTGAGGGGCAGCGTGGGATCATCGAGAGTTACGGGATCACCGAGGAATTTACCGGAGCCGAGATCCGGGCCTCGATGGAAACGATCATCGTCGACGAGACGCCGCAGGGGATCCCCGTCCACTTCGACAAGCACGCCTCCGAAGCCGACCACGTGATCGTCTGCGGCCGCATCAAGCCTCATACCGGCTTCGTCGGCGAGATCGAATCGGGCCTGCACAAGATGATGCTGATCGGGCTGGGCAAGCACGAGGGTGCCAAGATCTACCACCGCGCGATCCAGGACTACAGTTGGCTGGAGATCGTAACGGCGGTGGGTCAGAGCGTGCTCGAGAAGTGCAGCGTGGTGGCCGGGCTGGCGATCGTCGAGAACGCATTCGACGAGACGGCGTTGATCCAAGCGGTCAGCCCCGGCGAATTCCTGGAACGCGAGAAGGAACTGCTGGTCCAGGCCAAGCAGTGGATGCCCCGGCTGCCCTTTGACGCCGTCGACCTGTTGATCATCGACGAGATCGGCAAGAACGTCAGCGGTTCGGGCATGGACACCAACGTGATCGGCCGCAAGTACAACGACCACTCGGCGACCGACGAGGACGGAGTCCGGGTGCGACGAATCTTTGTCCGCGGGTTGACCCCCGAGACTCACGGAAACGCCTGTGGGCTGGGGATGGCCGAGGTGACCAACCGCCGCACGATCGCCGCGGTCGACCAGTCGGCCACCGCGATCAACGCGCTGACCGGAGGACACCCCTCCGCGGCGGGCATGCCGATCGCGTTCGAGACCGACCGCGAGTGCATCGAAGCGATCATCCCCACCATCGGGCTGACCGACCCAGAACACGCCCGCGTGGTCCACATCACCAACACGATGCAGGTCGGCGAGACGCTGGTCAGCGAGTCCTTTGCCGATGCGATCGCCGCCCGAGATGATCTCGAGGTGATCGAGAGCACCGAGGCCATGCAGTTCGACGACACGGACAACCTCGTCCCGGTAGCCGCCGCCGGAGCCGCGGTGCACGCCTAACGCTCAACCGGGGACTGGGCGGCGGGCGGACACTACGCCGACTCCGGCCAGCAATGGCAGGATGCCGAACACGCTCAGGGCAACCGAGTAGCTCCCGGTCCAGTCCCAACTGATCGCCAGAGGCAAGGGCCCACAGGCAGCCGCGACCACCGCAGCGGCCATCGCCGCGCCGCGGATCGCTCCCTGGTTGGTCCGACCGTAGTAGTTGATCCAGACAGCCGTCCCCGCCGTGCGGATGATCCCGCCCTGCAGGCCCAGCACGCTTCCGTACAGCACGGCCCAACCCGGGCCGGGCATCCACAGCATCAACCCGACCCCTGAGGAAAGGAACACCATCGCGGCAGCCAGCAGGTACCGTTCGTACCCCATGTCGGTCAGGAACCCGGCCAACACACCGCTGAAGGTGGCCACCACTGCCTGCAAGCCCAGCAGCAGCAACGCGTCGTTGCGAGCCACATCGTGTACGGCCAGCAGTGAGACCTGGTGGAAGATCAATCCGGTCCCGACCATCGACGTGGTGCACCACACCGCCAGCAGCTTCCAGAAACTGCTCAAGCGGACTGCCTGGCCCAGCTTCAGGTCATCGGCCCGGCCTGCCTCGGCTTCTTGGGCCCGGGCCGCAGCCGATCTCTGGGACGTCCGCTCGTCGTGCCACCGCGCGTCGGGCAACAAACCCAGCGGTTCGGGCCGGTCGCGGACCAGTAACAAAGCCGGCAACACCAGGCCAATCCAGACCATCGCCGCCAGCCCCCACCAGGCCGACCGCCAACCGTATTGCTCGATCACCAGGTCGTTGAGCTGAGGGATGGTCATCACCGAGACCGCTCCACCCAGACCGACGATCCCCATCGCCAATCCCCGACGACTCTCGAACCACTCACCCACCAGCCAGGTGGCCGAGAGCGTGATGGCACCCTGGCCGATGCTGCGGATCAGGGTGAAACCGATCGAGAGTCCCAGCAGCGTGCCGATCGACGACATCCAGAGACAGGCGATCCCCAACAACAGTCCCAACGTCGGCAGCAGCACGCGGGCACCGAAGCGATCCAGCAGCACGCCGATCCCCGGCAACAACGCACCTCCCACCAAGCCCGCCACCAG
>CAUZJR010000465.1:0-4430 GCA_963580005.1 Planctomycetota bacterium
GCCGCAGATGATTCCCAACTGCGTCGAGCGTCCCGATTCGACCGTCGCCAGCCAGGCCCTGCACCTCTTCAACGACGCCATGATCCGCAGTCTCGCCGATTCGTTTGCCGAGCGAGTCGCCCTCGAAGCGGGCCAGCAGCCGTACAAGCAGATCGAGCGGAGTTACCAGTTGGCGCTGGGCCGCATGCCCGATGATGCCGAACGAGAGATCGGGCGGGCGGCGCTGGAAGAACTGACCCGTCTGTGGCGTCAGAAGCCCGGCACGGCCGATGAGACCAGCAAGAAGCTCACACCGGCCCAACGTGCACTCTCGACCTACTGCCACACCCTGCTCAACTCGGCCGGATTCCTCTTCATCGACTGACACGCCCAACGTCTTCCTTTCGGTGAGCCACCCATCCATGACCCACCCCATCGCCCGCCGCGACTTCTTCAGCAGTGCCGCCGACGGACTCTACGGCACCGCACTGGCCTACCTCTTTGGCCGGGAACTCTACGGCGGCTCGGGCCTGCTGGCCGCCGACTCGCTCGCCCCCGCCCCCCCGCGTCTCTACGACCTGACCCCCAAGCAGCCTCACGCCCGCCCCCGTGCCAAGGCGATCATCCAGTTGTTCATGCAGGGTGGCCCCAGCCAGGTCGACCTCTTTGACCCCAAGCCCAAGCTCACCAGGCACCACGGTCAATCGGTCTTCAAGGACCTGGCCGCCGACGTCTCGAGTCCCCAGGCGGCCGGGGGATTGATGCGGAGTCCCTGGAAGTTTGCCCAGTACGGCGAGAGCGGTACCTGGGTCAGCGAGCTGTTGCCCGGGATCTCCCGTCACGTCGACCGCATCGCCGTGGTCCGCTCGATGTACAACACGCACCCCAACCACGAACCGGCTCTCTACAAGATCCAGTCGGGCAAATTGCTGCCCGGTCTGCCCTCCTTCGGCTCGTGGGTCGCCTACGGGCTGGGGAGCGAGAACCAGAACCTGCCGGCCTACGTCGTGCTGGACGATCCCCAGAGTCGTCTGCCGGTCAACGAGATCCAGAACTGGCAGTCGGGCTACCTGCCGCCGGTCTACCAGGGCACGCGGATGAGGCCGACCGGTTCGCCGATCCTGAACCTCAAGCCCGAGAAGTCCCGCCAGCGTCCCGAGGTGGTGGTCGATGCCAGCCGGCGTCTGCTGGCCCGGCTCGATCGGATCCACAAGAAGCAGCGGCCCGGCCAACTGAGACTCGATGCCAGGATCTCCAGCTACGAACTGGCCGCGCGGATGCAGATGACCGCGTCGGACGCCCTGGATCTCGAGCAGGAGACCCAGGACACTCAGCAACGCTACGGCATCGGCAACACCACGACCGACAATTACGCCCGCCGCTGCCTGATGGCCCGGCGGCTGGTCGAGCGAGGCGTGCGGCTGGTGCAGATCTACACCCGCGGCCAGATGTGGGACAACCACGCCAACATCGGCAGCAGCCTGGTCGGAGCCTGCCAGCACACCGACCAGCCGGTCGCCGCCCTGCTGGATGACCTGGCCGAGCGAGGACTACTGGATGACGTGCTGGTGGTCTGGGGCGGAGAATTCGGGAGGCTGCCGATCGCACAGGTCCGGCCGGGTTCGGATCCGAAGAAGGCGGGTCGAGACCATGGCCCGGCGGGATTCTCGATCTGGATGGCCGGAGCCGGCATCCGCGGCGGCACGGTGTACGGCTCGACCGACGAGATCGGTTACCGGGCCGTCGACAAACGGGTCAGCGTCGCCGACTGGCACGCCACGATGCTCTATGCCATGGGCATGCACCACGAGGATCTCTACTTCGACCGACACGGATTCCGCGAACGGCTGACGGGGACCGACGAGGTGAGGGTGGTCCGCGAGCTGTTTGCCTAGGAGCGACACAGCACGGTCAACATCACGGCGGTTGCGACCGAGGCGTTGAGCGAGGCGATTTCGCCCCTCGGGGGGATCCCGCAGACGACGTCGCAGTGCTCCAGAGTCAGACGCCTCAAACCCCGCTCCTCGCTGCCGATCACCACCAGCCAGTCCCGATCCGCACCCTCGGGCAGCTCGTCCTCGCCCCGCTCGCTGGTCCCCATCACCCACAATCCCGCATCGCGGGCCCCGCGGAGCGCTCGAGCCAGGTTGCCCGCTAGCGTGAACGGGACATGTTCCAGGCCCCCGGAGGCCACATCGTAGGCGGTGCCCGAGAGCGGTGCCGACTGGTTGGTCGTCAGCAGCACACCGCGGACTCCGTAAAACGCCGCGGTGCGGAAGATCGCTCCGATGTTGTGAGGATCCTGCAGACGATCCAGGGCCAGCCAGATCCCATGCTCCTCTCCACCAGCACTCTGCAGCAACTCGTCGAGCCCCACATCGGACCTCGGGCGAACGGCCGCCACCGCCAGGGATGTCCGTCCGCCCCGCGCGGACTTCTCGCCGCTCTTGTCTCGCCGCTTTTGCTGACCGCCGGGCATCCGACCGGTTCGTACCGGCACGCCCACGCTGCGAGCCAACTCGACAACCTGTTGCCAGGCCCCCGATGGAGACTGCTCGCCCAGGCGGACCTCGACCACGTCACCGGCCCGGGTCTGCAGGGCCGCCAGCACACTGTGAGGATTCTTCAACTCGAGCATGCCGACCCGTCCCCGGCATCCCGCCTCTGGCGGTCCACCTCATACAGCAACACTCCGGTGGCAACCGCCACGTTCAGCGATTCGGTGCGTCCGGACTGCTCGATCCCGATCCGGCCGTCACAGACCTCCAGCACATCCTCGGCCACCCCGTGACCCTCGTTGCCCACCACCAGTGCCAGCTTCCCCTTGAGGTCGTAGCTCCTGGCCGGCTCTGACGACAGGGCACTCGAGGCCAATACCGTGACTCCGTCACGACGCAACCGCATCACCAGCCCGACCAGGTTCTCGGAGCCCGCGATCAGGACATGGTTGGCAGCACCCGCTGAACTGCGGGCAACGTGCCCGTTGATCGGCGCATGGTCCCCGGAAACCACCACGCCATCGACTCCGAGGATCTCGGCACAACGCAGGATGGCTCCGAGGTTGTGAGGGTCCTGCACGGCATCCAGCAGCAGCCACAGCGGCCGGTCGCCGGACCCCTCGAGCAATTCCTCCAGACCCTGCAACGGGTACTCACCCACCCGGGCCAGCATCCCCTGGTGCTGATCGGTGTGGCAGCGAGCCCGGATCGCCTCGGCATCGGAACTCTGCACCTCGACTCCCAGTGCCTCGGACAACCGCCGCACCTCCTCGGCCAGATCCGGCTCGACCCGCTCCGAGAGCCACAGATCGCGGATCGGCCATCGGCCGGCTCGCAGCGTCTCGAGCACCACGCGGCGACCCCAGATCCACTCACCAGGACGGTTCCGCCCGGCTCCCGTGCTGCTCTTCCCGACTGAGGACCGCCCGTCCATACTTGATTCCCCGCCAAAAATCGGCCCGCCAACGCAGGCCACCTCCTCGAACGATTCTGAAAACTGCCGTTTGCCGCGGCAAGCCCGTCGATGATTTCTCCACCCCGTCACATCGTACCGGTCACCGAACCCCTGGCAGGTTCCATCCGCCCGCCTGGCTCCAAGAGCCTGACCAACCGGGCCCTGGTGCTGGCGGCACTGGCCCGCGGAGAGACTCGCCTCAGCGGTGTGCTCAACAGTATCGACACCCGAGTGATGCTCGATTCACTCTCTGAACTGGGTTTTGACATCCACGAGGGTCCCGAGACCGCCACGGTGCGGATCAGCGGGGGCGGGGGCAGCGTGCCGGCCGAATCCGCCACACTCGACCTGCACAACAGCGGAACCAGCATTCGGTTCCTCACCGCGATGCTCTGCCTGGGCTCGGGACACTTCACGCTCGACGGCAACTCCCGCATGCGACAACGTCCGATCGCCGACCTGGTCGAAGGACTACGAGGCCTGGGGGTGGAGATTTCGTGCGTGGCCCAGACCGGTTGCCCGCCGGTCAGCCTGTCCGCCAACGGCCTGGCCGGCGGCAGCAGCACCCTGCCAGGACACACCTCCAGCCAGTTCCTCAGCGCACTGCTGATGGCCGCCCCCTGTGCTGCGGGTCCCGTCACGCTGAGTGTCGACGGGCCACTCGTCTCGCGGCCCTACATCGACATGACCCTGGCCCTGATGTCGAGGATGCAGGCCCGTGTGACCGAGGAACCCGGCGGAACGTTTCACATATCGCCCACCGGCTACCAGGCCTGCGAACTCGACATCGAACCCGACGCCACCTCCGCCAGCTACTTCCTGGCCGCCGCGGCGGTTTGTGGCGGTCACGTGACCATCGAAGGACTCGACCGAAACGCCCTCCAGGGCGACATCGCCTTTGTCGAGTGCCTGGAACGGATGGGGTGTACGGTCGAGGAATCGGGCCGGGGAGCTGATGCCTCGATCACGCTCTCCGGGGGCCAACTGACCGGGATCGA
>CAUZJR010000466.1:0-4414 GCA_963580005.1 Planctomycetota bacterium
TTGCCGAAGACCAGCGGGGTGGGGACATACGGCAGGTTGCGGTCACCCGACCAGACCACCTTGTCGGCACCGACCTCGCCGGCCTGGTCGACCGAGAGCGAAAACAGCTGCTTGCCGCGTCCGCCGCCGCCGGTGATCGCCATCACCAGGTCGCCGGCGATGACCGGTGAATTGACCGCACGCGACGTGAACAGGTTGGCTCGCCACAGCAGCTTGCCGTTGCGAGGATCGAAGCTGGCCAGGCCGTCGCCGGTGTTGCTGGTGAACAGCTGAGGCGTCTTGCCCTCGCGTTCGAGAATGACCGGGGTCGAGTGAGCCGTCAGCTTGACCTTCCGCTCGGATCGCCAGCGGATCTTGCCGGTGGCAGTATCGAGACCGGCGATCACCGACGGACCGTCGTGCTGGCTGGCAACGATGACCGTGTCCCTCCAGACGATCGGCGACGTTCCGCAGCCATGCCCATGCTGGTTGTAGAACTTGCCAATGTCGGTCTGCCACAGACGCTTGCCGGCAAAGTCGTAGGCCCGCACCACCGTGTCTTCGTCGGTCGTGAACAGCACGAACACCCGCTTGCCATCGCTGGCCGGGGTCCCCGAGGCGTAACTGTTGAGCGAGTGCTTGGAGTGAGTCCGGGATGCCAGGCGGTCGGTCCACAACACCTTGCCGCTTGAAGCGTCGACCGACATCACCAGTCGAACGGCACCCTTGTCGAGAGCCGAGGTGACAAAGACGTGATCGTCCCACACGCAGGGAGACGAATGGCCCAGGCCCGGCAGCTGAGTCTTCCACTTGTAGTCCTTGTCGGTCCAGCTGACCGGGATGCCCTTCTGTGTGCTGATCCCCTTGCCGTCAGGACCACGAAATCGTGCCCAGTTTTCGGCGTGAACCACACCGGTCAGCAGTACGAGGAGCAACAGGAAGGCACGAGGCACAGGGGAGGTCTCCGGGAATTGATCGGCGAATCGGCCTGAGGATCGCGACAGTCTAACAGTTCAGGACCCCAGGTGCCTGCCCCCACAGGGCCTCGCCACAGGGCCTCGCCACAGGGACTCAGCCTCAACGCCCGGGTGTCCCCGGTCGGAACTACCAGTCGACCACCGATCCGTCATCGGCGTCGTACGGCATCGGGTTCCGCCAGTCGTGACCGATCTTCTCGGCCACCGCATCGTCATCCAGCTCGATCCCCAGCCCCGGCCCGTCGGGCAGGTCGATGTACCCATCCCGCACCTCAAACGGCTTCGTGATGTACCCCTCGCCCAGGTGAACCTGTTCCTGGCACAGGAAGTTGGGGATCGAACCGGCGATCTGTAGCCCGGCGGCCAGAGAAATCGGACCCAGGGGGTTGTGCGGCGCGATCGCCGCGTAGTAACTCTCGGCCATCCCCGCGATCAAACGCACCTCGGTGATCCCGCCGGCGTGGCACAGGTCCGGCTGCAGCACCGTCGCAGCCCCCTTCTCCAGCAACTCGCGGAACCCCCACTTGGTGAAGACCCGCTCACCGGTTGCGATCGGCAGATGAGTGCCCCTGGCGATGTCGGCCATCACCTCGACGTTCTGACACTGCACCGGTTCCTCGATGAACATCGGCTGGTAGGGCTCCAACGCCTTGATCAACAGCTTGGCCGTCTGCGGACTGATCGCGCCGTGGAAGTCGATCGCGATGTCCCGCTCGTCACCAGCCGCCTCGCGGAGCTCCTCGAATCGCCTGGCCACCCGCTTGACGAACCCGGGCGTCTCGATGATCCGAGCCGGCCGGTGCTTGAACACCCCGGTCTTGAACGCCGTGAACCCCTCCTTGGACCGCTCGCGTATCGCTTCGGGGGTCGAGGCATGAGCGTAGACTCGGGCGCGGGTTCGGGTGGGGCCGCCCAGCAGCTCATAGACCGGCACCCCCAACGCCTTGCCCTTGATATCCCACAGCGCCATGTCGATGCCGCTGATGGCGCTGGTCAGCACCGGTCCGCCTCGGTAGAAGGCGTGGCGGTACATCGCCTGCCAGTGGTGAACGACCGCTCGAGGGTCCTGGCCGACGAGGTAGCCCTCGAGCTTCCTGACCGCCTCGGCCACCGTCCGTGCCCGACCCTCGACCACCGGTTCGCCCAGGCCGACGATCCCCGCGTCGGTGTGCACCTTCAGGAACAGCCACCGAGGCTGAACCAGCAGTGTCTCGAGCTTCGTGATCCGGATCGCCTCGCCCGCACCCAACATCGACTGCAAGCTCCCCCTGTTGTCTGCCGCCAGATCCTCCGACTGTAGACGTTCAAGTGATGGATCGCATCCTCCTTGGTGGGGTCAGGCCCCGCCACGGGCGGCGTCTGACCCCAAACACACACTGCACCCACATCTGGCCCAAGATAGCCAACAGCCAACAATCGTGGTAAACAATCACCCCGCATCACCCCGCATCACCCCGCATCATCCCCCTTGCACCAGGCAGCCCACCGCATGACATTCGGAATCGGCGTCATCGGAGCCACCGGGTTCATCGGCACGCCCTACCGGGCCGAGATCCGCGAGTGCACCGACGAGGCGAAGATCGTGGCGCTGTGTGCCCGCCGCCAGGACCGACTGCAGGCGGCCGCGGACGAGGACGGTTGCGATTTCATCACCGACGACTGGAGGCAGGTGGTTGATCACCCCGAGGTGGACCTGGTGCTGGTGTTGACGCCCGACGCCCTGCACCTGGATCCGGTACTCGCCACCGCCGAGGCCGGCAAACATCTGTTCTGTGAAAAACCGATCGGGGCCAATGTCGACGAGGCCTACCGGATGTGGTCGGCGGTGCGTGATGCCAAAGTGGCTCACTACGTTCCGTTCTGGAGCCGCTACGTGCCGGCATTCATCCGCGCCAGGGAAATCGTCCGGGCGGGCACCCTGGGTGACATCCGAGGCATCATCTACCGCTGGCAGAACCCTCGACCCGTCGCCATCCCTCACACCTGGCGCGACGACGCCAGCCTGTCATCGGCCGGTTCGATCGCCGATGTCGGCTCACACGCCTACGACCTGGTTCGCTGGATCATCGGCTGCGAAGCCCGGCGAGTGCTGGCTCATGCCGACGTCGTCTCACCCCCCAAGCCCGACCTCGGCGACATCGATCTCGGTGAAGCGATCGGCTGGGGCCAGGACAACGACGCAGCACAGGCTCAACAGCTAAAAACCGGCACGGCATTCGATTACGCCACGATCGCCTGGGAATGGGACAACGACGCCATCGGTGCCATCATTCTCTCGCACGCCCCGTTCCTGCGCAAGGGCATGGCTCCGGAACTGGAGCTGCACGGCACCGAGGCTTCTCTGGCCATCGATCGTATCCGCAGCACGGTGACGCTGTACCCGCCCGAGGACACCGACGGACAGCCCGAGACGATCGAGGACCCGGGCTTCGGCAACCGCGCCGCGAGGCATGTCTTCGGCTCGTTCCAGGAACAGGTTGGTGGCAGCCGAGGAGTCCACCCGGGAATGGACGATGGTTGGCGAGTGCAACTGTTCACCGACTCGGCCGCCACTTCGGCGCGACGTGGAGGCTGGGTGGAGCTGGCCGAACTCGACGCCGAAGCGTAGGTCTTTGCGGTTACACCACCGCTTCCACCCGCCCGCTCTTGCCCGAATCGACCGCCGCCTGCACCGTGGCGGCGATGTCGCGACTGGTCGCTGCGTCCAGGATCCCGCCGCTGCCCGAATCGATCGCAGCGGCAAAGTCGTCCATCAACTGGTAGTCCAGGTCGATGGCCATCCGCCGGCCGCGGAATTCGAACTGAGGCTGGTTGCGGTAGTACACGCTGACCTCCGGACGGGCCTCGCTGATCACCAGCCCGCCCGCCTCGCCCAACACGTGCAGCTTGATCTCGCCGATGTCCGGGTGCGAAGCGGCTCCGATCCGGCCGATGCACAGGGTCCCGATCACACCGTCTTCCATCTCAAGTGTCACCGTCGCCAGGTCCTCGACATCGTTGTCGAAATTGGCCTGGTGGAAGTGCGCGGTGGTCCGAGCATACACCCGCTCGACGCGGCTGCCCGAGAGATACTGGATGTAGGCCAGAGGATAAATGCCCTCGATCTTCAACTCACCCATCGGATCCACCCCGACTCCTCCGTCGGATCCATCGGCATGAGCTTCGATCTGTCGTTCGAGCCAGTCGATCGGCGGCTCGTCGGGGCCACGGCTTCCCCTGGCCGGTCCCGAGTCCTTGGCAAAGTAGAAGTCGACGTGAAAGGCATAAGGCCGACCGATCCAGCCCTCATCGATCACCCGCTTCGCTTCGACCAGCGCGGGCAGGAAGTTCCGGTTCCACATCATGAACCGCACGTCGTGTTCAGCCACCGCCTCGACCACCCGGTCACACTCCGACACCCGGTTCGACATCGGCTTGTCCTGAACCACGTGCAATCCGGCCTCGGCACACCGCACCGC
>CAUZJR010000467.1:0-4409 GCA_963580005.1 Planctomycetota bacterium
TGTGGATGCAGTTGATGCAGCAGTAGGTCCAGAAATCGAGCAGCACGATTTTGCCGCGGAGGTCTCGGAGATCGATATTCCGCGACGTGTTGAGCCAGCCGGTGCCTCCGGCCAGCGACGGCGCCGGGTAGGGTTTCTGCTGGGCGTGGGCGACCGGCGGAGCGGATCCACCCAGCACGATGGCCAGGACCAGCGGGATGACCAGTGCCAGTCGTCGTCTCACGGTGTGCATGCTCCCAATCGGGTTCCGCGGGTCGCGTTTCGCTGCCTGAATTCTACCCGAGAAGAACCTGAAGTGAGAAGCCGTACTAGCGGGTCTTCGGCCGACTGGGGCTTCGGCGGATCAGTCCGGGCGTGACATCGATATCGAGTTCTGCGGTGTGCCCCTGTTCGAGTCGTTCCCAGCCCAGCGCGGCCATCGCGGCGTTGTCGGTGCAGAGTTCCCCGGGTGCGATCTCCAGCAGGACGTCCTGCTCGCGGCACATCCTCTGCAACGCGTCCCTGAGGGTCCGGTTGGCCGCCACCCCGCCTCCGACGAGCAGTTTCTGGTGTCCCAGTTGTGCCAGCGCCCGGCGGCAGCGACCGACCAGGCAGTCGACCACGGCGGCCTGGAACGACGCGGCGAGGTCGGCGGTCCGGTCGGGGGTCATCGGCGGCGGCACCCGGTCGGTCCCGGGCACGCCGTGGACCTGGTAGCGGACGGCGGTCTTGAGTCCGCTGAAGCTGAAGTCGAGTCCCGGTTCGGCCAGCAGCGGCCTGGGCAGCTTGATCGCAGAGGGGTCTCCGTCCCGGGCGGTCTGTTCGATCTGCGGGCCACCGGGATAGCCGAGGCCAAGCAGTTGGGCCACCTTGTCGAAGGCCTCACCGGCGGCGTCGTCGATGGTCGAGCCGATCAGCGTGGAGTCCAGCGGACCACGGCAGTCGTAGAGGCTGGTGTGGCCGCCGCTGACGACCAGGCCCACGGCCGGGTAGAGTTCACCGGCGGCCGACATGCGGCAGGCAAAGAGATGGGCTTCGATATGGTGCACCGGGACCAGCGGCAGGTCGTGAGCCAGGCAGATCGCCTTGGCCGCGCTGAGTCCCACCAGCAGCGATCCGACCAGGCCCGGCTCGGTCACAACCGCCACGGCGGTGATGTCTTCCAGCGAGACGCCGGCCTGTTCGAGGGCCTGGTCGAGCACCGGGAGGATGTTGGTGAGGTGAGCCCGGGAGGCGATCTCGGGGACCACTCCGCCGAATTTGGCGTGGAGTTCGGCCTGGGAGGAGACGACATTCGAGCGAATGACGAGCTGACGGTCGACAACCGCCGCAGCCGTCTCGTCACAACTCGTTTCGATCGCCAGCAGCAACATCGGGATGACAGGCGGTCGGATGACTAGCCCTGGGTCTTGCTGGTGGCCGGCTTCTTCTTCTTCTTCTTCTTTTCGCCGGGCTTCTTCTTGTCACCAGGTTTCTTCTTTTCACCCGGCTTCTTCTTTTCAGTTTTCTTCTTCTCGCCGGGCTTCTTCTTGTCCTTCTTTTTCTTGTCGCCCTTCTTGCCCTTCTTGGGCTTGGGCTTGGGCTTGTCCTTGGGATTCAGCGTTGTGTTGAGGTGAGTGACGGCTTTGGTGAGTTGGGAATCGACGAAGTCGCTTTTGGGCGGTCCTTCGTCTCGGATCACGTCTCGTTGTCGTCGGTATTCCTGGTAGCGGATCATGTCGACCCGGGTCATTTTTATTTCGTGACCCTTGTCGGGCATGACGCCCCAGACGTCGGTGGGTTTGCTGTTGGGGAAGCGGTGAATATTGCGACCGCTGGGCCTGTGGTAGCTGGCGGTGGTCAGTTTCAGTGCACTGGAGCCCCCTTCGAGCTGGATCACGTTTTGCACGCTTCCCTTGCCCCAGGTCCGTTCTCCGATGATGACAGCCCGCTTGTGGTCCTGGAGGCAGGCGCTGAGGATTTCGCTGGCCGAGGCGCTGAAGTGGTTGACGAGCACGACCATGGGGAACCCCGAGTGTGTACCGGGCTTGGTGGCGTTCCAGACTCGTTCGCGGACGTTTCGTCCCTTGGTGCTGACGATCCGTCCTTTTTCGATGAACATGTCGGAGATCTTTGTGGCCTGGCTGAGCAGTCCACCGGGGTTGAAGCGGAGGTCGATGATGAGTCCCTTCATGCCCTGTTTCTTGAGCTGGGCCATGGCGACCCTGAGTTCATCGGCGGTGCGTCGTGCGAAGTGAGTCACGCGGATGTAGCCGATCTTCTGCTTGTCATCGAGCATGAATTTCCACTGGTCGTTGCCGCCGAAGACGTCGCCCATGACGGTGGGCACCTGCACGATGGCCCGCTTGACGGTGATCTTGATCAGCTCGCTGACGCCGGTCCGTTTGAGGCCGAGGGTGACCGGATCGCCGGGCTTGCCTTTCATCAGCGACACGGCGGTTTCCAGCTTCTTGCCGTCGGGGAATTCCGAGGCCTTCTTGCCGTCGATTTCGATGATCTGGTCGCCGGCCTTGATCCCGGCCTTGTAGGCGGGGCTGCCGGCCAGCGGCGTGGCCACGACCAGGTCGGGTCGGACCTGGATGCCGATCCCGCCAAATTGCTGGCTGACGCTTTGCTGGAACCTGGAGATCTGGTCGGGGCTGATGTAGTTGGAGTACTGGTCGAGTTCCTTGAGCATGCCGCGGATGGCCGCTTCCATCAGCCGTCGCCGGTCGACCCCCTTGACGTAGTTCCGTTCGATCTGCTCGAACGTCTCGGAGAACATCCGCATCAGCAGCAGGATTTCTTCTTCGCTGGGCTCGGCACTCTTTTTCTTGGCGTCGCCGTCGGCGGCCAGGAGTACCGGGTGCGGGACCGCGAAGACCGCCAGCAGTACGGCCACCAGTGCGGTGATGAATCGTGAGCGGGAGCGGGAGTGGGACCCCGTGAGCAACGCAGGCAACCGGCTCATGCTGGTCTCCGTAAGAGCAAGTGGGTTCGGCAGTGAGTGTAGGGAAATGGCGAGGCACGATCCACCGCAACCGGAGATCGGATCGGTCCGGGGCCCATCGAAGGACTCGCCGCCTCACCCGGCCAATCGATCGTCACTAGCGGTCGATTTCGCCCATGACCACATCCAGTGACCCGACGACCGCGGGGATGTCGGCCAACAGGAACCCTTTGGAGAGTGGTGCGGTAACCGCGAGGTTGCAGAAGCAGGAGCTCTTGGCTCGAGCCCGGAACGGTTCGCTGCTGCCGTCGCCGACCAGGTAGAAGCCCATCTGGCCCCGCGGGCATTCGGTCTCGAGGTAGCACTCGTCGACGGGCAACTTGGTGGCCAGCTTGAACGCTTCCCGGTACGGACCCTCGGCGGTGGCATACTTCTCGATCGCCTGCCGGACCAGCCCGATCGACTGCACCACCTCCATCATCCTCACATAGAACCGGCACCAGTTGTCGCCGCAGACGGATTCGGGCGGAGCGGCGTCAAAGGGAGCCACGGGGATCTCGAACTCGTAGCCCTCGTACATCTTCGTATAGATCTGTTCGCCGTCGCGGCGGAGGTCCCAGTCGACACCGCTGCCCCGGAGCACCGGTCCGGTGCAGCCGTAGCTCTTGGCCATCTCGGGCGAGAGCAGTCCCAAGCTGGCGGTCCGCTTGATGAAGATCTGGTTGCGAGTCAGCAGCGTGTGGTATTCCTCGATCCGAGGTTCGAGCCAATCGAGGAACTGGCTCAGGGCCTCGGTCCACGAGACGGTCGTGTCGGGCGACTGTCCGGTCAGCGCGGCGAGTCCCGGCGGGAGATTGACGGCCTTGGGCAGGTCGTGCGTGGCACCGCCGGGGGTGATGTAGCTGTAGGTCAACCGTGCTCCGCAGACCTCCTCGAAGAGGTCCAGAATGATCTCGCGTTCGCGGAACGCCCACAGGAAGGGGCTGAAGCTGCCCAGGTCGAGTCCGTAGGCGCCCATGCCTACCAGGTGGCTGGCGACACGGCCCAGTTCGGCGATCAGCACGCGGATGGTCTGGGCCTTCTCGGGCAACTCGATGCCCAGCAGTTTCTCGACAGCCAGCGACATGCCCAGATTCATGTTCATCCCGGCCAGGTAGTCCATCCGGTCGGTGTAGGGGATCCACTGCGGGGTGGCCAGATTCTCGCCGATCTTCTCGGCACAGCGGTGCAGGTAGCCCAGGTGTGGAGTCACCTCGTGCACGATCTCACCATCGGTCCTCAGCAACAGCCTCAACACTCCGTGAGTGCTGGGGTGCTGGGGACCCATGTTGACGAGCATCTCGTCGGTGCGCACGTCGTATTCGACGATCCGTGGATCTTGCAACTCATGCTGATCTTGCAGATCGTGCAACTCGGTCGTCATGCGGGTCTGCCTGTGTGTTGCCAGCCGGTTGCCGGTCGGGTTGCCGGTCGGGTTGCCGGTCGGGTTGCCGGTCGGGTT
>CAUZJR010000468.1:0-4397 GCA_963580005.1 Planctomycetota bacterium
GTCCTCTCGACCAACTGCAACGCCGCCCGGCGACAGATGGTGGGTATAGCTCAGTAGGTTAGAGCGCCAGATTGTGGTTCTGGAGGTCGCCGGTTCGAGTCCGGTTATCCACCCCTTGAAAATCCGATTCGAGACGCTCCACCAGAACCAGAACCAGAACCAGAACCCAATTCCGGTGCTTACGTGGCGGCTGCCTGGCTGACCGCCCCGGCAGGAGTGGCCGCCCGGATGGCTCGCGCCAGGTGACGAGTGCCGACACGAATCGCCTCGTCGGATGGGAACCCAAAGGCCAGTCTCAGGTAGGGGATGTCCCGGTCGCCGCTGTCGAAGTTCCGGCCGGGATGATACAGCACCCCCTCCGCTTCAGCCGCTCGAGCCAACGCCGCGTTGTCGATCTCATCGGGCAACCTGACCCACACGAACATCCCGCCCTGAGGTCGAGTCCAGGAACACATCTCACCCAGTTCCTCCTCGAGCGCACCCAGCAGGATGTCCCGCTTCCGCTTCAGTACGCCGCACAACTTCGCCGTGTGCTCGCGGCGATGCTGCTGCATGAACTCGCTGACGATCATCGCCGCCAGATTGCTGCTCCCCGCGTCACTCTTGAGCGACATCAATCGCTCGAGCCGCTCGGGTGAGGCCGAGACATAACCCAGCCGGGCGCCGGGGCCCAGAATCTTGGACCAGCTGGCAACATAGATCACGTCGTCACCGCCGGGCAGGGCGCGGATCGACTTCGGAGGCAACTCGGACTCGAAATGCAGGTCCGCATAACAGTTGTCCTCGACCAGCGGTACTCCTCGCCGATTGACCAACTCGAGCAACTCGCGTCGCCGCTGCAACGACAGGATCGAGCCGGTCGGATTCTGGTAGGTCGGGATCGCGTAGATGAAGCGGGCCGGTCGGCCCGATCGGTCCAGACGATCGAGAGTCGCCTCGAGAGCGTCCAGCTGCAGACCCTCATCGTCAGTCGATACGCCGACCGTTTCCAGACCATAGCGGCGGAACAGAGACAACGCTCCGGTGTAACTGTACTCCTCGGTGATGATCGCATCGCCGGGACTCGCCAGCGCCTCGGACAACAACGCCAGCGGCTGGGTCGAACCGGTTCCCAGCAGGAACGAGTCGGGATCGAGCCCAACACCCTCTCGCTCCAGAAATCGCTCGGCCGCCAGGCGACGCAACGGCTCGTATCCCCGAGGGTCGGGATACTGAACCAGGTCACTCCCCTCCTCGAGCAAACGCCGCGAGGCCGACTCGGCCAACTCGGCCACCGGGAACGACTCGGGGTCGGGACGCCCACTGCTGAAATCACAGACGATCATGCTGATGCACCGTTGAAGAACATGGGGACCGCCTCGCCCCCTGGCGACACATTGTCAATTGCCGCGACCCCACTGGCAAGCAATCATGGCAGTCCCCCCTGACACAGACCACTCGCACGACCCGAATCGGGACCGACGATGCCAGCGATCTTCGATTTCCAACACGTGGTGACCGCCGAAGAAATCGACGCCCAGGGACACGCCGGCAACGTCGTCTTCCTCGAGTGGATGCAAGACGCCGCCCTGGAACACTCCGCGGCTCAGGGCTGGCCGCCGGAACGCTATCAACAGACCGGAGCCGGCTGGGTCGTCCGCTCGCACCAGATCGAATACCTGCAGCCGGCCTTCCAGGGAGATCGACTCGTGGTCAGGACCTGGGTCGCCGACTTCCAGAAACTCACCTCCCGACGCCGGTACCGGATCCTCAAGATCCACGACCAGAAAACGACCGTCCTGGCCGAAGCCGAAACCAACTGGGTCTACATCGGCTTCGAGAGACGATTGCCGAGGCGAATCCCCGATGAACTGTCCGCAGCATTCGAAGTGGTCAGCGACGACCCCGGCGACAACCCCGGCGACAACCCCGGCGACAACCCCGGCGACAACTAGATCGGCGGTCGCGATTCGGCCGTACCCCGCGCGGCAATCGCCTCGTCCACACGCTGCAGCAGATCGCCACTCACCTCGTTGCCCATCGCACCGGCCGACTCGCGGATCTGGTCCGGCCGACGTCCGCCACACAACGCCACCCCGATCCCCGGCCGGGCCAGCGTCCAGGCAATCACCAGCTGCGAAACGGTCAGTCCCGCCAAACTCGCGATCGGTCGCAGACCATCCACGAAGTCCAGGTTCCTCTGGAACTCCTCGCCCTGAAACATCGGGTACTTGGCCCGCCCGTCGCTCGGCTCGAAGACCTGGTCGCGAGCCAGGTGACCGGCCAAGAGGCCCTTCAGCAACACCCAGTACACCATCACCGTCACGCCGTGATCCCGGCACCACGGCAGGTGACTCGCCTCGATCTCCCGTTGCAGCATGTTGAAATGCGGTTGCGAGGCCGAGATCGGGCAGACGGCCGAGAACTCCGCCATCTGCTCCGCACTGAAGTTCGAAACTCCCACGCTCCTGATCTTGCCCTCCTCCAGCAGCTCCTTCAGCCCGCCGGCCGAATCGGCGACCGGGACCGCCGGGTCGGGGGCGTGGATGTAGTACAGGTCGATGCGATCGGTGCCCAGCCGACCGAGACTCTGCTCACACTGCCGCTTCAGGGTCTGGGGTGAAGCGTCGCGGTGCTGGACCCGGTTCTCCCAGTGCACCCCGCCCTTGGTGGCGATCACCACCTCGTCACGGCGACCGCCAAGGGCCCGTCCCATCAATCGCTCGCTCTCGCCCTCGTACCCGTAGCAATACGCGGTGTCGAAGAAGTTGATTCCCGCGTCGACGGCGGCCTCCAGAGTCGCCATCGCGTCGCCATCGGTCACGCCCACGGTCGACACTCCGCTGATCGGCCAGCAGCCCATCGCCACCGGAGTCACACCGATCCCCGTCGTCCCGATCTCAATCAATTCCACCGCTCCGGTCATGATGCACCAGCATAGCCGGCCGTCGCCGGGCGCCCAGCAACGAGGCTGTCGCCTGCAGGCCCACGGTCGACTAGCATGAAAGCATGTGCGGTCGCTTCAATCTCCGGACCCCCGCCTCGGAACTCGCGACGTTCTTCGACATCGTCTTCGATCCCCCACTGCAGGCCTCGCTGGCACCCCGGTTCAACATCGCCCCCTCTTCGCCAGTGCTGGTGGTCCGCGCCGCGGCGGATCGAAACGAGCCGACATTGGTCAACTGGGGGCTGGTCCCCGGCTGGGCCAAGGATCCCTCGATCGGAAACCGGATGATCAATGCCCGGGGTGAGACCGTTGCCGAGAAACCGTCGTTCCGGTCGGCCTTTCGACATCGACGCTGCCTGGTGCCCGCCTCGGGCTTCTACGAATGGCAGAAACTGACCGGGTCCAGGAAACAACCCTGGCACATTCACCGGCCCGATGACCTGCCGCTGGCATTCGCCGGGATCTGGGAACACTGGGAAGCAGACGACGGCTCGGTGCTTCAGACCTGTGCGATCATCACCACCGACGCCAACGCGCAAATGGCACCGATCCACCACCGCATGCCCGTCCTGCTCGAACCGACCGACTTCCCCGCATGGCTCGACCCCCAACACGACGACCACGACCAACTGCAGGGGCTGCTGCAGCCCTGCCCGGACGAGACGCTGGTGGCCGACCCGATCGATACCTGGGTCAACCGGCCCGCCAACGACGGCCCCGATTGCCTGCTGCCCGCACACGATCCCCCGGCCGGCGATGGCGTGCTATTCGAGTAGAATCGATACGACCTGGTCGGTCGCCGAGAGGTCCTCGAGCAGGACGTCCGGACCACTGTCGGCCAACTGCTCGGCTGGAAACAGACCCGTCGCAACAGCCAGCACTCGCACGTCGATCGCTCGGGCACAGCCGACATCCAGCGGAGTGTCCCCGATCACCCACACCTCCAGAGCGTCCCACCAGCCCAGCTCGTGCCGCACAACCTCACGACCGCCGCGGGCCACGTCGTCGCGGTCCCGCTGATCGTCTCCGAAACCTCCGAACAGGCGGCCGTCGCGTTCGAAGAACGTGTCCAGCTCGAAGTGGCCGAGCTTCCGCCGAGCCCCCTCGACCAGGTTGCCCGTCAACAGGCCCAGTACCACGTCGTTGCGAGCCGACAGCACATCCAGCAATGCACAAACTCCCGGCAGCGCGACTCCCTCGAGCCGGCCCAGTTCCGCGGGAAGTCCCCGCAGGTAGGCCTCACAAACCCGGCCAAACGTCACAGGGTCAACGCCCAGATCATGGAAGGCCAACAGGTCTTCGATGATCGCCCGGTCGGTGCGGCCCGCCGTCTTGATACCCTCGGTCGGTCGCGTGACCCCGAACAGACTCACCAACGCCGACTCCATCGCCGCCTGGCCCGCCTGGCCACTGTTGATCAGCGTACCGTCGATGTCGAACAGGCAGACCCGCATCAGGCCACCAGCCGAGA
>CAUZJR010000469.1:0-4375 GCA_963580005.1 Planctomycetota bacterium
CAGCGGACGATCCTGCTCGATGGTGACGACTCGATCACACTGGCCAATCGGCTCGGCATCGCCATCGTCGCTCTCAACGCCGAAGAACTGCAGCTGCGCGTCGCCTCCTGATTCCGACAAGCTCCGTCACGCTCCGTCACGCTCCGACAAGCTCCGACAAGCTCCGACAAGCTCCGACAAGCTCCGACAAGCTCCGACAAGCTCCGACAACCCGCTACACATCCTGCAGCGGAAAGTCGTCGAGGTGGTCCGATCCTGGTGACCCGTCCTCGGGCAGCGCCTCGATCACGTCCCCGGCCACTCCCGGATCGGGCACCACCGGCATCACCTCGGTCCGCTCGTCCGCAGACGCCTCCATCGCTCCCCCCGAAGCGACTCCGAACTGGACCTGGAAGTTCAGGCTGGCAAAAGACAACTCGTCGCCGGGCAACAAGGCACCCCGCCTGACTCGCTGGCCATTGACCAGGGTCCCGTTGGTACTGCCCAGATCGCGGACCAGCAGCAGCCCGTCGGTCTTGATGATCAGGCAATGCAGCTTCGAGACGTTGCCCCGATCCAGGAACACATCGCAAACACCCCGCTTTCGCCCGACGACCGTGATGTCGTTCTTGAGCGGAATGCTGGTCTGGCCGTCGAGTGAGACGAGACGTGCTTGCATGATGGCCGATGGCTCCTCACTTCCAATTCTCAGCCCCGCACGACGCAAGTCAAGATCTCGTCTACAGATCCGGCCCTCCAGACCCCTCGCGATCGGTTTTCTTGACGGTCTTCTGGACGGCTGCTAGCGTTGACGACTTGACCTGAGAAACCCAGAAACCGGCTAACAGGCTCCCAGCACATGGCGGATCCGACCCAGCTCGTCTACTTCTTCGGTGATGGCCGGGCCGACGGTTCGACCGAAATGAAGAACTCTCTCGGTGGCAAAGGTGCCAACCTGGCCGAGATGACCAGGATCGGAGTCCAGGTTCCGGCCGGCTTCACGATCCCCACCGAAGTCTGCAATTACTTCAGCGACAACGACGGAGCCTACCCCGAGGGTCTCAAGGAACAGGTGGCCGCGGCGCTGGAGCAGGTCGAGGAAGTCATGGGGGCGCGGCTGGGATCCGAGACCAACCCCCTGCTGGTCTCGTGCCGGTCCGGAGCACGAGAGTCGATGCCGGGCATGATGGATACCGTGCTCAACATCGGACTCAACGAGCACTCGGTGCAGGCACTCGCCGAACACTCCGGAAATGCACAATTCGCTTGGGACAGCTACCGCCGCTTCATACAGATGTTCGGTGACGTGGTGCTCGAAGTGCGGGCCGGCGACGACGAGCACGAGGACCCGTTCGAGAAACTGCTCGAGGCCAAGAAGGAGGCCGCCGGGGTCAAGTACGACTCGGAGCTCTCGGCCGAAGACCTCCAGGAACTCGTCTCGGAGTTCAAGGCCGAGGTCAAGCAGCGGACCGGGCAGGACTTTCCCGACGAGCCGATCGACCAGATCTGGGCCGCGATCGGAGCGGTGTTCGGGAGCTGGAACAACGACCGGGCGGTCGTCTACCGACGGGACTACGGGATCCCCCACAGCTGGGGCACCGCCTGCAATGTGCAGGCGATGGTCTACGGAAACCTCGGCGACGACTGCGCCACCGGAGTCGGACTCACGCGAGACTGCTCGATGGGAGCACCCGGATTCAACGGCGACTACCTGATCAACGCCCAGGGCGAAGACGTGGTGGCCGGCATCCGCACGCCCAAGCGGATCGAGACCTCGTTGAAGGACGAAATGCCCGAGGTCTACGAGCAGCTCGAGACGATAGGCAAGACACTCGAGAACCACTACCAGGAAGTGCAGGACATCGAGTTCACCGTGCAGAAGGGCCGCGTCTGGCTGCTGCAGACCCGCAACGCCAAGCGGACCGGCTTCGCCGCGGTGCGGATCGCCGTCGACCTGGTCCACGAGGGACTAATCACGCCCGAACAGGCTCTCGAAAAACGACGCATCCCCGCCGATGACCTCAACCAGCTGCTGCAGAAGGTCTTCGACCCCGAGAAAAAGGCCATCGCGGAAACCGGAGGACGGCTGCTGACCAAGGGCATCAATGCCGGACCCGGTGCCGCCTCGGGACACATCTGCCTGACCGCCGCCGAGGCCGAACGACTCCACAACAACGACGCCGAGACACCGCTGATCCTGGTCCGTCGCGAAACGAGCCCCGAGGACCTCCGCGGCATGCGAGCCGCCCAGGGGATTCTCACGGCCTTCGGAGGAGCCAGCTCGCACGCCGCACTGGTCAGCCGACAAATGGGCAAGACCTGCATCGTCGGCGCCAATGAACTCAATGTCGACTACATCGCCGGCACCGTCACCGTCGGTGACATCGTGCTCAAGGTCGGTGACCCGATCAGCATCGATGGGTTCACCGGCGAGGTGTTTACCGGGATGGTCGACACGACCGAGAGTGAAATCGTTAACGTGCTGATCAAGAAGACCGTCGAGCCGGGGGACTCCGAGGCCTACCAGAGATACGCTCAGCTGATGGAATGGGTCGATCAGTTCCGGACACTCGGAGTTCGCACCAACGCGGACCTGCCCGAACAGGCGGTCCAGGCAATCGCTTTCGGGGCCGAGGGTATTGGGCTGTGCCGAACCGAACACATGTTCCTGGAACACCTCGAGGAAATCCGCGAGATGATCCTGGCCCGTGACCCCGAGACGCGACTGGTGGCGATCAACCGGCTGTTGCCGTTTCAGCAGGAAGAATTCACCGGACTCTTCCGCGCGATGCAGGGACGACCGGTCACCATCCGACTGCTCGATCCCCCGCTCCACGAATTCCTCTCCGAACGTCACCTCGAAGAACAACCCGAACTCGCCGGTTCGCTGGCGGCTCAACTGGGGATTTCCGTCGAGGAAGTCCGTGCCCGGACCGCCGAACTGCACGAAGAGAACCCGATGCTGGGGCACCGTGGTTGCCGTTTGGGCATCGTCTACCCCGAAATCACCGCGATGCAGGCCCGGGCCATCATGCAGGCTGCCGTCGCCGTGCAGGCCGAAGGCGTCGAGGTGCACCCGGAAGTGATGGTGCCCCTGGTCGCCTTCCAGGCCGAAATCGACAACCAGGCGGACATCGTACGCAAGACCGCCGACGCGGTCTTCGCCGAAACCGGAACCACGATCGCCTACCAGATCGGCACCATGATCGAAGTGCCTCGAGCCGCACTGCGGAGCGACGAGATCGCCGAGACGGCCGAGTTCTTCAGCTTCGGTACCAATGACCTGACGCAGACGTGCCTGGGGATGAGCCGCGACGATTACGGTGGATTCATCGGGCACTACCGCGAAAACGACATCGTTCCCTTTGACCCCTTCCAGTCGATCGACCAGGGAGGCGTCGGGCGGCTGATCGAACTGGGAGTCGCCGGAGGACGGTCGACACGCAGCGACCTGAAGATCGGCATTTGCGGCGAACACGGAGGCGACCCGGCCAGCGTGATGTTCTGCCACCGCGCCGGGCTGAACTACGTCAGCTGCTCGCCCTACCGAGTGCCGATCGCACGGCTGGCCGCCGCCCAGGAAGCTCTCGCGGCACAGTGATCACGAGACGGTCAGGCCCACGCTGACCAGCTCGGATCTCATGCCGCTCTCGACCTCCAGGATCGGCCCCATCATGGCATCGATCTCGGAACGCTCGGCGTCATTCAGCTGACGCTGAGGTGCCCGCGGTGACCCGAAGTCGGCTCCGATCAGCGACATCGCGTACTTGAGCATCGACACGTTGTAGCTGTCACCGGCCCGCGCCCGGTAATCCTCGATCGGCAACAACACCTGCTGCAGCCGTAACCCCTCGTCGTACTCGCCGGCCGACAACGCCGCGTGCATCGCGAGGGTCACATGAGGAGCCAGGTTGCCGGCTCCGGTCGTGTAGCCTCCCGATCCCACCAGCATGTAATACGGAGCAAACCGCTCGGCCGATCCGCACAACCACTCGATCCGACCCCCATCGGCCAGCATCGTGGTGCGGAACCCGTGCATCTCGTTGACCGCATACTTGACCCCGACCACCCGCGGATCGTCGGCCAACTCGAGCAACAGCTCATCGGTCGGGATCGGACCCTTACGGTAAACCAGCGTCGGAGCCTCGACCGCGTCCATCACCTCCAGGTAGTAGTCTCGCGCACCCGCGTCGCTCATGTACGGATGCACAAACGGCATGAACATGATCCCGTCGGCACCCGCCTCGATCGAACGACGACCGACCTCGATGGCATGACCCACCTGCAGGCCGACCGGGGCGAAGATCTGGGCGTCGGGTCCGGATGCCTCGCGAGTGATCCGCACCAGTTCGACCACCTCGTCAGCCGACAGGCTCTGGAATTCACTCGTGCCGGC
>CAUZJR010000470.1:0-4374 GCA_963580005.1 Planctomycetota bacterium
GGGGCCTTCGTCGGCGTCTGCTCGGCCACGACGTCCTCTTCAGCCGCAGTCTCCTCGGCCACGGCCTCTTGCGGTGCCGCCGCCGGTGCCGCCGCCGGTGCCGGGGCGTCTCCACCGGCATCCTGCATGCGGGCGAGTTCCAGAGGTGAGAGTGAGCTGGTATCGACGGCCGGTGTGGCTGCCGGGGCCTTCGCCGGGGCCTTCGCCGGTGCCTGCTCGGCTACGACGTCCTCTTCAGCCGCAGTCTCCTCGGCCACGGCCTCTTGCGGGGCCGCCGCCTCTGCCGGGGCCTCTCCACCGGCATCCTGCATCCGGGCGAGTTCCAGTGGCGAGAGTGAGCTGGTGTCGGCGGCCTTTGGGGCTGCGGGGGCTGCGGCGGGTTTCGGCTTGGCCGGAGCCTTTTCTGCCGGTGCCTTTTTGGCCGGTGCTTGTTCTGCGGCTTCTTTTTTGGCAGCAGGTGCCGCAGCGGCACCGCCGACGTCCTGCATGCGGGCGAGTTCCAGCGGCGAGAGCTTGCTGGTGTCCCCAGCCGGTGCGGCTTCCGCGGCGGGGGTCTCGTCTGCAGCCTCGGCCGGCGGGGCTGTTTTGGCGGGAGCTGCCGCGGTCGTCTTGGCCTTGGTCTCGGTCTGGACTTCGACTTCCTCTTCCACCTCGATCATGGTCAGGAACTGGGGGTGGATGTCGTACCAGCCGATGTCCTCGGACCCATCGAATTCGACCAGTGCCTGGCCGCTCATGTTGACCGTCTTGACCTGTCCGGTCAGCCCTGCGAAGCGTTTGAGTTCGGCGATCGAGTCGTCGACCTGGACGAACTGGTCGGTCCATTCGCGTTTCAGCGAGTCGACCTGATCAAAGAGCGACATTCGCGGGTCCTGTGGCAGAGCGAGTTGCGGCGTGTGTCCGGGTGCTGAGCGGCCATTCTGCGGCAAGGCAGGGAGGGATTCAAGGGGCCTCCGAAAGATCACCTCTGGCAGATCACCTCCGAAAGATCACCTCTGGTAGATCGGCAGGTATTGGTATTCGACGGCGAGTGCGAGCAGTGCCATGCAGGTGGCGTAGTTGGCCCCGTGAGTCCGTTCGCTGCCGTGCCGTGCCTTCCAGCTTCCGTCGGGGTCCTGGGCATCGAGCAAGATGGGGACGAGGTGATTTCGGGTCTGGGTCCAGTAACGACCTCCGACCTTGAACATCCCCACGCTGCAGTAATAGACCCCATAATAGAAGTAGTGGTCGGTGGTCTTCAGCGGCCGGGCCACGAGGTATTCGGCGGCCCCCATGGTTTCGTCGCAGCGGTGCTTGCCGCAGACTTCCAGTGCGAGGATCCCGGTTCCGGCACGGGTGGGCGTGGGGGCACCGCCGGGCTGGTAGGCAAAGCCCCGTTTGTTCTGCACGCTGCAGCGGCGGACGTAGTCGACCGCGCGGTCGATGTTCTCGACCGGCACATCGGCTCCGACGTTTCGAGCCGCCCGCAGCGCCAGCAGCTGCCACCCGCTGACACTCAGGTCGCTGTCGGTGCTCGTGGGCTGGTACCTCCATCCCCCCGCGTGGTGTTCGGCCTTGGCGACATTCTGGGCCTTGAGGATCAGGGAGATGGCACGGGTCAGGGCCTTGCGGCAATCAGTGGCCAGCGGTTCTTCGAGCATCCCGACCACCTCGGCCAGCATCAACGTGCTGACCCCATGGCTGTACATCGGTCCATGGCTGCGGCGGTGTACGATCATGTCGTCGGGACGCTGGTGATCGACCACCCAGCGAATGCCTCGCTGGATCTGCTTCCCGTAGGGACCCTCGCCCGGGACGTGACCGGCGGCCAGGAACGACATCACCGCCAGCGACGTCGTCGCCGTCGATTCGCCCAGTCGCCCCACCGACCAGGCTCCCGAGGGCTGTTGCTGCTTGGCCAGGAACTCGAGCCCCTCGACAATCGCCGCGTCGACCTGCCGCTGTTGCTGGGTCTCGACCAGGGACTTGGGGGGCGGTGTTGGCTGCGGTGTTTTGGACGGGGGTGTTTTGGACGGGGGTGTTTTGGACGGGGTTTGGGCGAACAGGTCGAGTGGACCGATTGCGGTCAGCAGGGCGATGGCGACGAAATGAATGGCGAGTTTCATGGCGTGGAGGGGTCGTTTCGTTGCGGTGCCGCGCGAGAGATTTCTTCGAAGTAGAAACGGATCAGTTGTGCGTAGTCGCCGTTGGGGTCACGTCGAGCGGCCTGGAGGATTTCGGTTTTGAGTGAACCGGGCAGTCGTCCCCAGGCCCGTCCCGAGAGTCGGGCGAGTTCGGCTTCGAGTCGTTTGAGTTCCGAGGCCATCGAGCTGCCGGTCCCGGCGTTGCCGCTGGTGTCCTTGGAGTTGGGATCATTGGGACCTGGCGGGACTGCGAGTTTCCTGGGATCGACCTGGCCGGGTTGCAGGTTGCGGGCGGCCTTCGAGAGTGACTTGGCTGCGGTTCTGAGTTTCCTGGCGGACTTGGCCAGCGCCCCGTCCTTCTGTCCTGGTTTCCCGGCCCCCCCGGCCTTTTGCCCCGGCTTCCCGCTCTTGCCCTTGCCTTTGCCCTTTGCCCCTTTGCCCGACCCTTTCTTGGCCCCCGACTTGGCTTTGGGTTTCTGTCCGGGTCGTGGGGCGGAGTTGCGAGGATCGTCGAAGCGAGCCTGTTGGAGACTCTGGCGTGACTGTTCGAGTTGTTCGACGGCGGAGGTCACCTGTTGACCGACTCGTTGTGGCACGGGTGTTTCGGGTCTCTCGGCGGCGTCGCCGGCGTCCAGTGCCAGTCGAGCGGTTTCTTCGAGGAACCTGGCGGCCTCTTGTGCGGCGTCGGCTGCAAGCGGGAATTGGGCGGCATCGAGTCCCGAGCCGACCTGGTCCATCTGTTTTCGTCCTGCGACGGCTTGTGCGTGTGCGAGGCTGGCCTGTTTGCTGTTTTCGGGGAGATCGACGGGTGGGAGCAGGAGTTGTGCGGCGGCCTGGCTGAGTCCCGTGACGACGCGGTCGGTGGCGGCCGAGATGGCCAGCTGTCCGACGGTCCGCACGGTGCGTCGTCCGGCGGCCGATTTGGCGGCGGCACCCAGCATGCGGGCATCGGTATCCTGTCGGTTGGCCAGGTCGCGGGACCGCCGGATCAGCACCGGATCGGGCTGGGCCTCGGTCGCGTCCTCGAGCGATTTCGCGGCGGTCCGGGCCAGTTGTGCAGTGGTCGTGGCTTGCCCGGCGGCCTCGGCAACTCGTCCACCGAGCAGGCTGCGGGCTGTGCCGGCGGCTTCTCGAGCAAAGCGTGCGGCATCGCGGGCGGCGTCGGAGGTGGTGCCCAGTTGCGAAGCGATTTCGAGTGCCTGCTCGGTCGCCTGCCGGGCGAGTTCCTGCTGCCGTCCCAGCGGTGTGGCGGTGGAGTCTGCAGTGGGGTCTGTGGGTGGTCGGTTGGTCTTGCTTGGGCGTGGTGGTGGCGGGTCGGTGTCGCCGTCGAGTTCCTGTCCCAGTTCCCGTTGCGGTGCGGCGAGTTCCCGGGCTCGGAGTCCGAGTTCCCGGAGCCGGGCCAGCAGTGCCTGCCTGGCGGCTTCGACCACTTCGGGTCGTCTCTGAAGCAGTCCATCGAGTTGGTTGTCGAGTCCGTCGTGCCGTTTGAGCAGGTCCTGTTTGCGGCGATCGAATTCGCCCTGGCGCTGGTTGCGTTCGATCTTGGTTTCGCCGACTTCGGAGTCCCCGGCGATTGCGGCCAGGGCATCGACGTCGTCGGCCAGCCGCGTGGTCCGGTGAGCAATGCGATCGAGTTCGAGCAGGTCTTGTTCGAGTTCGGCGATCCGGTCGAAGTCCTTGAGCAGTTGATCGAAGGCGGAGAGGACTTGTGCGAGGTCGTCATCGGCCTGCCCCAGGCGAGTGGCCTTGTCGGCGAGTGCGGCTTCGAGTGCCGGTTCGAGCCGGGTGGCGGCGGCCGGCAGCAGCTTGCGGGCGATGCGATCGGTGGCTGGGGCCAGCGGTTGCCAGAGTGGCTGAGTGGCGAAGAGCCGTGCGACGGTGTCGACCTGTCCGGCCAGTTCCCTCAGGTCGGCTCCGGTCTTGCGGATCACGGGGTTGTTCGAGAAGGGGGCCTGGTTCTTCAAGGCCAACAGCACCTGGCCGCGAGTGGTTTCGAGAGTCGATCGAGCCGCGAGGCTGTCGGCTCGGGCCATTTCCAACCGTGCCCGGGTCTCCTTTTGCCGGGCGACGACATCGGCGAGGTCGGGAGGCTGTGCGTTGGGGTCTACCAGCAGGACTCGTGGTGCCGAGAGTGTTTCGTTGGCGGCGGGTCGGTCGCGGGTGTCGGTGACCCTGACGCGGTAGGTCAACCGGGCTCCGGTCTTGAGCGTGAATTTCGAGAGATCGATGGTGAAGTGCTCGATCGCCTCGC
>CAUZJR010000471.1:0-4345 GCA_963580005.1 Planctomycetota bacterium
CAACTCCTCGTCATCATCGACGATCAAGGCCCGGCGACGACCGCTCTCCAGAGCATCCGTGGGGATGCCGTTGTCCTTCATGAAGCGATAGAGCACGTCACGTGGGATGCGGCGGAACCGCGAACCCGGGACACGGAATCCCTTGAGTTGACCCGAATCGAAGCAGCGGATGATCGTCTGCTGAGAGACGTTGCAGATCTTGGCCGCTTCGCCGGTCGTGAAGACTGTCTTCATTGAATCCATCCGTTCCTTGAATGGGGCTGACGCCGAACACACACAGCTTCGCTTCGTGCGACTTCACGCAGGCCGACAAGCCTGGCCAGTCCATAGCCCTGAAATTCCGGTAAGCCTAAACGCCTCTCTAAGGCATCGATCTTACCCTGCTTATCATGGGGGCCGATTGTATCTATCTTCCTATGTCGGTCAATACCTACATTCTCCTCCAACTTTCCTCGCCGTCAATGTCACACGCCAATTACCCATCCTTCCACGGCGCCCGGTGCGTCCGATACGCCCGATACCGAATCCATCAACGTCGGCAGGCACCCGCTACTGAAGGTGCAGCATCAACAGGGCGAGGTCGGCGGGGGTGATTCCGCTGATCCGGGAGGCCTGTCCGAGGTTGGACGGGCGGACTCGGCCGAGTTTTTCGCGTGCTTCGTTCCTGAGCTGCGGCACGGCGTCGTAGTCGAAGGTCTCGGAAATCACCACGTGTTCGGTCTTGTGCTGTTGTCGGATCGAGGCTTCCTGCCGTTTCAGGTATCCGGCGTACTTGGTTTCGATTTCCACCTGCGCCGCGGCCCGCGGTTCGATCTCGTCGCTGGCCAATTCGGCCGAAAGCGAGCACAGCCCCTCCCAGTCGATCTCGGGGCGTCGCAGGATCTTTTCCAGCGACTTGCCGTCGAGCCTGAGCTGGCTGATGCGGCCCTGTGCCCGTTCGACCTCCGCCTCGTGCCGCTCCAACTGCTCCATCCTCAAGCTCCCCACCAGCCCCGCCCGCTCACCAATCCGGGTCAGGCGTCGATCGGCGTTGTCGTGTCTCAGCAGCAGTCGGTATTCGGCTCGGGAGGTGAACATGCGATAGGGTTCATCGACTCCGCGGGTGACCAGGTCATCGACAAGCACGCCGAGGTAGGCCTGGCTGCGATCGAGCACCAGCGGGGCCTTCTGGGCCAGGGCCAGGGCGGCGTTGGCCCCGGCCAGCAGTCCCTGCCCGGCAGCCTCCTCGTAACCGGTGGTCCCGTTGAGTTGACCGGCGAAGTAGAGTCCCTGGACGCGACGGGTCTGCAGCGTGGCATCCAGTTGCGTCGGAGTGGCGAAGTCGTATTCCACCGCGTACCCGTACCTCATGATCTCGGCCTGCTCCAGGCCCCGGATCCCCCGGATCAACTCGTCCTGCACGTCGCGGGGCAGGCTGGTCGAGATCCCGTTGCAGTAGACCTCGTGAGTCCCCCAGCCCTCGGGTTCGAGAAAGATCTGGTGGCTGTCCTTTTCGGAAAACCGCACCACCTTGTCCTCGATCGACGGGCAGTAGCGGGGTCCGGTCGAATCGATCTGCCCGCTGTAGATCGGGGCGCGGTGCAGGTTTTCGCGGATCAGCTGATGCCCGGCGGCGTTGGTTTCGGTCAGCCAGCAACACAACTGCGGTCGATCGATCGAGGAGGTGAGAAAGCTGAAGGGCTGCGGCGAGGGGTCACCGGGTTGTTCTTCGAGCTTCGAGAGATCGATGGTGCGGCCATTGAGTCGCGGCGGGGTTCCGGTCTTGAACCGCTGCAGTTCAAAGCCCAGGCGGTGGAGTTCATCGGAGAGCGTACCGGTGGTGCCTTCGCCCGATCGGCCCCCCTCGGTCTGAGCCTCCCCGGTGTGCATCACAGCCCTCAGAAACGTGCCGGTGGTCACGACGACGGCGGCGGCCGTGTAGACCCCGTCGCCGCGGACCCGGACTCCCCGTATCCGGTCGTTCTCGACCACCAGGCCTTCGACCATCTCCTGCCGCAGCACCAGGTTGGCCTGGCTCTCGACCCGGAACTTCATGGCGAACTGGTAGGCCTTCTTGTCGGCCTGGGCCCGGGGACTGTGCATGGCGGGGCCCTTGCCCCGATTGAGCATGCGGAACTGCAGCCCGGTCTCGTCGATCACCTCGCCCATCATTCCGCCCAGGGCATCGATCTCGCGAACGATCTGACCCTTGGCGATCCCCCCGATCGCGGGATTGCAGCTCATCTGGGCCACGGTGTCGCAGTTCATCGTCAGCAACGCGGTGCGGGCACCCAACCGCGCAGCCGCCAGGGCCGCCTCGCAGCCGGCATGACCGGCGCCGACCACCACCACGTCAAAGTCGTACCGCGATGTACTCACACCACCCATCTCACACCACCCATCTCACACCACCCATCTCACACCACCCATCTCAAGCAGCCTCGCACCGGCACAAGAGTCAGAAGCCTGGCCCCTGCGCCCGCAAGGGGCCCGGCGCTGCCTTGAAACTCGCTCGCCAATCCTCATACTCCGGTCTCAACCTCATCGATCTCGATCGTCTCGAACCTCCAGAGAGGAGTCAACTGATGGCAGACGTACGCAGTGGTGCCGTGACCCTGAAGGGCGGCCCCGTTGACCTGGCCGGCCCCGCACTGGCCGCCGGATCCCCCGCCCCGGATTTCACGTTGCAAAGTGGTGAGTTGGCCGATGTCAGGCTAGGTGACAGCGCCGGCAAGACTCGCATCATCGCCACCGTACCCTCGCTCGACACACCGGTCTGCCACGAACAGACCAAGAAGTTCAACGAAGCGGCCGGAGGGCTGGAGAACACCGAGGTACTGGTGGTCAGCATGGATCTGCCGTTCGGCCAGAAGCGCTGGTGCGGAGCCGAGGATGTGCAGAACGTCTCGGCACTCAGTGCCCACCGCTGCACCGGGTTCGGCGAAGCCTACGGAGTGTTGATCGCCGGCGGACCGCTGGACCGCTGCCTGGCTCGAGCCGTCTTCGTCGTCGACGGCAGCGGTACTCTGACTCACGTCGAATACGTCGGCGAGATCACCGAGCATCCCGACTACGACGCGGCACTGGCGGCGGCTGCGGGGTAGTCTCCGCGGCGAGCTAGTCGAACAACTGCCCCTGTCCCTGCTCTTCGTCGAGTGTCAGGCCGAGGTGTGCGAGGGCTGCGGCGGTGATCACCCGTCCCCGCGGGGTCCTCTGCACAAACCCGACCCGCAACAGAAACGGCTCGACCTCGTTCTCGATCGTCTCGGGGACAATGTTCATGCTGTGCGCGATCGCCTGCATCCCGGCCGGTCCGCCACCGAACACCGTCGCCAGGATCTGCAGGTACTTGCGGTCGAGGCTGTCGAGTCCCAGCACGTCGACCTCGAGCATCCGCAACGCCTCGTCGGCCAACGTCTCGGTGATCTGCGGATGCCCTCCGGCGTCGGCGAAGTCGCGGATCCAGCGGAGCAGGTTGTTGGCCTTTCTGGGCACGCCCCGGCTGCGGCTGGCAATCGCCACCGCTGCACCCTCCTGGAGGTCGGCTCTCAGCTTCCTGGCGTTGCGGCGGATGATCTCGGTCACGTCCTCGACGTCGTAGAAGTCCAGGTGCTCGCGGTTGACGAAGCGGTCGCGAAGCGGAGCCGTCAGCATCCCGCTGCGCGTGGTCGCCCCGATCAGAGTGAAGGGCTCAAGCGCCATGTTGATCGTGCGGGCATTCAGACCTTCGCCCAGGGTGATGTCGATCCGGAAATCCTCCATCGCCGGATAAATGAACTCCTCGACCGTCGGCGGCAATCGGTGGATCTCGTCGATGAACAGCACCGAGCCGCGGCTGGCGTTGGTCAGATAGGGCAGCAGGTCCTTGGGAGCACTCAGCGAAGGTCCCGAGGTGATCTGAACGTCGACACCCAGCTCTCGAGGCAGCACCGTGGCCAGGGTCGTCTTGCCGATGCCTGGCGGACCGTCGAGCAGCAGGTGCGAGAGTGGATCGCCGCGCCGGCGAGCAGCCTCGAGCACGATCCTCAACCGCTCCACCACCTTGCTCTGGCCGACCACGTCGTCGAGGCACTGAGGCCGGAGACGATCGTCCTGACGTGCGTCGTCGGGGTCGAATCCGTCGTCGAACCCCGGTCCCGTCTCGCCCGTCTCGCCCGTCTCGCGTGCATCGGGCAATTCAGGCGGTCCGTCGCCGAGATCGGAACCTCGCAGCACGGGGTCACGCGGCATCAGCCGGCTACCTCGGCCAGGATCTCATCGGGGATATCAAAATTCGCCGTGACGCTCTGCATGTCGTCCTGGTCCTCGAGAGCCTCGAGCAGATTCAGCACCTGCTTGCTGTTGGACGCATCGAGATTGACGGTGG
>CAUZJR010000472.1:0-4345 GCA_963580005.1 Planctomycetota bacterium
GAAAGAGCTTCTGCGTGACGGTTCCGGTGGGCAGTTTGGTCGACTGGGTCTCAAACGGCCTGTCTTCGACGAATCCCTCGCCGGTCGCCTCGAGTCCGCGGAGCCCGACAAAGAACCGGGTCGGCGACCCGCCGTTGTCCTTGTCCTGCGTGAGCGAGAATATGTGGTATCCGTCCTTGAGCGTGGCCGAGAGCGACAGGGTGACGTCCTGGCCCGGCTTGGCGTTCGCGGGTGACAGCTCGATGTGCCAGGTGACGGGTGTGGGCGATTCGCTGCCACCGGCTCTGGAGGTCGGGGTGATGTCCAGGGTGAGCGGGTGCGAGTCGTCGGTTCCGGCGTCGGCAAACTCGGGACCCTCTCCCAGTGCCGCCTCGATCGGGAAATCCTCAGGAGGCAGGCACCCGCTGGCGTTGCACATGCTGAGCGTGATGGTGCCGCTGACGGCTGCCGGTCCGGCGGCTCGCTTGAAGGTCTGCCGCCACAGCACTCGACCGATGTACTTCTCCTGGCGGAAGTCGGTCTTGCCGATCCTGGTGACTTCGATCTTGGGAGGATGATCGGCCTGGGGGGTGCCTGGTGTTTCGAGGCCGGGGTGGTCGGCGAACTTGATCGTGGTCGAGTTGGGTTCGTTGCCGACCGGATAGGTGTAGTAGCCCTCGGGAACGATCACCTCGATCGCCAGCGTCACGGTGTCCCCGGCCCGGGCCGAGGCCGGATGCAGCGACACGGCGATCCTGGGTTCGGAGTCGGTTGCCGGGTCACCGCCGAGGCTGCCGAAGGGCTGGAACAGATCGGGAGCGGCGGGCTGGTCCTGGGGCTGGTCCTGGGGCTGGTCCTGGGCCATCGCCGGTGTGGTGGCCAGCACAACGGCGATCAGCGGGATCAGCGGGATCAGCGGGATCAGCGGGATTCGAGTGCAACGGGTCAAGCGGCGTGTCATCGTGTCACGTTCTTTCGTTGTCCGAATCCATCCTGGGCGGCATCTTAGTTGATCGGAAAGAGAGCTGGCAATTGGCCAATCGGCGTGGCCGTGGCACACTGTCTATAAGAAGTACGCGAGTTCCCGAAGAATCAACAGTGTCTCGACTGGCTTTTTTCCTCTGTTGTGTGCCGTCGGTGGCGTCCGCCGCGGAGCCCCGGGTCGTGGATTTCGACGATCCGTTGCCCTTTGGCCAGTCGCCGGTCGATTATCTCGGTGAGCGGACGTCGGACCCGGTTGCCCGGCTCGACCGATTGCTGGCCGATGGCAAGCGGACGCTGAAGCCGGTTCCGGGCCGCGGATATCTCGATTCGGTACTCAAGTCCCTGGGCGTCCCGGTTTCTTCTCAGCTGCTGGTCTATTCCAAGACGGCGGTCAACCAGCGTCTGATCACCCCCCGGACACCTCGAGCGATCTACTTCAATGACGCGGTATCGGTGGCCTGGGTGCCCGGAACGGCGGAGTTGGAACTTTCGGCGGTCGATCCTCACAAGGGAGCGATGTTCTACGTGCTGAGTCAGCCCGAGTCATCCTCGGGTGCCCCGCCGCGATTTCATCGCAAGTCGAGTTGCCTGGCGTGTCACATCGGTCGCACCACGCTCTCGGTACCCGGCGGCATCGTCCGTTCGTTCCTGGTCGAATCCAGCGGGAAGCCTCTGGAGGGGTATTCTCGAGTGACGGGGACGACGCCGCTCCGCAATCGCTGGGGGGGCTGGTACGTGACGGGTCAGCTGGGTGCGGTGACTCACATGGGCAACCTGGTCAATCGCCGGGAGAACCTGCGTCACCGTGGTGAGTCGTCGTTCCGGGCCAGCCTGGGTCGGCTCGACGACCTGGTCGATCTCAGCGGCTACCTCGCGGCCTCCAGCGACCTGGTCGCTCACCTGGTCCTCGACCACCAGTTGCACGGCCAGAACCTGATCACGCGGGTGGCTTACGAGCACCGCCTGGGTCGTCGATCGGATGTCGAGGATCGGTTGATGCGTTACCTGCTGTGTGCCGAGACACCTCGATGGTCGGCCAGGATCAGTGGCGTCGGCGGTTTTGCGAAGTGGTACCAGCGGCAAGGTCCGCGTGCCGAGGACGGCCGATCGCTGCGGCAGTTGGATCTCAACGACCGCCTGTTCCGCCATGCTCTGAGCCCGCTGGTCTATTCGCCTCAGTTGGCCGCGATGCCCGAGGCACCTCGAGCGCGTCTCGGTCGCCGGCTGCTGCAGGTGCTTTCGGGGCGACCTGCCGGAGGTCTGGAGCGGCTGTTGACACCGGCTCAACGAGCCGCCGTGCGTGACATCCTGGCGGCGACAGGTGAGGATCTGCCTCCGGAGTGGCGGGTCAGTCCGAGTCGGTGAGGAGCGTGTTGATGGACGCGATGTTGCATGGTGCCTGCAGGTCTGTTCGGGGGGGTTGCTTGGCGGGGTTGGTCGGCGGGTTGCTGGTGCTGATCCCGGCCGGTCGCTGTGTCGCGTTCCAGGACGCGGTGTCGGCGGCGTCGGCGGTTTCGGGAGTCCGGGTCCCCGAGGGGTTCCGGGTGTCGCTTTTTGCTGACGACGACCTGGCCAGCAACATCTACTCGATGACGATCGATGCGCAGGGCCGCGTCGTGGTGGCCGGTCCCGGCTATGTGAAGATCCTGCACGACCGCGACGGTGACGGGCGAGCCGAGTCGTTCACGGTGTTTTCCGAGCGTCCCACCGGCGGAGCCCAGGGATTGTTCTTCGATGGCCCCGACCTGCTGGCGACCGGCGACGGGGCGATGTGGCGGCTGCGAGATACCGACGGGGACGGCCGAGCCGACGGTGTGCCCGAGCGGGTTCTGAAGATCCGTGCCGGTGGTGAGCACGATGCGCATGCGATCCGTCGCGGACCTGATGGCTGGTTCTACCTGTTGGCCGGCAACGGTGCCGGAGTGACCTCGACGTACGCGTCACTGAAGTCCTCACCGATCAGGTCTCCGTCGGCCGGGACCCTGTTGAGACTTCCGCCGTCGCTCGTCGGGAGCGAGATCGTGGTCGACGGGTTCCGCAACGCCTACGACTTTGCCTTTGACGGCTCGGGCGACATCTTTGTCTACGACAGTGACGGCGAGCGAGACGTGTCGCTGCCGTGGTACCGTCCGACGCGTGTGTTTCACGCTCTGCCGGCTCACGGGGCCGGGTGGCTGTCTCGGAGCTGGAAGCGGCCCGGCTACTTTCTGGACATGCCGCCGGTGGTCGGTTCGTTCGGTCGCGGTTCACCGACCGGCGTGGCCTGTTACCGGCACAGGGCGTTCCCGGTTCGATATCGCGGCGCGGTCTTTGCCTGCGACTGGACGTTTGGTCGCGTGATGGCACTCACGCCTCCGGGTCCCGGCGATGGGGGATTGGCCAAGCCGATCGAGTTCATGACCGGTCGGGGCCATTTCGGGTTTGCTCCGACCGACATCGCCGTTGGCCCCGAGGGTGCGATGTACGTGGCGGTGGGTGGGCGAGGGACCCGCGGCAGTGTCTACCGGATCACTCATCCGGCCACGTCGCATCGGTCGACGAATCGGCGTGAGACGCCGATCAGAGTCTGCCTGAGAATGCCTCAGCCACTCTCTAGCTGGTCGCGCGCAAGGTGGTTGCCGTTGGCGCGGAAGCTGGGTCCTCAGGCATTTCACAGTGTGATCGGTGACCGGGACTATTCGGTGTCGGACCGTGTCCGGGCGGTGGAGATCCTGGTGGATCTGTTTGGAGGCCCTGAGTTTGCGAAGTTGGGCGAGGGAATTGGCAGATTTCCTGGGGCGGTGCGGGCGAGATTGGCGTGGGCGGTGGGGCGTGTCCAGCCGGCTCAACCCGACGCGAAGTTGTTGAGTGGGTTCTTGGGTGACTCCGATGCTGGGGTGGGTCGAGCGGCATGCGAGGCGATGCTGGGTGTGGAGGGTGGATGGGACTGGTCGAGTGTGGAGCGGGGTCTCGTGGTGCAGTTGGAGAGTCGGGATCGTCGGACCCGCCAGGTCGCAGCCCGGGTGGTGGCACGGATGCCGGATTCAGCCTGGCGACGGATCCGCTCACTGGTGGCTCGACGTGCGCCACGTGCTCGCGTGGCCGCTGCATGGGGCGGGCGGGCCCATGTCGCGGGTGTGGATCGAGACGGGTTGGCGGTGGCATTGGAGGTTTTGGCTGCGAAGAGCTCGAAGTCGGACGTGGTGGGCTTGAAGCTCGAGGCGGCTCGCCTGGCGGAATTGGCCCTGGGCGACGTGGGACCGGCCAGGGGGCGGGCGGCGGTCTTTGATGGTTACGCCGCGATGTTGCCTCCGGCGGCGTTGAGCCCGGAGTCTGGCGAGGTGAGTCGGGTGGTGGATGCGGTGTTTCCCAGTGGTCAACCGGAGCTGGACGACGAGTTGGC
>CAUZJR010000473.1:0-4336 GCA_963580005.1 Planctomycetota bacterium
TCCTGGACTTGGGCAGGCTGTTCCGAGAAAAACGTCGCCACAACAGCCGTTTCAGGCAGTCGCCACTCGCATCGCGTACAGATCGGCCGACTTCAGCACGAACCGAAATCGAATGGCCTTCCCCTGCAGGCTGGACAGGTCGCTGCCACTTTTCCACACGACCTCGCGATCCAACGTGTCTCCATACACCTCGTGGCAGTCTTTCAGTGCAAAGCCGGGCAATGCGGTCCCATCGGGACGCTGCAGTTCGACGAGAATCGAACCGACCGCCGATGTGGCAAAGTTCAGACGCAATCGCTTGCCGGTGAAGCGCAACGGCCGGGTCACCATCTCGCCACCCGACATCGGGGCATTGATCGACACGAATCCATCCAGACGCAACGTGTACCGTCTCAACGTGCAACTGGTCCCCGTCCAACCACTCTCCTTGCCGTAAAATGACAATTCGCGAGCGGCACCCGGCAAATCCGATTTCGTTTCGACCGGCTGGGATGCCATGCCGAGGTGACTGTAGTTCCACGTGTCCGGCCGTTCCGGGCCCGGTGGAATGAACGCATCATTCCACCGCTTGAAATGCACTCCATCCCGACTGAACATGACCTGTGCCTCGGTCAGACCCATCCCATACCGCTCATGCGCTTCGGACCGCATTTCACGATGCTGCCGTTCAGGAAGTGCCCGCATCGACGGATTCCAGCCCCGCTCGACATATCTCATCGGAAAGCCGACCAGGATATGTGGTGCACGGTGATACGAACTCACCTGGTTGGTGTACATCTGCTCCTCGGGAGAATCCTCGTAGGTGAGGTCGGTCGCGTCCTTCCAGTTGAAGAAGTCATCCGAGGTGGCCGTACGAATTGCCCGCACACCCGCGGGCTTCCAGACCGTGGCCGTGGTGATGCCCTTGGTGAATATTCGATAGTAGGCCCGATAACATCCGGCTTCAGCATCCCAGAACGCCAGGTTTTGCGAGTCAAATGCTCCCTTGCTGATCACGGGCTCCTTCTTCAACAGTCGCCAAGTGACTCCGTCGGGCGAGGCAAACGCAAACAAGCCCCCTTCACGCATCGTTCCGCCAAGTGCCTTGTATTTCTGGTCGGCCGGGCATCCCGGACGAGAATCCAAGAAAGGCGAGAAGTTGTGGGTTCCCACACCCTCCCAGATGATGTTGTTTTTCTTCGACCCCTTGAATTCCACGAGTCCCAGCGACGGCTTCTTCCAGTGAATTCCGTCACGACTCTCGGCGTAACAGTAGACCTCGGGATGTTTGTTCAGGATCAACCGACCATCGACGACCGACAACTGCGCTCCGCGGTAGTACATCCGGTAGAGATCACCATCCTGGAAGACCGTGTGATATCCACAGCTGGTCCCTTCCCAGGGAGCGTCGTGTACCAGTGACAACTCGCGGGTCACCGGGTTGTGTAACTGCTGCCTGGCCGCACCGATCATTCGATCAACCAGGTGCTCGTCGACAAACAACTCACGACGTGACCCGATAGAAACAACCTTGGCTGATTTTGCCTTGGGGGCCGCAGCCACTGATTGAGATGCGACCGTTTCCGAAACAGCTGCCGCGGCGGCACCAACTCCTACCGAAGCTTTCAGAAAGGACCGACGGTTGACATCATTCTCTGGTGTGGGGTGTGCAGGCATGTCAAAAACTCCATGGTGGGACAATTTACAAGTAGCGGAGCCGCTGTCGAAACCCATCCTGCGTTTCACGTCTCATACGGACTATTGTCCGCCGAACGGTCGCTGCTTCAAGGTGAGTTTTCTGTGGCTCTCACGTACGCGTGAAGCGGTATCGGTGAGGGTGGTTTGTGGGTGGTTCACGAACGCTCGATAACGCTGAGCGACGCCGGGGAGTGTGGTTCAGATCTGGCGGGTTGAATATCGGGGCTGGGGAGACTGGCGAGCGATGGATCAGCGTTGCCGCAGTCTGCCACGAGGATGATCAGCCAACCGGGTTGAGTTCCGGAATCGGGTCGCCGAACGGCAGGATTGGCATTGGGCGGCCGCTGTAGTCCGGAAAAGCGATTTCCGGATTGATCCCCAGGTGCTGGTAGACACTTGCCCACAGATCGTTCGGCGTCAGTGGTCGCCGCACGGGCTCTTCCCCTTTTCGCGTTGTCGCACCGATGACCTGGCCGGTGGCCATACCTCCGCCACTGACCAGGACGCTCATCGCATCAGGCCAATGGTCACGGCCTGGCTGCTGCACACCGGTATTTGTCCCGACTTGTGGATTGATGCGTGGCGTACGTCCAAACTCACCGGTGACAATCAGCAGGACCCGGCGATCCAGGCCGCGGGCGTAAATGTCCTCGACCAACGCGGTGATCGTGCGGTCGTAGATTGGCAGCCGGACACGCAGGTCGTCGAAAATGTGAGCGTTCACAGCGTGGCTGTCCCAGTTGTACGTTCCGTTCTTCGGCCACTCGACACCGGAAACGAACGGGTTCTCCAGCACCACCGTCACCCAACTCACCCCGGCTTCGACCAGCCGCCGCGCGAGCAGCGCTCGCTGGCCCCACTGATGCCGCCCGTACCGGTTCCTCACATCATCGGGTTCCCGCGACAGGTCGAAGGCCGCCCGGGCCTCGGGTGACGTGACCATGCGAATGGCCCGCTGGTTGAACGCGTCGACGGCCTCCATCGTCGTGCTGACATCGATGTCGCGTCGAAGTCGATCGAGGGTCTTCAGCAGAGCCACCCGCTCATCCAGCCGTCCCGCCGACACGCCTGTAGCAAGCGAGAGATTCTCGATCCGGAAGTCGTCCGCGTTCGGGTCGGCCGAGATACGGAAGGGGTGAGTCCGGTTGCCCAGGTACGCCGATCCGAAGCTGAACGTGTCGACGTTATTGACTCGGCCGTCGCCGGTCACGATGTAGTTGTAGAGTCCGCTGCGAGCCGGCGTGTCCTCGCGCATCCGGGACACGATCGACCCGACCATCGGATGGTCGTTGACGAATCCATCCGGCTTCTTCGGGATCCTCCCGGTGAGGACGCGTTTGTGACCCGCATCGTGATTGGCCGAATGATGGTGAATCGAACGAATCACCGTGAACTTGTCGGCGGAGCGGGCATGCAGGGGCAGGTGTTCACAAAGATCAAGTCCGGGAACCTTCGTGGCGATTGGACGAAACTCTCCCCGGTACGCGGCAGGCGCGTCGGGTTTCAAATCGTACGTCTCCATGTGAGACGGGCCGCCGGGCAGCCAGACCAGGATCACCGACGTGTCCGAGGCCGCACCTGCCGTCGGGGTTGAGGCCGCACGTGCTCGCAGAAGATCGGCAAGCCCCAGGACACCACAGGCGGCACCGCCGCTCCGGATCGCGGTTCGCCGTGAAACAGCACATGGCCGGCGTTCGTACTGAATTCCCATTAGTGCTTTCCGCCACCACTTGTCCGAAAGCAAAGCGTACCAGTTCCTTTCGGGATCGTCGATCTTTCTGTTGGGACGGCAGCATCCGATTCGACTCCCCTACCCTGACACGTAGCCAGATGTCTCGACTGCGGCATGGATCCAGCGAGTTGAACGCCGGGGCTGGGGTGGGGAGACTGGGGCTCCGTGTTCGAGCCTTGGGAGATGTGATGCGAGTTCTGCTGGGGGTGCTGTTGGTTGGGATCGTTGGGTGTGGTGACGGTTCCTCGCCACCCGGTGGTGGTACGGTTCCGACGACGGAGGGCTCGCAGGCCAAGACTGACGAGTCGCCTGCTCAAGCTGCTGCCGAGCAGAAAGCCGCCGCGAAGAAATCCGTTGAAGGCCAGAAGACGCTCACACTCAAGGGACACACACGTTGGGTCAACAGCGTGAGTTTCAGCCCCGACGGGAAGCGGATCGTCAGCGGCAGCTGTGACAAGACGCTGAAGGTCTGGGATGCCCAAACCGGCCAGGAGACGCTCACACTCAAGGGACACTCAGATACTGTCTGGAGCGTGAGTTTCAGCCCCGACGGGAAGTGGATCGTCAGCGGCAGCGATGACAAGACGATCAAGATCTGGGACATCTCCTCGCTGGACACGTCCAAGTAGCCCACCGCCACCGCCCGACCACGCGATAACCGTAGTCACCCAGCGAGCGAGGGGCGGGGGCGTGGTTCGGATCTGGCGGTTACCGCCCGTGAGCGGCCTCGACGATTGCCAGGATCGCCGTGCGGGTGTCCGGTGGCAGCGACTCTGGGAAATTGATGGTCAAGGATGATTTCGCCTCCGCATACCCGAAGTACCCGTTCAACCGGTCGAAGGAGTACTTGACTGTCGAATCTGTGGCCAAGAAGGCGAAGAAAGGACTGTGGAAGGTGGACGGTCTTGCCACATCGCTTCTCACCGA
>CAUZJR010000474.1:0-4325 GCA_963580005.1 Planctomycetota bacterium
CAGATCAAGCCGGGGACATTCGTGGCACCCACTGTGCCGGGCGTGCCCGAGGAGTCCGAGGCGGGGGATGAGCCGGGCGAGGCGAGCGGGGCCTAGGCCGCCACCAGTTGCTGGAACCTCCGCACCGCGTCCTCGACGTTGTGCCGGGTGTTGAAGGCGCTGAGCCGGAAGTAGCCTTCGCCGGCGGCTCCGAAACCGCTGCCGGGTGTACCGACCAGGTGAGCCTGTTCGAGCAGCTGGTCGAAGAAGGTCCAGCTATCGAGGCCTCCGGGAGTCTTGAGCCAGACGTAGGGTGCGTTGACGCCACCGTAGACGGTGATCCCGACCGCCTCGAGACCCTCGCGGAGCAGGCGTGCGTTTTCGAGGTAGAAGCTGATCAGCCTGGCGACCTGTTCACGTCCCTCGGGGCTGTAAGCCGCCTCGGCTCCGCGTTGCACGGGGTAGGAGACACCATTGAACTTGGTGCTGTGCCGTCGGTTCCACAGCCGGTGCACCTCGACACGTTCACCTGCCTGGGTGGTGCCGGTCAGTTCGTGAGGTATGACGGTGCAGGCACAGCG
This sequence comes from Planctomycetota bacterium, assembly GCA_963580005.1. GTDB lineage: Bacteria > Planctomycetota > Planctomycetia > Planctomycetales > Planctomycetaceae > UBA8437. Next base: position 561 of record CAUZJR010000474.1, read on the forward strand.
GATGCCGGTGAAGCCGGCGTTCTTGCTGAAGCTGCGGAACTCGATCGCCACCTCCCGGGCTCCTTCGATTTCGTAGATCGAGTGAGGAATATCGGGGTCGGTGATGTAGGCCTCGTAGGCGGCATCGAACAGCAGGATGGTGTCGTTGGCCCGGGCGAATTCGACCCAGGCGGTGAGGGTTTCGCGAGTGGCCACGGTGCCGGTGGGGTTGTTGGGATAGCAGAGGTAGGCCAGGTCGACGGGCCGATCGGGCAGCGGTGCGATGAAGTCGTTCTCGGCGGTGACCGGCAGGTAGACCAGGCCCTCGAAGCGTCCGTCGGGGGTGGCGTTCCCGGTTCGTCCGGCCATCACGTTGGTATCGACATAGACGGGGTAGACCGGATCGAGCACCGCCACGGTATTCTCGGCACCGAAGATATCGAGGATATTGCCGGTATCGCACTTGGATCCGTCGGAGATGAAGATCTCGTCGGCGGACACCTCGACTCCTCGCGCCCCGAAGGCCTCGCGGGCGAGGGTTTCGCGGAGGAATTCGTACCCCTGTTCGGGACCGTAGCCACGGAAGGTGTCGCGGTGCCCCATTTCGTCGACGGCGGTGTGCATGGCGGCGACGATCGCCTCGGGCAGCGGCTCGGTGACGTCGCCGATACCCAGCCGGATCACGTCGGCATCCGGATGGGCTTCGACGAACGTGTTGACGCGTCGCGAGATTTCGGGGAAGAGGTATCCGGCCTGGAGCTTGAGGTAATGGTCGTTGACCTGGGCCATCGGGATGTCCTTGGGAGCTGCGAACCGGTGTACCGATCCTGCGAGGCGGATCGTCGGTTGTAGAGCGGTCCCTGCGGGTGTGCAACGCCGGTGGGCCGGGCTATCCGCCGTAGGCGTTGATGGCCCAGGCGATGCCGCCAACGAGGGTTGCGGCGGCCACCACGGCCAGGGTGATCTTGATCCAGCTGTAGGGCCGTTCGCCCTGAACCTCGCCGGTCTGGGCGTTGACGACCACCTGGTAGATCGTCTCCTTGTAGCGGTAGCTCAGCAGCCACAATGGCAGCAGCAGCTGCTTGTAGCTCAAGGCGTCGTAGCGGGTGTCGACATTGTGGACCCGCTGCTGATCGCCTCCGATGTCGTACCTCACATCCTGATGGATCTGGAGGTCCATCCGGTCGCGCGCGATGCCGAAGCCTTCGGCCAGTTCGATGTCGTAGGTCCGGGCCTGGAAGCCGGCGAGTGCCTGGCGAGTGAAGGGGTGGCAGAGGTTCAGCTGCCAGGGCTGGAGCTTGTCGACGATCTTGTGAGGGACGCCATTGGTGGCACAGACCAGTTCGTCGTCGAAGAACCTCTGGACGTGCCCCGAGACCGAGTACCAGCGGGTGCGGATCACCGTGCGGGTCTGGGTCTTGCCGTCGCTGTCGGTGTAGGTCTCGGTATCGGTGTAGTTCTCGCCTCGCTCACCTCGGTAGCGGCTGAAGGTCATCGCGTCGTAGGTCCAGAACGGCAGATAGACACCGGCGAACTTGCCCTTGCCACCTTTTTGCTGGAAGTCGTTGGGAGCGAACCAGCGTGAGCTGACCCATTCGGAGAGTCCGGTGGCGGCCTGTTGCTGCTCGACCTGGAACGGCAGTACCGCGTCGACGGGGACGCGGTTGTTGTCGGAGGTGTGAGCGTGTTCGAGTTGAATGGGAGAGCCGCAGTAGGCGCAGTCGCTGCTGGTCAGTGTCCCTTCGAAGACGACCGTCGCGCCGCAGTCGTTGCAGCGGACTTCTCGAGTCGTCTCGCCAGGCTCCTGCTCACCTCCGGCCACTCGATTGTCTCGCTGCCGATCGAGCATCGCCTCGAGATCCTGCTCGCGGACCTCCGCCTCGTCGTCGATCTCGAAGGTCTTGACGTGGTGGCAGGCCGGGCACTGCAGCGACTGCACCCCGATGTGGAATTCGAGATCGGCTCCACACTGCTCGCAGGGGAACTTGCGGGCTTCGCCGTCGCTGACGGTGCGGCCTGTGCGATCGTCGGGTGTGGCGGGAGGCTCGGCGGCCAGGCAAGAGGTCTCGAAAGAGTTGCAGACGTGGGGGGCGGTTTTCGAGTACGACGATCAGGCTGGTGGTGGTGGCGGAGGGGGCGGGGGGGGGGGTGTGGAGAAGAGTCCGGCGAGTTGCGGGACCTGGGCGGCGGGTGTCCAGGCGGCCATGCCCTGGCTCCAGACAAGAGTCTCGGGGGTGATCTTCTCCGAGAGCTGAGCGACGGGGAAGGGCCCCTGCGTGTCGCCTCCGATGGCCACGTGGAAGCCTGGCGAGACGGGTACCGGCGGCGGTCCTGCACCGGCGGGACCGGCAGATCCGGCGGGGCCGCCGAGTGCTCCGGCCATCTGTCCGGCCATCGCCAGTCCCATGCCCAGTCCCATCCCGTCGGCGGCGGTGCCTCCACCGGGGTTGCTGGCGATCTCGGGCATCGCATTGGCCATCTGGTACTGCTGGTACTGCTGCATGTTGCCGATGGCTCCCATGGCGGATCTCGCATCGATCGCCTTCTCGACTTCCTCGGGGAACGACACGTTGACGATCATCAGCTGGGTGATTTCCAGGCCGTATTCGTCGTCGATTCTCTCGCAGACCTTCTCCCGTGTCCCCTCGGCCACTTCCGAGTAGTTGGCGGCGAGGTCGAAGGCGGCGATGCCTGACTCGGCGACGTGTTCACTGAAGGACTGCACGATCAGGCTGCGGAGCAGGGTGTCGACGGCGGAGAAGTCGAACTGTTCCTGCGACCCGGCCATCTCCTCGAGCAGCGGCTTGGGATCGATGACTTTCAGTGTGTAGCTGCCGAAGGCCCGGATGCGGATCGTGCCGAAGTCGGAGTCTCGCAGCGGGATCGGGTTAGGCGTGCCCCACTTGAGGTCGATGGCCTGTCGTGTGCCGATGAAGAACACGTCGCACTTGAAGGGGCTCTGGAACCCGTGTTTCCAGCCCATCAGCGTGCTGAGGAGCGGGATGTTGTTGGTATCGAGTTCGTAGCGGCCGGGGTCGAGGACATCGGCGATCTGTCCTTCGTGGACGAAGATCGCCCGTTGTCCGGGCCGCACGATCAACTGGGCGTTGTTCTTGATTTCGTTGTTGTAGCGAGGGAATTTCCAGACGAGCACGTGCGGCTCCTGGTTGTTCCACTCGATGACATCGATCAGTTCACCCTTGAGCTTGTCGAAGAAACCCATGGTGGTCCTCATTTTGGATTGACGGTCATAGTCTGCCCGGCCCGGTCGCCGGTGCAAGCGGGATTGTATCCCCGCGTGGTGGCGTCGTTCAAGAACGCCAGCGGACCAATTCGGGAACCGCAGGGGGTGATTCGCTGTCTGGCGGCAAGTCTTGCGTGATCCGAGCGTGATCCGAGCGTGATCCGAGGTTGATCCGAGGTTGATCCGAGGTTGATCCGAGGTTGATCCGAGGTTGATCCGAGGTTGATCCGAGGTTGATCCGAGGTTGATCCGAGGTTGATCGGCCAAGTTGGTTCGACGCGGTTGTGAAGCGATGTTGACCGTTGGAAGAGGGCTGAACTAGAGTCCCGCCGCCTCCGGTCGAAGGCGACCGGAGCGGATTTTGACGTGGTGAGATGTTGCAAAGGGACGGCAGATGGACGGACAACTCGAGCGACCTGCTGAACGGGAATCTCAACCGGACCCGGCGACCGGGCCGATTGAACCGGAGGCATCGGTTGCGGGTTCGCCCGCGGCCGCACTCTCGCGGCTCTCGAAATCTCCTCGCCTGATGCTCGCGCTGG
>CAUZJR010000475.1:0-4322 GCA_963580005.1 Planctomycetota bacterium
GACCTCATCAGTTGAACATCGGCGAGGTGATTGCCCCGCTGTATGGCACCGCCTGAGCCTCGGGCAACCGACTAGCTGATCAGGCTGTCCAGCGGCTGGCCACCGCAGATGGCGAACGGCCGACCGAGCGAATCTCGAGCTTCGCCGGCGGGGTCGATGCCGAAGAGCGTCAACATGGTGGCCTGAAGATCGGCCGGTCTCACCGGGTTGTTGGCCGGGTAGGCACCCAGCGGGTCGCTGGCACCACAGACGTAGCCGCCCTTGATCCCACCACCGGCCATCAGGGCGGTGTAACAGTTCGGCCAGTGGTCACGCCCAGCGGCCTTGTTGATTCTCGGTGTGCGGCCGAATTCCCCGACGGCCATCACCAGAGTCGTCTCCAGCAGCCCTCGCTCGTCGAGATCCTCGATCAGTGCCGCGAAGGCCTGGTCGGCCGAGGGCAGGAGGTGCTGCTTGAGATAGTTGAAGTTGTCGGCGTGCGAATCCCAGTTCTTGCCCTGCTGCTTGTAGTCATACACGTTGATGAAGGGCACGCCCGCTTCGACCAGCCGTCGAGCGAGCAGCAGGTTCCAGCCGCGGAGATTGCGGGCGATCGCCAGCTCCGCCTTCTTCGGACTCTTGGGATTGTCGTCAAACGGCTCGCCGGCCATGCCATGTCCGTAGCGTTCGCGTGTCGACTTGCTCTCCTGTTGCAGGTTCAGTGCCTCGCGGAGACTCCCTGAGCGGAGCAGGTTGAAGACTCTCTCCTGGTACAGCGACATGGACCGGGCGTTGCCCTGGCGTGGCGGTGTGTCAAGAAAACGCAGCAGGGACCAGCGTGATTCCAGGCGTCCAATCGAGACTCCTGCAGGCAGGTCAAGCACTTTCAGGGCACCGCCTGCGTGATACGTCATCGTCGCCGGATCGCCCTGGACCAGTAACGGTTGAAATTCCGTGCCCAGAAATCCCGCCGTCTGACCAGGCGTCTGCAGATTGTTGTTCATCACGAACGGCAGCGAGACATGAGGGATCAGAGAGGGGTGATTTCGCCTGACGAAATTCAGGCACGCGCCGTAACTGGGGAACGCGTCGGGCCGCTCCTTGAAGTTCTGGTTGTCGCCAACCGGAGGAACCCGCCCGGTCAAGGCCTCGTAACTCGCCGAATCGTGACCCCGCATCTGGTGCTGCATGCCGTGAATGACGGCCACCCTGTCCATGACTCGTGCGGTGTGGGGCAGGTGTTCGCCGATCTGCAGACCCGGCACCGACGTGGCGATCGGCTGGAACTCACCGCGGACCTCCGCAGGCGCGTGGGGCTTCATGTCGAACGTGTCGAGATGAGACGGTCCGCCGTAGTAGAAGATCAGGATGCAGGACTTGATCTTCGCTGGCAGGCGTTCCGGCGCCGCGTCGATATGGCCCTGGCCGGAGAATCCCATCGCCAGTCCCGCGGCTCCTGTGCCTCGCAGAAGATCACGTCGAGTGACCAAAGCGGGCAACTGGGAGGCATGGCCAGAAGAGCGTTGCATGCGGGCCTGTTCCTTTCAGAACTGTCACGATCGCTGAATTCGTATCCAAAATCAACGGATTCTGCGTTGCCGAACCGCTTCAGCTGGTTTGGTCCGATCCATTTCGGTGGTACCGGCCAAGAGGAAGGAACACGCTTCGGCCGTAACGCACAGCCAACACGGCAGTGGTGTCGATTCTTCGCGTCGGATAAAATGACCGTGTCGCTTCGGGCATCTGTATTTACGTAGTCCTGTCTCACAACTCCGCACATTTCGACTCGCGGTTTCCTGCCGCTGTTGCCATCCCCGCGGAGCCTGTACGGAAAGATCGATCATGCTCAGCCGCAGAGAGATGATGCAAGGAATGGCAGCCGGTGCCGGTGTTGCCCTGGGTGCCCCACTTCTTCCCGGAAGTCTCGTTGCGTCGCCCACCAGCAGCACGACTCCCAAGCGAGTCATCTTCTTCCTGCAGAACCAGGGCTTCGATCCGAAGACCTGTATTCCGGAAGGGATCAGCGGCAGCGGCTCGCTGGCGAAGGCCAAACTACCCGAGCCGATCAGTGCACTCGAACCCCTCAAGGAGCGACTGCACATCATCAACGGTCTGCACGGCATGCACACCAGCCCAACGCACAGCGCCTTCTTCGGCGCCTTGGGCGGCTATCGCGGTGGCGACGGTGTGCCGCCCAGTGGCTCGACGATCGATCATGTGCTGAGCAAGGTCTTGCCGCAGACGCTGCTGCCTCACTTGTGCATCGGCATGGACTCGATCGAGAACATGACGACCAAGCCCACGATTGCGACGCTGTCGGCCAGCGGTGCCGGTCAGCCGATCTTCATGCATTCGAATCCGAATCAGCTGTATCAGATGCTGTACGGCGGCATCTCCACAGGCAACATCCGGCTCCAGCACGAAGCCCGATCCAACGTGTTCAATCAGATCGAGAAACTGGCCGCCACCAAGGGCCGATCGCTTCCGACCTCAGACCAACAGCGTTACGGGCAATTCGTCCAGGGGTTCAAGGATGTCAACGGCCTGCGCGATCGCCTCGACACGGTCGCCGATCACCTGCGGAAGTTCGCGCCCAAGGTGGACGAGCGATACACCAAGCCGGAGTTCGAGACCGATTGGCACGATGTTCTGCTGGACCTCGGCATCTCGGCACTCACGTCGGGGATCACCAATACGCTGACCGTCAGCTCGGGTCGTGGCGAGATCTTTGGTGCATGGAAGGGGCTGGGCATCGAGCAACAGGGTCACAACCTTGGGCACATGAAGCAGCCCGACAATCCGATCTGGATCAAGATCCGTCAGTACAACAGCCGCATGCTGGTGAAAATCGTGGAAGCGATGGACAGTGTGCCCGAAGGCAGCGGCACCATGATGGACCACACGCTGATCGTCTACACCAGCAACAATGCCGACAAGCAGCACACCAACGGAGCCAACTGGCCGGTCATGCTGCTGGGGAACTTCGACGGCGCCTTCAAGACCGGCTGCTTTACGCAACTCGACGGCAAGCGACCCATCAACGCGCTCTACGCGACGATCCTGCAAGCCGCCGGGCACAACTGCGACCGCTTCAATATGAACGAAAAGCTGGCCAAGAAGTTCGACGCCAGTACCGGACCGCTCAGGGAAGTGCTGGCATGAGCACCCTCAGGTGGGCTCTGGTCGCAATGCTCTTCCCGAGCTTGCTGTCGGTGGCAAGTGGCGAGACCTACACGCCCGGCCAGAAGATCAACAAGGACTTTCGCAGCTTCGCTGGGCCGTTTCTTGCCAGCCACTGTGTGGACTGTCATGGCTTGAAGGAACCTGCCGGCAAGCTCTCGCTCCATGACCTCGGACCTGTGGACGAAGTCAACTCCGGCATCTGGAGACGAGTGTGGGCCCAGGTCACCCTGAAGGAGATGCCGCCCAGGGACGCCGAGCAGCCAGCCAGCGTGCAGCGGCTGCAATTCTCGGACTGGATCGTGGAACAACTGACTCACGTCATGAAAGACAAGGGCGGGTTCCGTGCCCACCTCGATCCGAACAAGGGCAACTTCGTCGATCACGACCTGCTCTTCGGTCCGCTGCCCGAGGGCATCACGCTGGCACCAACATCATCGCCTGCACGTCTCTGGCGAGTGACACCACAGGAACACATCACTCGCCTCAATGAACTGATCAACACCGAACCGGACTTCGATCCCAAAAAGCCGGGCCTGCGCACGCACGGTGATGTCGTTCCCACGAACCACGGCGGTGAACTCAAGCTCTACTTCGGCACGGATCGCATCATCAAGTGGCAGGGCGGGACAGTGGCTTATGCCACGGCGGTCAAGAGCGTGCCCGTCGTCCTGTCGTCCGCGCGAAACCACGGGCTGGAGAACTATCCCGACTTCTACACGGTCAACAGTGCCGAGGCGACTCAGATCATGGGCGTCGCCGAGGACATTATTCGCTACATGGCCTATGGTCCGCTGAGCATCGCCAAGCCGTATCAGATCACCGACGATCCCAAGTCCATTGCGGACAAGATGAAGGGCGATATTCGTGGCCTGCCGACCAGCATCGTCTACGGCACGAAAGTCATGCGTCCACTGACTCCGGTCTACGAGCTCATGAAGCACACAGGCGTCACCGACGAGCTCTTGCACGCTGCGGTGGACTACATCTTCGAAGCGGTGACGTTTCGTCCTTCGAGCACGAAGGAATCGGACGCGTACCTGGCGATCGTCAAGCAGTCCATAGAGAAGCTCGGCAAGGAAGACGGCACAGTGCTGGGTCTGTCGTCGATCTTTCTCGACCGCGACGCACTCTTCCGAACCGAACTGGCCGGGAACGGCAAA
>CAUZJR010000476.1:0-4318 GCA_963580005.1 Planctomycetota bacterium
CGCAACGACTCGCACGCTTTTGCACCGTTTCGTCCCCTGCGCGCTGCGCCAGGCGCTGCGCCGATTCCGATGAGGATCCCGGATCTGGCGGGTTGCACGCCGGGGCTGGGGTGGGGAGACTGGGGGCGAGTTTCGACGGGTACAATTCGGCCAGCAGGTGAGATAATGGTTCGACATCAATTCTGAAACGGGAGTCAAGCAGTGAGCTGAACCCCCTTTTCTCCGTCATCCGTCTAGCAACAGTATGCCCGTACTGCCGCACACCGAGCCTGCGAGACACGATTCGGCGTCGACGATTCGATTACGTTTTTTTCAACGTGAAGGAACTGCCATTCAATGGAGGGACGACGGATGCGGTTTGTAACGACGTTTACGCTCGCGTGGCTGTGTGGGTTTGCAGTGCATGCGGATGACTTGCCGCCGAGTGTTGTGAATACTCAAAACCCGAACGATGTTTCCCTGTCGCCGCAGGAGTCTCTGGCACGCATCACCGTGCCCGACGGGTTTCATGTGACGTTGTTCGCTGGCGAACCTGATCTGCGGCGCCCGATCGCGTTCGACTTTGACGATCGTGGCCGAATCTGGGTCATCGAGAACTATTCGCATCCTGTCTGGAAGAAAGACGGAGTGACCGATCGAATACTGATCCTCGAAGACACGGATAACGACGGGCGGTTCGACAAACGAAAGGTCTTCTGGGACAAGGGGCGGTATCTGACTGGCATGGCGGTCGGCCACGGCGGAGTATGGATCGGCAACACGCCGGAACTCTCGTTCATTCCCGATCGCGACGGCGACGATGTCCCGGATTCTGAACCCATTGTGATGCTCGATGGATTCCGAGTTTCCACCAACAACGTCCTCAACAACTTTCACTGGGGACCCGACGGCTGGCTGTATGGAGCCCTCGGTGTTGACGATCCGTCACACATTGGAAGACCAGGGACACCCATGGAACAGCGATTCGAGATGAGTCGCGGGATTTGGCGGTTTCATCCGGTCGATCACACCTTCGAGAGAGTCGCCGACGGGATGGTGAATCCGTGGGGAGCGGACTTCAATGAATTCGGCGATCTGATCACGACCAACACCGTCACAGCGCACCTCTGGCACATCGTGCACGGGATGTACTGCGAACGGCGGGTCACGGAACAGGACAATCCGTATGTTTACCGTCGGATTCAGTCCATCACGGACCACCTTCACTGGGGTGGCGGAGCTTGGCATGAGGCGCGATCCGGTGACGGTCACCATTCCGTGGCCGGCGGCGGCCATGCACATTGCGGTGGCATGATCTACCTCGGCGATAACTGGCCCGATAAGTACCGCGGCACGTTCTTCACCAACAACATGCACGGCAACCGAGTGAACAACGACCGGCTTGTTCCCAACGCTTCGACCTACGTCGGCGTGCACGGAGACGACTTCCTGTTCGGCAACGATCCGTGGTTTCGGGGGATGTCGATCAAGTACGGGCCGGATGGCGGCGTTTATATTTCTGACTGGCACGACTTCGGCGAATGTCACGACTCCGACGGCAGCCACCGCACGAGCGGCCGGATCTACAAAGTTGTCTACGGCAGGCCGAAAGCAACCACCACCGATTTGCAGAAACGGACAGCAGCCGAACTGGCCGAACTGCATCTGCACCGCAATGAATGGTTCTCTCGGCATGCGCGACGCATTCTGCACGAGCGTGCGATTCGCGGGCACGATGTCTCGAAAGCGATTGCCCGTCTCCGGAAAGTTTTCCAGACCACGCGGGATGAACCGAACCGCCTGCGGGCGCTGTGGACACTCGCCATCGTTGGCGCATTCGACGAATCGGAACTGGTCGGTTTGCTGAAGCACGAAAGTCAGCATGTCCGCCGGTGGGCCGTCGACTTTCTGGTCGACCGGCAGAAACCGCAGGCCAAAACTCAAACTCTCTCGCAACTCGCAAAGCTCGCTCGTGCTGAACCGTCACCAAAAGTGAGGCTCGCCCTTGCCAGCGCGCTGCAGCGAGTCGAACCGGAAAGCCGGTGGGCCATTGCATCTGGACTCGCACAGCATGCGGAAGACGACACGGACCCGTACATTCCGCTCATGATCTGGTATGGGATTGAGCCGCTCGTATCACGGGACACCGAGGCGGCGCTCAAACTGGCGACGCAGTCCAGGCTCTCGGTGCTCCGAAATCTGATCGTGCGACGTGCGATCGACACGACGGAGCCACCGATCGCGAAGGTCGTGAATGCTGTGATGCCCCAGTCGGACCAGATTGTGCGTCGTGACATGTTGCAGGGAATGCTGGATGCGCTGGATGGACGCGGGACTCAGTCGGCGCCAAAAGCGTGGCCGGGACTTTACATGCAAGTGTCATCGGCCGCAGATCCGTCGTTGCGATCGGTTGCCGTTCGACTGGCCACGATCTTCGGCGATCAGCAGGCCATCAATCGACTGCGCAAAACGGTTCTCGACAATTCTGTTTCGGACAAAGCCCGCCGCGAAGCTCTGCAGGCGCTGCTGCAAGTGAGCGACGGAGCCTCCATCGAAATGCTGCACGGCCTGACCGCGGGAAGTTCGACACTACAAAACGAAGCGATTCGGGCCCTTGCCATTCGAAACAATAAATCAACTTCCGATGTCCTGCTGGCCAACTACTCCGAATTCAGTACCGCCGAAAAGCAGGACGCGATCGGCGTGCTGACGACTCGACTTGGTTTTGCCAAATCGCTGCTGACTGCGATGGAAGCCGGACGCGTCGACCGCAGAGATGTTTCTGCGTTCGCGCTGCAACAGTTGCGAACGTTTGATGATCAGAAGCTGAAATCACGCGTTCTGAAATTGTGGGCCGACGATACCGTCAAGATTCAGAAGTCCGAGGAACTTGCGCGACTCCTGAAGCTGATGACACCCGAGAATCTCAGCCACGGCGATGCGAGAGCAGGACGGCTCGTGTATCAAAAGACCTGCGTCAAATGCCACCGGCTGTTCGGTGAGGGTGGCACAATCGCACCGGACCTGACCGGTTCGGGCCGTAAGAAGGTCGATTACGTTCTGAGCAACCTGATTGATCCCAGTGCCCAGATAGATCCGGCCTATCGGCTGACGACACTGGTCACCGAGGACGGCCGATTGTTTAGCGGATTCGTCGTGCGGCAGACAGACAGCGATGTGGTTTTCCGGACACAGGACGCACGCATTCGGCTCTCGATGAAGGATGTCGAGACCATCCGGACATCAAACATCTCAATGATGCCCGAGGGCATGCTACGCACCTTCACCGACGAGCAGGTGCGGGATTTGCTTGTGTACCTTGCAGGCTCCAGCCAGGTGCCGATTCCGCGGACCAGCGACGGCGATTGAACGCCGGGGCTTGTTCTTTCGCGGAGGACGATTTCGGCGTGGTGTTACCTAAAGTGTTACCCCAGAATGCGGATTTGGCGGGTTGAACGCCGGGGCTGGGGTGGGGAGACTGGGGCACCGTGTCCGAGCCCGGGGAGATGTGATGCGAGTTCTGCTGGCGGTGCTGTTGGTTGGGATCGTGGGGTGTGGTGGCGGCGAGGAAACCTCACCCGGCGATGTTGCGACACCGTCTTCTCCGGCGGTTACTCCAGTGAAAGCCGAGAACGCGGAGGCAGATGGGCCAAAGACGAAGCCGGTGAGTCCGGGGAGTGAGCCCAATGTTCCTGGTGGTATGGGAGTCACGAACTCGATCGGCATGAAACTGCGATTGATTCCTGCGGGCGAGTTCATGATGGGCAGCCCGGCGACGGAATCGGGTCGGAGCGACAACGAAACCCAACACCGGGTCACCCTTACCAAGCCGTTCTACCTGGGCGTGACGGAGGTGACGCAGGAGCAGTATCAGAAGGTGATGGTCACGAATCCGAGCAAAGTTAAGGGCCCACAGAACCCCGTCGAGCGAGTCAATTGGGCTGAGGCGGTGGAGTTCTGCGGGAAACTGTCGGCGATGCCTGCTGAGAAGACCGCAGGGCACGTGTACCGATTACCGACGGAGGCTGAGTGGGAATACGCGTGCCGCTCGGGGACGGCGACGGCATACGGTTTTGGTGACGATGCATCCCGGTTGGGTGACTACGGTTGGTTTGAGGGCAATTCGGATTCAAGGACACACCCGGTTGGTGAGAAGAAACCGAATGCCTGGGGACTGTATGACATGCACGGTAACGTCTGGGAGTGGTGTCAGGATCGGTACGGAGATTATCCGAGCGGTTCGGCGACGGATCCAACCGGTGCGACGTCGGACTTGTACCGGGTGCGCCGGGGCGGCGGCTGGTACGGCAACGCCGGGTACTGCCGTTCGGCGGGCCGC
>CAUZJR010000477.1:0-4304 GCA_963580005.1 Planctomycetota bacterium
CTGCTCCGCCCCGAACCTCTGCCACTGGCGTAACCCGCCTGCGGCGGACAGTTCCCCGACGGGCCCGGTCGCTTACTGGGCCACGGGCAGCGACAGCAGCACATCCTCGGGAGTCGGCACCGGCGTGTCAGCCTCGTCCTCGGGCGTCAGCACCGTGTCGACCAGGAAGTACAGCAGCCGCCGCAGTGGTTCGACCTCCACCTCGTCGGCCAGCGACTCGGCCCGCACTCGAGCCTTGTCGACCAGAGCCTCGGCCTGCTCGAAGACTCCGCAGTCCAAAAGCAACTGTTTGAGCTGCTGCCTGCGGGACTCGTCGTCGAGATTGTCTTCGGACAGGGCATCCAGCAACTGCTGCCGCTGAGTCTCGTCGGCCGTCTGGAAGGCCAGTGCCAACATCACCGTCGGACGCCCGGCCAGCATGTCCGCTCCGGCCACCAGCTTGTTGTTCGCATCGCCCCGCCAGTCCTTCAGGTCGTTAAGGACCTGGAAACCGACTCCCAGGTGACGCGAAAACGCCGGGATCATCTCGGCATAGTCGGTTACGTCGCCGGCCATCCGCATGCCCGCGTACAGAGCCGCTTCGAAGGCCGGTGAGGTCTTCAGGGCATAAATCTGCAGTGCTTCCAGCGGAGTGATCGACTCGACGGCCTGCTCGTGCCAGGCCATCTCGGCACCCTGGCCATCACACAAGCGGATGTGAGCGGTGGCCATCCGGTCGAGCACATCGCAGGTCGTCTCGGCACTCACCTCCTCACGGGCCGAGTTGACCAGGCGGTAGCCGATCCCGATCAGGTAGTCGCCCACGTTGATCGCCGTGCCGGGATCGTACCGGCGGTGAAGCGTCTCGCGGCCGTAACGGTACTGGTCGTCATCCTGGATGTCGTCGTGGACCAGCGAGGCCTTGTGGAAGGCCTCGATCGCCATCGCCACCCGGCAGACCGAGTCAGGCAGGCCCAGGCCATCCCCGTTGCGATCGGTCGCCTGCAGGTTCTCACCACCGGTCATCGCATCGTAGGCGGCCAGGGTGATGAACGGTCGGAACCGCTTGCCGCCTCGAGACAGCCAGTCGTAGGCAATCTCCTCGGTCTTGGCCAACGGGCCCTGTGCAGAGTTTGATGCCTGGGTCCGCACCGGCGGCAGCAACCGCTGGAAGTCCTTGTCGAACAGGCGATTCGATTCGCGAATCAACGGCAGGTAGCTGCTGGTTATCGGCTCGGGCAGTGGCTCGTACTTCTCCAGCACGTCCCACACCCACGACTCGTCCAGCGACGTGTTCTTGCAGTCGCCCGAATGCAGGGGGATGGCATACGAGGGCACACCGGCGATCAGCACCTTGTCGATCGCCTTCTCGAGTACGTTCAGGCAGGCGACGCCCAGGATGCCGTCGACGTGGCCGCTGACGATGATCTTGAGCACCACCGGAGACCCCTCGGCCACCAGCACCTTGTATCCCAGCTGCTCGGCCCGCCCCTTGTAATCGGCGATCGAGCAGGCTCCGCACTTGTCGCAGTCCAGGCCGAACTCGTCGTATTCGGCCGGGCACCCCTCGGCGTGTTTCAGGCAGTGAGGCAGCAGCAGCATCCGCCTCTCGAACGGCACCGACAGGAACTGGCGCTTCCAGAAAAAGTTCCCGATCAGCACGGCTGCAAAGCCAAGGAATTTTTCGGTGAGCTCCAGTTCCTCGAGCAACTGGCGACCCCAGGTCTCCAGCTGCGTGCTGTCAAACGGCTGCGACCGGTCCAGCGATTCGGCAAACCGCTCGGCCTCCGCCTTGATATGCTCGCGCTCCGAAAGCGTCTCGGGCACCAGCTTCAGGTGGCTGGTGCTCTTGCGGCGTCGGCGTTTGCGGGGCCGCTTCGGTGCCGTTTCGGCCGACACCTCGGCGTCTTCAGGCATCGAAGCCAACGGGCGCGACTCTGACGGGGCAATCGACACTCGGAACTCCTGTATTCACCGCCGCTTACGCACCCGTGGGCACATCGTGTGGCGATAAATCCTCGGCCACCCCGGTCGCCAGGCAAGCCCGGCGAAGTGCGGCAACCGTGAATATCATTGGGTAGAGCTTCTCAAAATACCATAATCTCGCGAAATAAAAACCGATCGGCTGGCTTTTGATCCATGTACCGTTTTCCACACGCTCGATTAACCACTCGACACCCGCCGCCGCCTGTTTTTCTCCGATTGGCAAGCCCGTCGTGTCCTGGCCTCGGCCTAGCAACGCCTGAACCGCCAACGCCGTCTCCTCCACACTCGAAACGGTATCGGCATCTCCACCCCATCCGCCGTCGGAATTCTGGGCACCGGCCAGCCACTCACGAGCCCGTGCGGCAGGCTCCTGATCCTGGCGCCCCGCCGCCCACCACGCCTCCAGCACTCGCGAGGTCCCGTAGACGGGGTTCTCATCCTCAGCAACATGCTGGTTGCCGAACCACAACGGCAGCCAGGCCCCGTCGCCGCGCTGCCGCTGCTCGAGGAACTCGAACCCGCGACGGATCGGCTGCTGGAATCGGGTTGCCACCTCCGGATTCACCGCCTCGGCGGCCATCAGCGCCCGCAACACGTGTGCCGTGATGTCCTGCGACGACCGGTCAAACGGCAAGGTCCCCCAGCCCCGGCAAAAGGTGGGCCAGCCACCGTCTCGATTCTGCAGCGACAGCAGCCAACCGGACCCCGCCTCGATCGACTCGCTGACCTCCGCCGACTCGCCCGCGCCACCCTCCAACAGCGCCAGCATCGCACCGGGCGTGTCGTCGGCGTCGGGCACACCGCCGGGCAAATCGGTCCACGCCCAGCCCCCCGGATCGGCATTCGTGTACGGATGCACTTCCCGGTACTGCTGTCCCAGCAACCAGCTCCGGATCACAGACCGCTGCTGCTGCGGCAACCGATCCCCCAGTGCGTTGACCGACAGGGTCGTCACCCAGGTCGCCAGGTTCGTATCGATCGGCCAGCTGCCATCGGCCCGCACCGAATCGACCAGGAAATCGACCGCCTTGTGGGTCACCCGGTGATCGGCCAACCCGCACCCCACCAGGCTCATCGTCACGAAACTCGTCAGCGGAGCCGCCTCCAGAAAGCCTCCGTTGGTCGGCTGGATCGACTCCAGGACCCTCAACACGCGGCCGCGAGCCAGACGACGCACCAGCCATGCCAGGGGATTTCGCGGAGGACGTGAATGGAAGCGGACCAGGCCGATGGCGATCAACGCCGGAAGCGCGTAGCTGACCACCGGCAGCCGGACGGTCTTGTAGAACCCCGCCGGCAACGCCGCCAGTTCCAGCGGCAACGCGATCACGCTGCGCCAATCGACCGTCCCGGCCAGGGCACAGTGAGTCAGGATCGGCACCGAAAACGTCCGATCGCTGCCATACCGGGCCAGCACCGCGTCGACCCCGCCGGCCCGCTCGATGTACGACTCGGCACCAACCATCACCTCCGCCTGGCGATCCTCAGACTCCGCCTGGCGATCCTCAGACTCCGCCTGGCGATCCTCAGACTCCGCTGGCCTGGTCTCAGAGACCGCGGCCAGGGTGGCATGAGCCAGCATGGTGGTCGAGATGTTGCTGAAGCTCAGAGCCGTGTCGCCCCAGCCTCCGTCCGCGTTCTGCTGCTCCACGAGCCAGTTCCGGCCCGACTCGACCAACCGCTCGATTTCCTCGGCACGCTCACCGGCATGCCCGGAAACCGAGTACAGGTGCAAGGCCAGCGTGGCGGTGGCGGTCGAGAGCGCCGAGGTGGACAGTTCTCCGACCCAGGTCCCCGCTTCGTTTCGCTCGCACAGCAACGCCTCACACGCGGTCCGCTCGGCAGCAGACAGCCGCTGGTGCGAGATGTCGGCGAGGGCGCGGGAGGTCATCAGCGGGCTCTGTGCGGTCGGGAGGGTCGCTCAGAGATCCATGGCGTCGAGGCCATCGAAGAGATCATCGATTTCGTCTCGCTGGGTCGAGTCCTGGTCGGGCTGCCGCTTCGGCATGCCGACACTCACTCCCACCGCCTCGCGTCCGTCGCGGAGCAACTCGACATCTCGCTCGGACACCGCCGCGTCCAGGCCGGTGACGTTGCCAAACAGCCTCGAGAGATCGATCTTCAGGGCGCCGACGTCTCCCAATGCTCCCGCAACCGCCGGCTCCTTGTGTTGAGGAAACACGATCGCGTTCTCGGGGCAGACCCGGCTGCACGCCGGACACCCCTTCTTGCAGTTGTCCTGCTCCTCGACCAGGATCCGGTCCAGCGTGTCGACGCCGTACACCCCGAACAGGCAGAAATCGATGCACTCCATGCAGTTGGTGCACCGCTCGTAGTCG
>CAUZJR010000478.1:0-4245 GCA_963580005.1 Planctomycetota bacterium
TTCCGTGACGAGTTGCTCAACGGGGAGCTGTTCCTCGGGCTGGCGGACGCTCGCTGGGTGATCGACCGTTGGCGTCTTGACTACAACCACCGGCGACGACATAGTGCCCTCGGCTACCAGACCCCGGCCGCGTTCGCGGCCAGCTGTGTTCTGGAGGATTCCGCTACGCTCCATCCACCAGAACACAGAACGACCACTGACCCGAAACTCTCTCATTCGGAGTGGTACAAGATCTGGGGGTAGGTCACAACGTACAATTAGCTGTTGATTCATGTTGGATTGATCGCAAGTTCGTGAGGCGGAGAAATGCTATGGTCTGGCGGCGTACGTGGGTCGGGTTGTGGGCTAGCATCGGTCTGACGCTACTCGGCGCGGCGGTCGTTGTTGCGCCGCCGCCAACCAGCGGGCAGACGACCGACGCCAAGCAGTTTCACGATCAATTCCGGTCGTTGTTGACTCGTCATTGCCTGGCTTGTCCTAGCGGCGACAAGACCAAGGGAAACCTACGTCTGGACCGACTCGCGGTGAACTTTGCCGACGCAGCCAATCGGAAACAGTGGCTGGCGGTGTTGAAGCGGGTCAAGGCTGGCGATATGCCGCCGAAATCAAAACCGCTTCCGCCGCAGCAGGAAATTCAGGCCCTGACCGACTGGCTTACCCCTCGCGTCACCGTGGCCGACGACGCTGCGCGGACTGCTCAAGGACGTGTGGTCCTCCGCCGTCTGAATCGAGTCGAGTACGAGAACACCGTAAACAATCTGCTCGGAATCAAAGTTGACTTGAAAAAGCAGTTGCCCGCAGATGGCTCGGCCGATGGTTTCGATAATGCCGGCGCGGCGCATCACACGTCGTCCTTCCTGATGGAGAAGTATCTTGATGCGGCCGACATCGCGTTGAACATGGCGATTGCCAACCGCCCCCAGCCACCGCCACTCATCAAGAAGCGGTACAGCATCAAGGACGGACACCCGGTCCGCTCGACCAAGGAGAGCGTGTATCGCTTTCTGGATGACGGCGAGGTGGTTTGTTTCTGCTCGTCGGCATGGCACACCGTCTGGGTCTCCAATTTCTACCCGCCAGACGCCGGCAACTATCGTTTCCGCATCTCCGCTTCCAGCTTTCAAAGCGGCGGTAAGCCCGTCACTTTTCGTGTGACGGCGAGTGGCACGCGGCTGGCGGGAACCAGCGGCCTGATTAGCTATTTCGACGCCCCGCTCGATAAGCCGACCGTATTCGAGTTCGTCCGGTACATGGAGCCGCGAACTTCCATCAGGATGCTCCCCTACGGATTGGCCGGTGCAAACACAGTGAAACAAGTCGGTGGCGACAAATGGGACGGGCCAGGGCTGGCGATCCAGTATGTCGAGGTCGAGGGCCCGCTGCATGAAACCTGGCCGCCGAAAAGTCATCGCCGCATCTTCGGCGAAATGCCGCAAAAAACATTCGGAGTCTACAACTTCCGCGACCGCGTGGAAGTCGTCTCGGACGAGCCTCTTGTCGATGCCGAGCGAATCCTCAAAAACTTCAGCCGCCGGGCGTTTCGCCGGATGGTGACTGCTGACGACGTCGCGCCGTTCGTGGCCATCGTCGAGGCCAGAATGGCTGCCGGGGCTCGCTTCGAGCCGGCAATGCGTGCCGCTCTTAAAGGTGTGCTGATCTCGCCCGAATTCCTGTTTCTCCGCGAGCGGCCGGGTCAACTCGACGACTTTGCCCTGGCCTGCCGGTTGTCCTATTTCCTCTGGAGTACAATGCCCGACGACGAGTTGTTCGCGCTCGCTGAGCAGAAGAAGCTGAGCCGACCCGACGTACTCCGTCGACAGGTCGAGCGATTGCTTGCACATCCGAAGGCGGCGGCCTTTACCGAAAGCTTCGTCGGCCAGTGGCTGGGGTTGCGTGAAATTGACGCGACAGAACCAAGCCGACGCTTGTACCCGGAATTTGATCACCTACTGAAAGTGTCGATGATCCGCGAGGCGGAGCTGTTCTTCGATGAAGTCCTCACAAACGACCTGAGCCTGACCAACTTCGTGGCTTCCGACTTCGCAATGCTCAACGGGCGTCTGGCCAAACACTACGGTATTCCCGGCGTGCAGGGCTGGGAGTTTCGCAAGACGCCGCTGCCGCCGGAAAGCCATCGGGGCGGAGTATTGACGATGGCCAGCGTGCTAAAGGTGACGGCCAACGGCACGACGACTTCGCCGGTGATGCGTGGGGCCTGGGTTCTGGATCGCATCGTGGGGACACCTCCGTCGCCACCACCCGACAATGTGTCGGCGATCGACCCCGATATTCGCGGTGCCACCACGATTCGCGAGCAGTTGGCCAAGCACCGCTCGGTCGAATCGTGCGGCGTTTGCCACCGTAAGATCGACCCGCCCGGATTCGCCCTGGAGAGCTTCGACGTGATCGGCGGTTGGCGCGACAATTACCGCGTCACAGGACGTGGTGAAACAGTCATCGTAGACGGCCGGAGGATGTCGTATCACAAGGGCAAAACAGTCGACCCATCCGGCGTCATGGCCGACGGCCGGCGATTCAAAAATATCGACCAGTTCAAGCAGTTGCTCCTGGAGGACAAGCCGCAACTTGCCAGAGCTTTGACCACGAAACTGATGACCTACGCTACCGGGCGAGCACCACAGCCATCCGATGGAAATGCGGTGGAGGCGATCGTTACACAACTCGGTGCGAAGAATTACGGCTTGCGGTCGCTCGTACATGAGATTGTGCAGAGTGAGACATTTCGGAATAAGTAAAGCCCGGCTCAGTACGGACGACTCACATCCCCAACCACAAAAGACTGCCCGATGAAACTTCACCGCCGAACCTTCCTCCGCTCCGCCGGCGTGGCGATGGCGCTGCCTCTCCTTGACGAGTGTGTCCCCAGACGCGCTCGCGCTGGTGAGGCTGGCGGAGTTCCTCGCCGCATGGTCTGCATCAATACGCCGCTGGGAGTCCATCCACCATATTTCTTCCCCAAACAAACGGGGAAGGATTATGAGTTATCGCCCTACTTGGAAGTTCTGAAAGACTTTCGAAATGACTTCACAGTAATCTCCGGGCTGTCGCACCCGGACATCGGCCCCAGCCACGATTCCAACCAGAGCTTCCTGACTTCCGCTCCGCACCCGGAACAACGGGCCGGCTTCAAGAACAGCATCTCGCTCGACCAGTTTGCGGCTGAACATATCTATGGCCAGACGCGTTTTCCTACGCTGCCGCTGTCGTGCGAAGGATCCGGTCTTGCCTGGACCAGGAGCGGTGCCCGGGTGCCGACAGAAAGTTGGCCGTCGAGCGTTTTTGCCAAGCTGTTTCTGGAAGGTCGGCCAGATCAGGTGGAGGCCCAGGCCCGGCGGTTGGCTGACGGACAGAGCGTTCTGGACGCGGTCCGGGATCAAGCGAGAAAGTTGAAACGCGGCCTCGGCACGGGCGACCGCGAAAAACTCGATGAGTATTTCACCAGTGTCCGTGAGTTGGAGCAGCGGCTGGCTCAGGCGAAATTCTGGTCGAAGAAACCCAAGCCCAAGGTCGATGTCAAGCCGCCTGTCAACATCAGAAACAGCGCCGACCTGATTGGCAAGACTCGGCTCTGGTTCGACCTGATCCATCTGGCATTACAGACCGACTCATCACGGTTGGTCACGCTGCAACTTCTGGGCACCAGCAACGTGCCACCGATCAAAGGCGTGACTGAGGGCCATCACAATTTGTCGCACCACGGTAAGGATCCGAACAAGATCGCCCAGCTCAAGATTCTGGAACTCGAAAAAATGAGGGCCTTGCGCGACTTCCTGACCCAGCTTCGCGAAACAAAGGAAACAGGTGAAAGCCTGCTCGACCGGACAACGGTCTTCTTCAGCAGCAACCTGGGCGACGCCGGCAAGCACAGTGTCAAAAATATGCCGGTGCTGTTGGCTGGCGCCGGCTTCCAGCACGGTCAGCATCTGGCTTTTGACGAAGACAACCACCCGCCGCTGTGCAATCTGTACGTGAGCATGCTCCAGCGGATGGGCATCGAAGCCGACAAGTTCGGCAGCAGCACGGGGACGCTGCCCGGGTTGGTATTGCGGAGCTGAATTGTCTGCGTTGGCAGAGCGGATGACGCTGACCTTACCCCCACCCGTTGTACCAGTGGAAATGAGAGGATCACCCGGATCTGACTGATCCGGAAAGGAGATTCTCAGAATGTCCAGAAAACGTCACAGCGTGGACCAGATCATCGGCACACTGCGTCAGGCCGATGTG
>CAUZJR010000479.1:0-4241 GCA_963580005.1 Planctomycetota bacterium
AGACACCAAACTTCGGTGCCCCCGAAGCCCTCGCCTGGGACGTCTTCTTCTTGGCAGGACCACCCAGGCCCTTCGCGTTGGGATGCAGGAACAAGCGAGTCACCATCAGGCTGCCCGCGCCCGCCGCCGTCATGCTGTGGCTGGGGTTCATGTCCAGGTCCCCCGCAACACTGGCCGCGGGGTGATAGGCAAATGCCCCGCCACCCTGGCCCTTGAGCTGAGTCTTGACGTACCAGTCGGCAGCACCGTTCCAGGCAGCCGTGGGAACCTCGACACCCGCCCGCTTGGCGGCCCACAAACCCAGCACCGCGTATTGCGTGATCGACGTGTCGCCGTTGTTGTTCCCGGCCGGATAGTCCCAACTGCCGCTGGGCAACTGCTCCTTGAGCAGGTACTTGGTGATCGCCACGATCTGGCTCTTGTACTTCTCGGGATCTGCCGCCTCCAATGCCATCAGGTCGACTCCGGCCTCGTAGACGTGGTGCACGGGAGGCCTGTACTCACCCGATGCCGAGACCTTGCGGATGATCTTCGTCAACACCGCCTCGATCGCCGGATCGCTCGGCTTGACCTTCGCCTTGAGCATCGCGTAGATGCACAAGGCGTTGTATCCCCCGAACTGGTTGGCCGCCTTCGACCTCAGGTACGCCACACCCTTCTCGATCGACGCCTTGATCGGAGGGTCGTCGGGGTGAGCCGCCCGGCAAGGAGCGGCCGCAACACCGCACAAAATCGCCGCGACGAACCCACAAACCAACCGCGTTGCCCATTCACCCGCGCCGAAACGCAGACACCCTCGCCGGTACTCCGACATGTCCATCCTGGCGATCTGTGGGGATGTGAGAGAAGAAAGAGATGGGCCCGCTCTGTCATCTTAGAACGGCTTTTTTTTACTGTCAACATGCCGAGATCTGATGTTGGCCCCAGATGATCCCGGTCCAGCCCAAGCGATCCCAAGCGATCCCAAGCGATCCCAAGCGATCCCAAGCGATCCCAGTGGGGCCCTGACGCACACCGACGCCCCGACTTCGGCAACCGCACCGCCACCCGCATCCTGCTGACTTGACTTTGGTCGACCGCTTCGTAAACTCAAATAAGTTGAGACTTAATCTCAACTTGATTACGGCCCCTTCACCGTTTCAGCACGTAGCGACGCATGGCCACTGTCATCGCCACCACCGAACAGCTGGCACCTCACCCGCTGCCGATTCTCCCGGAATTGGCCGACGAGCGAGTGGTTTGCCATTGCCTGAACGTCACGGCCGGTGACATCCGGTTGGCCAACGACGCGGGTGAAGTCGAGACACTGCGAGCGGTGATGGACGAGACTCGAGCCGGGACCGGTTGCACCTGCTGCCACCCGGTGATCCGGCGTCTGCTTGACGAGTAGTCCGCCGCGGCCCGACTAGCCGGCCTCTGCCTCTTCACCTACCTGCGTGACGAGATAGTTCTCGATGCCAAGCGTCTCGATCAGGTCCAGCTGCGCCTCGAGCCAGTCGACGTGTTCTTCGGAATCGACCAGGATCCGCTCCATCAACTCGCGGCTGCCTCCATCGTTGGCCCCGATGCACAGCGTGATCGCTTCGTTGTAGGCGTTGACCCCCCTGGTCTCGAGTTCGAGATCATTCTCGAACTGTTCCTTGACGTCATTACCGACTCGAATCACGTCGTAGCGTGAGATTTCCGGTGTACCTTCGAGGAAGATGACTCGATCGATCAGCATCTCGGCGTGCTTCATCTCGCCGATCGACTCCTCGAAGTGCTTCGCCCCGAGCCTCAGCAAGCCCCAGTTCTGGCACATCTTGGACTGTACGAAGTACTGGTTGATCGCGGTCAGTTCGATGGTCAGTCCGCCATTGAGGGCGTCGATGACCTCGGTGTTGCCTTGCATCGCTGTGCCTCCCTACCTCATCAGTCTCGGAAACTCACGGCGGGATTCTAGAACGTGCGTGCCGCGTCGGTAAAGCGCCCCGCCGGGCTTCTGCGTCAGTTTCGCAGAATTGACAACGAGTCTCATGCTGCGACCGAGTCTCACATCAGGCCCGGATCGTCCTGGGGCTGCAGTTCCGAATCATCCAGCCCGGCGATATGCGGCAGGTAACGGTATTCGCCGTTGTAGTCGAGTCCATAGCCGACGACGAAGACATCGGGGATCCGAAAGCAATGGTAATCGGGTTCCACTTCGACCTGCTGCCGCCCGGTCTTCCACAGCAGCACGGCCGAGCGGAGACTGGCGGGTTTGCGTTCGCGGAGTATTTCCAGCAGCGTGTCGAGTGTGCGGCCGGAGTCGAAGATGTCGTCGATCAGCACAACGTCACGACCAGCCACGTCGTCGAGCAGTTGCTCGTCGACTTCCAGCTCACCGGGCCGCGTCGCGGTGCCCCGGTAGCTCGAGGCTCGGATCAGAGAGATTCTCAGCGGGAGATTCATCGTTCGGACCAGGTCGGCCAGCAGCATCACGCTGCCAGTCAGCACTCCGACGACCGTCAGTTTCTTCCCCAGGTAGTCCCTGGCCAGCGTCTCGCCCAGCCCCGCAACCGCCTCGCGGATCTCCTCGGCCTCGATCAGTACCTTCACTGCGGTCCGCTCCCCTGATTCGAGTCCATCCTAGACGTCGCCACCCCGGCCTGCCAACTCGCTACAATCAATTCCTGCTCGAACCTCTCAGCGACCCAAGCCCAGCCGGATCTGCTTCTTGATCCGTTTCGATCTCACGTTCTTTTCGGCCAGGGACCACCCGCCTCGATGTCCTGGAGTCTTCGCGAGGTCCCCGGCGGTGCGGTCGAGCTCTACGAGCCGTCGACGCCTCGACCGGAGTTCGGCCTGCTGTTTCTCCCGGGTCACTCGGGTCGGACACTGGCCACCAGCACCACCTGGACCGCTTCACTGGAACACTCGGGCCTGCGAGCCGCCTGTCCGGTTGCCGGCAGCGGCTGGTGGCTGGACGCTTCGGACCCGATCGGCGATCGCACTCCGTTGCAATGGCTGCACCGTGACGTGGTGAACTGGTTGCAGTGCGAATGGGAGACGGTGCCGCGCGGGCTGGCCGTCGCCGGCGTCAGTCTCGGAGGCCAGGCCGCTCTGGGCCTGGCCTACCGCCACTCCCGCGACTACCCCGTCGTGGCCGCGGTGGCTCCGGCGATCGACTTCCACAAGCTGCACGGCCTGGGCCTGCCACTGGACGACTGGTACGCCAGCCCCGAAGACGCTCGCCAGCAAACCGTCCCCCTGCACATCAACCCGCTCGCCTGGCCCGTTCACCAATTGCTCACATGCGACAGCGACGACCCAGACTGGTACGACGGAGTCGAACGGCTAGCCGGCAAGCTACACTCCTCGGGGATCCCCGTCACGACCGATTTCCAGTCGCACGGGCTGGGCCACTGCTGGGACTACTTCGACACCGCCGCGGACCCCGTCGTCGACTTCGTCACACGAGGTCTCGAACAGGTCCAACGGTCCGTGTTCCCCGCCTAGCCCGCCTGCGGTGGGTTGAAGAACGCGAAGTCCGGGGTCTCTCAACGGCCCTCGGGCACCAGTTGCGTCGCCGCCGCACGATCCAGGATCACCTCACCGGTCGTGAGACTTATCAGCAGCCGTTGAGCATCGACTCGTGAATACGGACCACTCTCGTTTTTCCGCCGCCAAAGCGACGCCTTCTGAGACCCCAGCGAACTCAGGATCACCCGGCTCGATGCCTCGCTGAAACTGATCGTCTCGGCTCGGCCATACCACGACTGCCCCGAAATTCGTCCGGCACCAGTCGCATCGCCTCGAGCCAACAGCGTCAACAGGCGTCGCGGCGGACGAGTCACCGAGCCGGTCACCGAGCCGGCCACCGGGGCCACTTGCGATCCGTCAGCCATCCGAGCTTCCCGGGCATCAATCGCTCCTCCCACCACAGCCTCACGGGTCACCTGCAGAGAGTCGCACTGCAACCAGCCGGCGTCTCGACCCAGTCGATCGGGGTCGACGATTTCGCCGGGTCGAGAGACATGTCCGCTGACGACCTGGACCTGGTCGTCGAACGTGGCAAAGCCCTGGTCGGTATTGGCCCGCGACGACCTGGCGAAGTCGATCCGCAGGTACTGCCAGTCGGCTTCGTCGAGTTCCAACGGCAGGTTGGCCCGGGCGAGTGCGGTGGGAGCCAGCGGCCCGTGCCGCCGTCGGCCTCGTTGCCACGACTGGATCCAGCCCGGCCCCTCAGCCGAGGTGTCGCGGGTGGTCATGTCGACCTGCAG
>CAUZJR010000480.1:0-4208 GCA_963580005.1 Planctomycetota bacterium
TTGCGGGTGGCCTTGATGCGGGTGACCTCGCGTGCGGTGTGCCGCGGCTTGGGACCGCCGACGCGGATCAGCTGCTTGAGGAAGTAGGGTGCGGTGTCGGGGCTGTACCACGACTTGGTGGTGACTCGCGTGTCTCCAATGATCCGGGTGACGCTGTGGGTCTGACAGGTGTGGCTGCGGCCCAGGATCTTGAGTTCCCCGAGACTGACTCGCTCGCTGCGAGTCCCGTCGCGGCGTGTGCCGTCCCAGTTGAGTGTCACCGGCTTGGTCTTTTGGGGCTTGTCGTTCTTGGCCGTGCCGACAGTTTCCCTCTGCAGTGTCACCCCGTGCTCGTCCACGGCCACCAGCCGTGTGGTGACCAGTTCGGATCGCTTCGTCTTCTGCCCATTCTCACCGATCGACTCGACCGTCACCCGGATCCGTGTCCAGCTGCCCGGAGCAAACCGGCCCCAGGCGTGCTGTTCACGCGGGATGTCCTCGGCCACGCTCACCGAGGGTCCCAGCGAGATGACGGCGACGACAAGCAGCAGCCACGCCCATCGAAGTTCCGAACCCATGGCCGTCATGGTGAGTCTCCTGCTCTGTTCCCCATTCCGCGGTATCCTGCGGCCCTGATTGTGCCCGCCGGAGGCCCACCACGCCAGTTCGTCCCCCACCGCAGCCCCACCGCAGCCGCCCCACAGCCTCACCGCAGCCTCACCGCAGCCTCACCGCAGCCTCACCGCAGCCTCACCGCAGCCTCACCGCAGCCTCACCCCGGCTCCTTGCGGTCCGCCCGGACCATCGTAAGCTGTTCCAATGTCGATCGAGTCGGCGGAACGCGGTACGGAGGGGTTGTTCGAGCTGTCTGGTGTCAGCCGTTCGTTCGGCGGCGTGGTGGCGTTGCAGCCGACGACTCTCTCGTTGTTTCCTGGCGAGATACTGGGTCTGGTTGGTGAGAACGGTGCGGGCAAGTCGACTCTGATCCGTCTGATCAGCGGCGTGCTGCGACCTGATTCGGGCGAGATGTCCTGGCGGGGTCGTCCGGTCGTTCTGGATTCTCCGCGAAGTGCCATCGACCTGGGCATCGCCACGATCCACCAGGAGCTCGAGTACTGCGGTCACCTGAGCGTGGCCGAGAACATGATGCTGGGCGAGCGATGGCCCAGGGGCTGGGGGGGCTGGGTCGACTGGTCGGCAATGCACTCCCTTGCGCGAAGTCGTCTGGAGCGTGCCGGTTGTGACGTGGCCGTCGACATCGAGTTTGCTCGGCTCACGGCTGTCGAAAAGCAGTTGGTGGCGATCGCCACTTCATTGTCTCGCGACGCGGGACTGTTGATCCTCGACGAGCCGACCGCCAGCCTGGCTGCTCCTGACGCACGCCGGCTGATCGAGCACCTGAAGACCATCCGGGACTCCGGCGTCGCCATCCTTTATGTCTCGCACCGGCTCGACGAAGTCCTCGAGCTATCGACTCGGGTGGCGGTACTTCGTGACGGCAAATTGGTTCACGTGGGCGATGCGGATGAGTTGGACGGTTCGGAACTGGTCGAGAAGATGGTTGGCCGACCGTTGCAGCAGGTCTTCCCCCGGACTCGGATCCCATCAGTCTCGGAGCGCGGCGACCCGGAGGTGTTGTTGCGTGTCGAGGGGTTGACTTGCGAGGGGATGTTCGAGGGTGTGTCGCTGGAGGTACGATCGGGCGAGGTGGTGGGGTTGGCGGGGCTGGTCGGTGCGGGCCGTTCCGAGTTGGCTCGTGCCATCTACGGTCTCTACCCAGCCGACTCGGGCAGCATGCAGCTGCTGGGCCACCCCTGGAACCCTCGCTCTGCCTGGGATGCTCTTCAGGCGGGGCTGGTCTACCTGCCCGAGGAGCGGAAGCGTCACGGCCTGGTCGCCGAGCACGACTTGGCCTCCACCCTGTCGATCGGAATCCGCGACCAGTTGACTCGTTGGGGCATGGTCCGGTCGTCGCACGAGCGTGACCGGGTGTCGGGGATGATCAGCGACTACGACATCCGCTGCAGCGGTCCGAACCAGGCGGTCGGAACTCTCAGCGGGGGCAACCAGCAGAAGGTATTGTTGGCGCGATGGCTTGAGCGGGATCCCGAGGTCCTGGTGCTCGACGAACCGACCCGTGGTGTCGACGTCGGAGCGAAGGCCGAGATTCACTCGGTCGTGGACCGCCTGGCCGCCGCCGGCCACGGTGTGCTGCTGATCTCCAGCGACTTGCCCGAGGTGGTCGGCATGAGCGATCGGGTGCTGGTGATGAATCGCGGCCGCCTGGTGGCGGAACTGAGTGGCGATTCGCAGACACAGCGGGAGGTGTTGCAGGCGGCGGCGGGGCTGGTGCCTGGTGGGGAGGCTGGCGGATGAGTTTGCGGATGACCGCACCGGTTCGTCGTCGCATGGCCTGGTTGGTGGCCGGCAGCATCGCGTTGCTGGCGGTGATCTTTGCCTGCCTGTTGCCCGGCGACACTCTGGGCGGTGCGGTTTCGAGGCTGGGCACCGTGCTGCGGGATACTCCGAGAAACATGGCTCCGGAGATGCTGGCGGCGATCGGCCTGACGGCGATCATCTGGACCGGTGCGATCGACCTGTCGATCGGCAGCGTGTTGGCCGTGTGTGGTGCCGTGTTTGCCATGGGCTATTCGCACCAGGCTCACCCGGTACTCTGCTTCGCCTTCTGCCTGTTGGCCGCGGGCGGCCTGGTGGCGACAAACGGGTTGCTGGTTCGCTGGCTGGGGATTCCGGCGTTGATCGTCACGCTGGCGGGGCTGGCGGCCTATCGCGGCCTGGCGTTGGTGCTGGTCAACGTGGGCGTGCCGGGTTTTGACGGCAACCTGACTGTGCCCGAGGAGATCTACCGGGTGCCGGGTCGCGACTGGGCGGGCTGGATTCTGCTGTGTGCCGTCGGCGTGGCGATCGTTTTCGAGTGGACCTGTCGTCGGCCTCGACTGTGGCTGGCTCTTGGCAGTTCCGCCTCCGCCTGCCGACTCCACGGCCTGGATCTCCCGCGACTGGCCATCTCGGCCTTCCTCTTCGGAGGCCTGTACCTGGGCCTGGGCGGGATGCTCTATGTTTCGAATCAGCAGACGATCGATCCGGCGAGAATGGCGTTGGGTTTCGAGTTGTCGGTGATCGCGGCGGTGGTGCTGGGGGGGACGAACATCTTCGGGGGTGAGGGGAGTTTTTTGGGGACGGTGCTGGGCGTGCTGTTCCTGTACCTCGCCCGCCAGGCGTTGATCTACGCGCTGGATGATGTGCATGCCCGCCAGGCGTTCGAGGGGGCCTTGATCCTGGGCGTGATCGGCTTCGACTGTGTCCTGCACCGGGGCGAGCACCGGATGGAGGAGTTGAAGTGAGAGCGTTGGTGTTGCTGATTCTGCTGGTGCTGGAACTGGCCCTGTTCGCTTCGGTCAGCGGTGCCGACGTCTCGACCCCGGGCGGGATTTTCGACTACCTCGAACTGAAGTTCCAGGACCTGATCCCCGGTCTTGCTCCGGTGCTGGTGCTGTCGGTCGGGATGACGCTGGTGCTGGTGACCGCGGGCATTGACCTGTCGGTGGGATCGATGCTGGCGTTGGTGGCGGCGGTGATGTCGTGTTTTGACGGTGGCATGTCGTTCTGGCTGACGGCGGTGCCGCTGGGATTGCTGGTCGGCGTCGGCCTGGGTCTGTTCAACGGCGCCCTGGTGGCCCGGCTGGATGTGCCTCCGATCGTGGCCACTCTGGGCACGATGATCTTCTACCGCGGCCTGTGCCAGGTCGTGATGCGTGATGCCGAGCGGGCTCCGTTTTTTGATGTCCCCGGTTACGAGTGGCTGGGCGGATTCAGCGGCTCGCTGGTGTTGCTGGTGCTGGTGGTCGGGCTGGGTGGCTGGTGCTGGAGTTGTTCTCGGTGGCGGCGCGAGTTGTTGCTGGTGGGAGGCAACCGGGTGGCGGCTCGTTATGCCGGAGTCCCACTGGATCGTCGGCTGCTGCAGACCTATGCGCTGATGGGTGCACTGGCCTGGCTGGCGGCGATCTGTTTCACGGCCCGCAACGGTGCGGTCAATGCCAGCACGGCGAGTGGGCTGGAGCTGAAGGTGATCGTGGCGGTGGTGCTGGGAGGCACGCGGGTCGAGGGGGGCCGGGGTTCGGTGCTGGGATCGGTCCTGGGTGCGTTCCTGGTCGCGGTGCTCGATGACGGACTGCGTGAGGCAAAGGGCTGGAGCGACGAACACCTGG
>CAUZJR010000481.1:0-4203 GCA_963580005.1 Planctomycetota bacterium
AACTCCAGCATCACCGGGCCCGTCCCACCACCGCGTGTCGATGATCTGTGTGAAACTGTAGATCCAACCGGGCATGAACAGCCCCGAGAACTCGAGCTCGACGTCGAGTTCGGTCACGCCGAAGTCTTTCAGTCGACCCCCGGTTCCCTGCGAGGGCAGAAATCCCGCCTCGACACGACCCGTCCAGGCATTGAGCCGGTAGGGCTGCAGGCTGGCGTGGGCTCCAAACGTCATGCCCCCGGGCACCTGGCCGGGAACAGGTTGAGTCGCCCAGGGTGCCGGCTGGATGCCTGGTGCCTGGACGATTCCCATCGGATTGCCCGTCTGCAGCACGGGCATCGTCATCCACGTCGTACCCGACGCGCTCGGAGGAGCTCCCATCATCGGAGCCGGGTCATAAACCGGAGCATAGACTGGGGTGTTGATCCCGGCCTGGAACGGCACCGGCACGTAGCTCGGAACCACCCCGCCTGGAATCGTGCCCGGGGCCGCCATCGGCATCACCGAGGTCGGGTAGGTCGGGTAGGCCGGGTAGGCCGCAGGAGACTGGGCACGGACGACCGTGTCGACCAACAGAAGGGGATCAGCCGCCAGGGCCGCACTCGGGACGACCAGGCAGAACGAAACGAGAGCCTTGAAGGGCGCAGTCACTATCGCACCTGCAGAACGCGGGAGTTGGATGGGAGAGAATGAGGAGAGCGAGCGGGAATTGTCTCGATGTCGCCCAGTGCGTCAACACCAGAATGCACTCATTCCTCGCCCCGGACTCCCCGAGGTTTCACCCCTCGAAGCCGTCACTTCAGTTGCGCCGCGGCTTGGTCTAGAATGCGGTCCCAGGAGGTCGCCTGCAGCGCGGTCCTCTGTGCAGCTGTCAGCTCGGGCAACAGGCGATGTCGAAGCGGATCACGGTCATCGGCGGCGGAGCGATGGGGACCGCCTGCGCCATCGTCCTGGCCGAGAACCCCGAACAACAGGTCGCACTCTGGGCCCGCAGCAGCGATCACGCTGCCGATATGGCGTCGTCGAGGGAGAACAAGAGACTGCTGCCGGGGATCACGATCCCCGATCCGATCGAAGTCACCTCCGACATCGAAGCGGCCGTCACAGACAGCGACCTGCTGGTGATGGCCGTCCCCACCGCATTCCTCAGGGAATGCCTCAACGACATCGCAGGGGCACTCACCGACGACCGGCCGGTGGTCAGCGTCATCAAGGGGATCGAAAACGAGACGTTTCAGCGGCCCAGCGAGATCATCGGCGAAGTGCTCGGCAGCCGGGCCGTGGTTTCGCTGAGTGGGCCGAGTCACGCCGAGGAAATCACCCGCAGGCTGCCGGCGACCGTCGTCGCTGCCAGCGGAGACCTGGCACTGGCCAGGAGCGTTCAGCAGACCTTCACCACCGACCGGTTTCGGGTCTACACCAACGTCGACATCATCGGAGTCGAACTCGCCGCGGCTCTCAAGAACGTGATCGCCATCGCCGCCGGCATCTGCGACGGACTCGGCTACGGCGACAACGCCAAGAGCGCACTGATGACCCGCGGGCTCGTAGAAATGACCCGCTTCGGAACCTCGCTGGGCGCAGAACCCCAGACGTTCGCCGGACTGGCCGGCATGGGAGACCTGATCACCACCTGTGCCAGCCCCTACAGCCGCAACCGCAAGGTCGGCGAGAGACTCGGAGCCGGCGAGACTCTCGAACAGATCCTTGAGAGCATGGATGCGGTGGCCGAGGGGGTCTGGACCACCCGCAGCGTGCACGAGCTGGCCGAGCAGCAGGGGATCGAGATGCCGATCACCGCTGAGGTGTTTCGCGTGCTGTTCGAAGGCAAGCAGGCGGTCGAGGCGACCGATTCGCTGATGATGCGGCCGCCCCGCGACGAATAGCCTGCCCCGCCTGCCCCGCTAACTCCGCCGGCTGACGCTCTGCCAGGCACAGATCGCGTCGTACACCGCCCCCACGTCGTGCACCCGGATGATCTCGACCCCCTGCTCGGCCAACGCCACGGCCACTCCGATCGTCCCGGCCAGCCGCTCCTCGACCTGCCGCCCCAGCAGCTTCGAAAGAAACCGCTTGCGCGAATGACCGACCAGCAGCGGGCGATCGGCACGATGCAATCGATCGATCGAAGAGAGCAATTCGAGATTGTCGGAGGCGGTCTTGCCAAAACCGATCCCCGGATCCAGCACCACCCGCTCGGCACTCAGACCCGACGTGACCAGGTGATCGAGTCGACTCTCGAGATAACTCGCCACCTCCTCGACCACGTCTTCATAGACCGGGTCATCCTGCATCGTCTGCGGAGTGCCCCGCATGTGCATGCAGACGACCGCCACGTCCAACTCGACACACGTCGCCACCATCTGTGCATCGGCTTCGAGACCCGAGACATCATTCACCACGCTCGCCCCGGCCTCGACCGCAGCCCGAGCCACCTCCGCCTTCATCGTGTCGATCGACACCGGCACATCCACCTCTGCAGCCACCGCCTCGACCACCGGTACCACCCGCCGCAATTCTTCGTCATTGTCGACCGGGTTCGCTCCGGGCCGAGTCGATTCGCCACCCACGTCGATCATCGCCGCACCGGCTGTGACCATTTCGCGAGCCCGCTCGACCGCCGACTCGATCGTGACGTACTCCCCGCCGTCGGAAAAACTGTCGGGGGTCACGTTCAGGATCCCCATCAACCACGGGTTGCCGCCCAGGACACGCGTCGTGTTCCCGATCCGCCAGGTCCGACCACCAGCCTCGTCTCCCACTCCACTCACCGTCGAATCTCCCGCAGGCCACCCCCCACCACATCAAACACGAACACCCGCCGACGAGGGAACAGCTCCAGCACCCGCGACATCGGCACCACTTTTGGAATGTAGCGGCCCACCAGCACATGACTGTCGAGCCCCGGGTCGTTGACGACCAGGTCGATGTGTCGATCGGCCGGATCAGGCTTGACCAGTACCAACGCCCTGTCATTTCGGGTTCGCAACGCGACCCGCTTGTGGAACTCGGCATGCCGGGCCCGGGCAAACCCGACCTCGCCAACCGCCAGGTCGATCCGCGAAGGAGACCAGACCGGTGCAAACTCGAGATAGGACGTCATCGGTGTGACCAGCAGCAGCCCGGTCCAGGCCACCGCCAGGCCCACGCGGCCAACACGCAATGCCACCTGCCACAGACCCACCGTCACGCCGGCCACCAAAAGGCACCACAACGGAGCACTCTCGAACACGTAATGCCAGTTCATGATCCCCGCATACCAGTAGGGAACGTGTGCCAGGTGCAGACAGAGGATCGCCAGCACGATCGGCCACCAGCGGCTCCCCGGAATCGGAACCGCTCCCAGCAGATAACCGGCCAGCAAGACCACCCCCGTCATCATCAGTGCGACCAGCCCGACGGTCCACTTGCCCGATTCCGTCAGGCGATTGACCACGTTGCGTGAAGCCAACCGTGCATCGAGATTTTCGGCCCAGCGGTCGTAGTGCTCGAGCACCCGCCCACGTGCCGCGGCGTCCATCTCGGCAATCCGACTCTCGCCACGCTCGACGTTGCCGAATCCGTAGACGTGGCGAGGCGTGTAGGTGTCGGTGAAGACCTGGTAGGGCGTCCTCGACCAGTCTCCGGTCACCTGGTGGTTGTACCAGCCCATCACCATCAGTCCCAGCAGTACCGGGAGACCGACGCACGCCACCCGAGTCTGACGCCCACCCTGCCACTGGCCGCCGTCTCCTCGAATCCACCAAAACGCCAACCAGCATCCAAACGGCAGTCCCACCGCGGCGGCCGTCAGTGGGCGACACAGCATCGCCAGGGCCAGGCCCGCTCCGGCCAACAACCCCCACCCCACGATCCCCGTTCGCTGCAGTCTCAGGAACGAGTACACAAACACCCCCAGTCCGGCCAGCGTCGGATGGTGAGACAGCAGCAGGTTGCTGAACAGGGCCATTCCCGGTGCGAGGGACGTCAGCAGCCCCGAGAGCAGCCCGACCCCGTTGCCAACCAGCTCGCGGCCGATCCCCACCACCGCGATGGCCGTCAGCACACCGGCCAGGTAATGACCCCAGACCGGCTTCCCCCACGCCACAAACGGTGCCATCCACGCACCCACACCCGGAAAGTACCGGCTGGCGAAAACTCCCTCGTGGTTCAGCACGTGCATCTGATCAAACAGCGGCCGGGCCTCTCGATGCGGACTGGCGG
>CAUZJR010000482.1:0-4202 GCA_963580005.1 Planctomycetota bacterium
CCGTGGCATGCAACGAGCGGCGGGCGGCCATCGTCGACGACGCACCCTCATCCAGGTAGTCCAGGCCGGCCGTGAACACGTTGCGGTGCCGGGCTGTCTCGTACAGCAGTGCGTTGGCCTGCCAGTCGAACTTCGCAGTCGACCCGTCAAACGCGGGTGTGCCGAACAATCCGGGATTGGTGTCGCGACGATGAAAGTTCGTGTAGCTGAAGCCCACCTTGTGCTCGATCAACCCGTCGAGCATCTCGGTTCGCAACTGCGTCCGCATCGCGAAGGTCTCGTTCTTGAGTTTCCTCAACAGGTCGTCGACCGGCCCGACCGGAAACTCATACCCGTCGATCTGGGCCTCGGCATCGGTGTAGCGGACAACGACGTCGACATCGGTCGTGTCGCTGGTCAGCAGGCCGAAGCGACCCGAGAGGTTGCCGTTGCGGAACCCGTCGTTTTCGGTGTTGCCCAGGCGAGGAGCCGCGGTGGTGAATCCGTCGCTCTCGAAGAACGAGCCGCCCAGGGAATAGTGCACCCGCTCGGTGCCTCCCGACACGCTGGCCGACTGCCGAAACGTGCCAAACCGACCTCCCAGCGTACTGAACCGATACCGCGGTGGACCCTGGCCACGGCGGGTCACGATGTTGATCACACCACCGATCGCATCCGAGCCGTAGAGCGTGCTCTGAGGGCCACGCAGCACCTCCACACGCTCGATGTTATCGACGCTCAGGTTCGAGAAATCAAAGGCGCGGCTGGGGCTGCTGGGATCGTTCAGTGGGATGCCGTCGAGCAGCACCTTGGTGTGTCGTGACTCGGTGCCACGTATGAAGATCGAGGTCTGCTGACCGGGCGATCCGGCCCGGACCACGTTCAGCCCCGGCGTGCCTCTCAGAGCATCATGCAGCAGAGACTGGCCGCTTCGCCGTAACTGCTCACCGGTAATCACCGTCACCGAGCTGCCGTTCTGCTCGCGGAGGATCTCGGTGCGAGTCGAAGAAAGTACGGCACGGCCGCTGAGCGGGTTGCGAGGGAACGGAGCGACGACGTCCGTGGTGTCCAGCACCGGAGGCGACTCGGAGATCCGGCCCGGCTGCTGAGCCCAAGCAGGGCCGGCCGCTGCGAGAAGCAACAGGCCGCACGCTGTCCCACGCATCGCTAGTGCCCCCTCCCTGGCTGGCAGCGCATACCGCTGCGTCTCACGACCCCTAGGTATTTATCGGGATTTGCCGCACCACCTGACCACTCGGAATTGCCTGAAGCCCCCGGCAGTCACCGATCCCGGGGCCTGGCTAACGTGCAGCGGTCGAGAGTGCCTGGTAGGCGGTCTGCTGATCGCCGGCCCGAGGAGTCCCGCCCCGGTGAACGACCAGGCGATGACGCAGCACCAGCGGCCTGCCACGAGGCAAGCCGACTGCCTCGCGGCCCGGATAGGCCACGTTCTGCATGCCGTAAAAACGTAGCAGCCACTTCGGCGGAAACTCGGGCAAACGGCTGTCGCAGAGGATCGTCAATCCGCTTCGAGACTCGTTCTTTGAGTAGCGACCACTGATATCCGCCCACGGACTGGTCGTGCCCACCGCATCACCTTCGAGACGACCACGGCGGTCGTTTATGACCATCTCGGCGGGTGGTTTCATGCGTACCGTGAAACCCGAATAGCCCTTCACATTTTCCGATCCCCCGATCCGGACCTCGTCGAGCTGAGCGACCAGGGTGATGCGAAAGTCGATATGCCGGGCGTCGCCGACGGAATGGAACACCCGAAACTGGCCCCGTTCGGCCACGATCTGTCGCGGCCGACCGGCTGGGTCGCGCACGTGCTTCGAGGTCCAGTCGACGCGGGTTGCCAACGTCGCGAACACCGGCCCCTCCTCAACCACCTCGGCCTCGCGAACCACCGGCAGGAAGTCCTTGTTGACCCACGGATCGCCGGCCCGGATCTTGCCCACCAGCAACTGGTGCCACGCCCAGAAGATGCCATGATGATGAGGGTGATCCTTGGGAAAGTCCTGCGTAAGGATCTCGCCGTCGAGCCCGTACAACGGGTGGAAGTAGTTGGCCGTGACATGCACGCCGTCATCCAGCGAGTGAGCCTCACGCTGGTAAAACATCACCTTCTGCTCTCCATCCAGGCACTCCAGGCCCCCGGTTCGAGAGACGAATCGCACCGACTTGCCCGCCGCCCCGGCGGCCATCACCTCGCCACCGAGCTTCACCTGTCGGGCACCAGTCCGACCATCAACCACGGCCGCCAACAGCCAGGCCCACCGACCACTGGCATCACATTGCACGAGGATCGGGCGAGGTCCGAAGGCGTCGTGTTGGACCCGCAATACCGCCCCTGGAGCCGCTCGCCCCTTGACCCGGGCCGGCAATGGCACCGGCAGCCCGGCGGGCAGGCCCGCGGGCAACTCGACCACCAGCTTCACTCGCCGCGCGGCCGACAGCTGAGCGTTTGAAGCCAGGCTCGATGCGATCAGCAGCATCACCACCGCGGTCGGACGACGCAGCATGCCGAGTTCTCCTCACAGGACATCCACAACCGATTCCAGGACCGGCAGCGGCCCCGCTCCTGGAGCCACTATACTGACGCCTTCGCTACAATGCCCGGTCATGGATCAGCTGCTGACCGCCGCCGGCTGGACGTTGTGTGCCTTCTGGAGCATCGGGCTGGCATTGCCACTTGCCGCCCAGTGGTACCGGAGGTTTTCGCGGCTTGTAAGAGGACTCGAGCTGCCAGACACCTGGCCGTCCCTGACCGTCGTCATCACGGCCAAGGACGAGGGCGAAAGAATCTCCGACTGCCTGTCCTCGTTGCTGGCCTCCGACTACCCCGACCTGACGCTGATCGCCGTGAATGATCGGTCCCAGGACTCGACCGGCGACGACATCGATCGCCTGGCTGCAACCGACCCACGCATCCAGGCGGTGCACATCGACGAGCTGCCCTCAGAGTGGCTGGGCAAAAACCATGCAATGTGGCAGGGGGCTCAGGCCGCCCGCGGCGACTGGATCCTGTTCAGCGACGGCGACGTGATCTACCAGCCCGACACCATCCGGCTGGCGATGGCCTGGTCCCTGAAACACCGGCTCGATCACCTGGCCCTGATCCCCTCGATGACCAGCGGAGGCTACTTTGAAACCGCGCTGATCTCGATCTTCGGCCTCATCTTTGCCGGGGCCACTCAATCGTGGCTGATCCGGCTGCGCACTCGCCACATCTACGCCGGGGTCGGCGCCTTCAACCTGGTGCGACGCGAATTCTACGAGCGGGCCGGCGGGCACGTGCCGATCGCCTACGACGTCGCCGACGACCTGAAACTCGGCCAGTTGCTCAAGCGGCACGGAGCTCGAGCCGACCTGCTGATCGCCGCAGGGTACCTGCACATCCGCTGGCAGCAGTCGGCCTGGTCGACGATCACCGGTCTCGAAAAGAACGGCTTCGCCGGCCTGAACTACTCGGTCTTCCGCACCTGCTGGGCCCTGGCGGCCGCCTGCGTGATGTTCTACTCACCGGTCGTCGTGCTCGCCCTCTACAGCGGACCCCCGACATGGGGCTTCGCCGCGACACTGATCGTAGCGCACCTGGCCTACGCCGGAGGAGCCTTCGTGTTCGGATCGCGGCCCTGGGTCCTGCCGGTGATGCTGCCCGCCTCGATGGGCATCCTCTTCGCCTTCCTCCGCTCGATGCTGATCACGCTGCGGCAAGGTGGAGTCCGCTGGCGAGACACGTTCTATCCGCTCGATGAACTCAGGCGACGCCGTTACCGCTGAGCCCGCCTCGCAGCGGCCCCCTCCACAAGGCGGAAGTCCGGGTTCGACCGCCGTTTCCAGATGAAGCCATCGAGTACGTAATGGGTCAACTGGGGCACAGCCAGCAAGGGGACAAGCCACTGCCTGAGTCCCACGAACTGCTCTCCCAGTTGGGAACGCTCGCCGAATAGCCACCCCCGCTCCTGGCCCAGCGTGTGATGCCAGACCAGCTCTTCGGCATAGGCCAGCACCCAGATGGTCGCCAGCAACACCAACCAGCGACGCCCCGCCCCGCGACGTCCTGCGGACACGCCTGCTTCCGGCTCGGACCGCGATCTCTTCGACGTCCAGTACACCAGCACGACATAGGGCACTCCGTGAATGATCACGTTGGTCACCGTGAAGGCGTAGTCGGAACTATAAGTGATGATGCCCACGTGCCAAGACGGCAGTCGTCA
>CAUZJR010000483.1:0-4196 GCA_963580005.1 Planctomycetota bacterium
CGTGCCGAGGGAGCCCGCTCGGACCTCTACTCAGCCGAATCCCGACTCCGCCGCCTGATCGGACTCCCGGTCAACGACGGCCGCATCATCAGACCCTCCGATGAACCGATCACCGCCGAGTACACTCCCGACTGGAAGGGCAGCCTGGTCGACGCGTTGACCCGGCGGATCGAGCTGCGGCGGCAGAAGTGGGCGATCAAGAGCCTGCAGTTGCAGTTGACCGCGGCAGAGAGCCTGACGCGGCCGCAACTGGATGTCGTCCTCGGCTACAACGTCAACGGTTTCGGCGACGACCTGCTGGGCCAGTCCAACCGACCCCACCGCAGTGCCTACCGAAGTCTTGCCGATGGAGATTTCAGGAGTTGGGAGGCGGGCCTGCAGTTCAACATGCCGCTGGGCATGAGAACCGCTCAGGCCCAGGTCCGAAACCTCGAACTCCGACTCGCCAAGGCCCGCAAGGCACTCGATGAGCAGGAAGTCGAGATCAGCCACGAACTGGCCGCCGCCTTCCAGGCACTCGACCGAGCCTGGGCCACCGCCCGGATCGGCTTCAACCGACGCAAGGCGGCCGCCGAGAGCGTGCGGGCCTACCAGGCCGAGTACGAAAACGGACGCACCTCTGCCGACCTGCTGTTGAGAGCTCAAGTCAGCCTGGCCCAGGCCGAGATCGCCTACTTCAGCAGCCTGGTCGACTACAACAAGGCGATCTCGGAACTCGAATACCGCAAGGGCCGCTCGCTGGAACACAACAACGTCCGCCTGGCCGAGGGACCCTGGAACGACCAGGCCGCCTACCGCGACGCCCTGAGACGGGCCGAAGCCCGTAGCCACGGATCACGCTCAAAGCTGATCCACGCCGAACCCGAGCCATTTGTCGAGCCGTTCGAGCAAGAAACACCAACCCTGCAAGACCCCTAGAACAGGGACTGGCTCCGCAGCCGCCCCCGGCGGCGCAGGTGCCTGTCCCCGGTCACACACAACTACGGCGTCCCCTTCAGGTTGACCACGTCACGCTCGAAGCCCTCGATCGTGTTCTCCTGCAACTTCACGTCGCGGGCCTGCTTACCAATCCGAACACCGATCCGCTTCATCGGCTTTCGCGTCTCGCGGATCCGGTTCCCCTCCAGCGTCACGTCGCGGGTCTTGCCCTGCACATCCACCGCCACGCCGTCAGCGCCTCCACTGTCGATAATCTTGTTCTGCTCGAGCCTGTTGCGATTCGGCCAGAAGTCCTTGCCCCGCGAATCGTCACGGAACAGCACCCCGACCTTCCCACTGCCGGTGATCGTGTTCAACCGGATCAGGTTGTCGGTGTCGCAGTGACCGATCGACACCCCGTAACTGCGGTTGCCGGTGATCTGGTTGTTCTCGGCCAACCCGTACTTGATCCCCCAGCAGAAGAAGACCCCGATGTTGTTCCGCTCGATCCTGTTGTTCCGCATCAGCGGACGCTGCGACCCGCTTCCCGGATGCAGCCCCAGGTCGGCGTTGTCGTGCGAATGACAGCCCTCGACCACCACGTCATGACAGATCTGCCAGCTGATCCCGTCGCCGTTGTTGTTCCGGGCCTCGACACCCTTCATCAGGATCCGGTTGCAGTCCTGCAGGAAGATGCACCCACCGTAGTTGCCGTCCAGGTGCGCGTTCTGCTTGCGGTTCCCGTCCAGGGTGATGTCGCCGATCGAGATGTCGTGGACATGGTCACCGGAAATCAACGGAAACAGCGTGGACAGGGTCGGTTTGCCCGAGAGCCAGTAGTTCTTGCGCAGCGCGGTATCGAGCTTGAAGCGGTTCCCCTTGCGGGCCACCAGCGTCCGCTTCAGCACTTCGCTGCCGCCGTTGTGAGGATTCCGGGTCCGCAGCACGATGCCGTCGCCGACCCGCAAACCCTTCGCATCCGCCACGGTCACCTCCTGGTCGTACCAGTCGCTGTCATCGGACAGTGCGACCGAATGTGAGGGGCTCTTGGTCAGGATCGAATCGGCGCCGCTGCCGAGAAGGCGGATGCCGCTGCGGAGATAGACCGAGTTCCGCAGCGTGTAGGTGCCCGGCAACACCTTCACCGTGCCGCCTCCAAAACGACTGATGTAGTCCACCGCCGCCTGCAACACCCGCTCGGTGCTGCCCACCAGGTCGGCCTTCTTCGGACCCACCGTGATCGTCATCCGCTCGTCCCAGTTCGGCTCGTGCGCCGTGTCACCCGATGTGGACCTGGGTCGAGTCACCTTGGGCAGGCCGTCTCGCGAGGGACCTGCCGCACGGGCCACCGTACTCAAACCCGCACCCGCACCCACCACGGCCGCTGCCGCGGCGACGAAGCGGCGGCGGGATACTCGAGATCTGTCGATCGATGTCATGGACGTGTCCTTCTATTTCCTGGTCCGAGCCGGTGGCTCGGCTTCGAGTTGAATCATTCGTCTGAGTTGTACCATCAGGTCGGCGACAGCGTCATG
Organism: Planctomycetota bacterium; assembly: GCA_963580005.1. Lineage (GTDB taxonomy): Bacteria > Planctomycetota > Planctomycetia > Planctomycetales > Planctomycetaceae > UBA8437. The sequence continues at coordinate 2,454 of CAUZJR010000483.1, forward strand.
CGCGCGGGGGCCAAGATGAGCCACCATGCCGCTGCCCACCAGGGTCTGACCCTGGCCGGACTCCTCGCCACGCCAACGCGATGTCGCCAACTCCACCGCCTCGATCACCGCGCCAGGATCGATCCCCGCGTCCACCAGGTCACCGATCGGATACACGCGTGTCGTCATGTGCAGACTCACGACGCTGGTCGTGGTGATCTTCAATACGTCGTCGGCGACCAGGAAGTCCAGGGCCAGCGGCGACAGCATCAGTCCCAGCGCACTCCGCAACCTCACGCCCGTAAGTGCCATGTTCACCGGCTCGTCCGGTTGGATTCCCTCGTCGGCCAGGGCCGCATCGTCCAGCAGGATCGTGATCCCGTGCTGATGCGAGAAATAATCGAACACGTCGCGCAACGGCAAATCGACAAATTCGAACGTCGTGGGGTCGTCCAGTTTCGACAGGATCTTCAGCTCCCCCACGCTGACCTCGTGCAGGGAAACCGTGGAAGGAGGCTCACGAGTGGATTCGGGACCGGGCTCCTCAGAGCGCTGCGGGTCCAGGTCGACAGCAGTTTTCAAGACCTTCGGCTCCTTCCCGCTCGCCGCATCGGTCTCGAATACCGGCAGCGTGGCCACCAGCAGCAGCACCGCGCCGGTCACAACCAGCACCGGAACCATGGGGCTGATCTGTCGTATTGCCATCCTGGTATCTCCCTTGGCGACCCGCGTTCTGGAACTACGTCCATTATGCGACATCTGATCAGCTTCGTTCAATCGGCCGGGCCAGCGAAACCGCCTCGCCACGCCCCTCGACCAGGACCCACTCGCGATCACCGGTCAGACCCTCGAACACCTCGCTCGCACGACCCGGCCAATTCACCTCGACCCGCACCGCTCCCTGGTCACTCCCCCTGCCGATCAACAAGCACCTCTGGTTGCTCGCCAGGTACCCGTCGCCCGAGGTCAACTCGAACCACCGCGCCTTGGCACCAGCCCCCAGCTTGACTCGAGCCCCGATCGCATCGCGATGGCCGGCCGTCGCCACCAGCCTGATCACCAGCCCACCACCGGCTTGACCGGTCGTATTGGTCAGCAACACCGTTGGCACATCGAGTGCCGTGATCACCGCATCGGGACGCCCGTCGCGGTTCCAGTCGAGCACGGCCAAGCCGCGTCCGAGGATCTTTTGCCGGAAGTGTGACCCCAGCGCGGGGTCCTCGAGCAGATCAAACCGCCCGTTGCCCCGGTTGCGATAGTACTGGGTCGCCATCCTGTGAGGCTGACCGAGATCCGAGTAGTCATCGACGTGTCCGTTGGCGACCAGCAGATCGAGGTCACCGTCGAGATCGGCATCGAGAAACTGAGTGCCGAACCCGAGAGTCTGACGGCTGCTGTTGGCCAGCCCGGCACGGCGGGTCCGGTCACTGAAGCGACCTCTCCCCAGCCCGCTGTACAACGTGTTGGTCTCGTCCAGGAAACTGGTGACAAACAGGTCCGGCCGCCCGTCGCCATCGGCGTCCCCCACGGCGATGCCCATCGAACCCTCGGCCCCCCCGTCACCGCTGAGTCCCACCCCAGCCAACAGTCCCTTCTCATCCAGCCGCCATCCCTCGCGCTGCGGAACCCGCGGCCGGAACAGGAAGTTGGCACGTGTGTCGTTGGCCACGAACAGCTCGAGTCGACCGTCAGAGTCGAGGTCCGCGGCCACCACGCCCAGCCCCTTGCCTCCCTCGGCATCAACACCCGACCTCGCCGTGGCAT
>CAUZJR010000484.1:0-4165 GCA_963580005.1 Planctomycetota bacterium
GTCATGGGGCCGAGAAGCAAAAGAAGGGGAAACTGGACCTGCGGCTGGCCCGGCTGATGCTCGCCGGAGGCGAGTCAGGACCGGCGATCGTGGCCGGGGATCCCGGCAAGAGCTTCCTGGTCAAGCGGCTCAGAGAAGGCTCGATGCCGCCCGGTGACATGCGGGTCAGCGACGAGGAGATCGAGAAGATCTCGAGATGGATCGCCCAGGGAGCCAAGACGGCTCGTCCCGAGCCCAAGGAGATTGGTGAGGGCCTGGGAATCACCCCCGAGGAGCGGTCCTGGTGGGCGTTTCAGCCGATCTCACGCCCCGCATTGCCGATCCCGGTGGGCCAGGAACGGGTGCGGACTGCGGTCGATTCGTTCGTACTGGCTCGACTGAAGGAAAAGAAACTGGGTTTTGCCAAGGACGCCGATCGGCTGACTCTGGTTCGTCGCGTCTACCTGGACCTCGTGGGCTTGCCGCCGACGTATGAGCAGGCCCAGGCCTTCATCACCGACAAGCGGGCCGATGCCTACGAACGGTTGATCGAGAGTTGTCTGGGGTCAGATCACTACGGCGAACGCTGGGGCCGCCACTGGCTCGACGTGGCCGGCTACGCCGACTCGGAAGGCTACACCAACGACGACCGCGTGCGTCCCTACGCCTACAAGTACCGCGACTACGTGATCCGGGCCTTCAATCTCGACATGCCCTTTGACCGGTTCATCCAGGAACAGCTGGCCGGAGACGAGATGATCGTGGGCCCGTTGAAGAACCTGGGTCCTCACCAGGTCCAGAAGCTGGTGGCGACCGGCTTCCTGCGGATGGCGGCCGACGGGACCGACGGCGGCACTCCCGACGCGGCGGTGGCCAAGAACCAGGTCGTCTCGGACACGATCAAGATCGTCAGCTCGGCCCTGCTGGGTCTCTCGGTCGGTTGCGCCCAGTGCCACGACCATCGTTACGACCCGATTTCCCAGGTCGATTACTACCGCATCCGTGCCGTGTTCGAGCCCGGTCTCGATTGGAAGGCCTGGCGGAACCCCACCCAGCGTCGCGTGTCGCTGTACACCGATGCCCAGCGAGCCGTGCGGGCGGAGGTGCAAAAAGAGATCGACGTGGTCAACAAGGAAAAGAACGCCAAGCAGCAGAAGTACATCAAGCTGGCGTTGGACAAGGAATATGCCCGGTACAAGGAGCCTCTGAAGAGCCAGTTGAAGCAGGCGAAGCAGGCCGCCGGTGACAAGCGGACTCCCGAGCAGAAGGCGTTGCTCAAGAAGTACCCCAACCTCAACGTCAGCGGCGGCAACCTCTACCAGTACAACTCGAAGCACGCCGACGAGATCAAGGCCTACGCGCCCCGGATTGCCAAGATCCAGAAGAAGGTCCCGACCGAGGACTTCGTGCGGGCGTTGACCGATGGCCGAGGCAGCGGCGGCGTGTTGGCCAAGACCTTCCTGTTCCACCGAGGCGACCATCGCCAGGTCCGCGACGAGGTGGCTCCGGGAGGCCTGACTGTGACGGCTCCTCCGGGAGCCAGGTTTGCGATCACCGGGGACGATCCCCAGGTCCCCACCAGTGGTCGTCGCCTGGCGTTTGCCCGCTGGCTGACCAACGGCCGCCACCCTCTGGTGGCACGGGTGCTGGTCAACCGGGCCTGGTTGCATCACTTTGGCCGCGGCATCGTCACCACGCCCGATGAATTCGGAAAGCTGGGCACGAAGCCGACTCACCCGAAACTGCTCGACTGGATGGCCTCGCACTTTGTCGAGAGCGGCTGGAGCATGAAGGACCTGCACCGGCTGATGATGACCTCGACCGCCTATCGCCAGGCCTCGCTGCGACACGTGGCGGGAGACCGCCAGGACGGGTCCAACTCGCTGTACTGGCACAAGACGGTGCAGCGGCTGGATGCCGAGATCGTACGAGACCGGATCCTGTCGGCCAGCGGGACGCTGAAGACCGAGATGTTTGGGGCGGCCGTGGGGCTGAAGGCCGACGACGCGGGGCAGATTTCGGTGAGTGGCCCCGATCGACGCAGCGTCTATGTCCAGAACCGTCGCACTCAGCCGGTGGCCCTGCTGCAGGTGTTCGACCAGCCGGTGATGACGGTCAATTGCAGCCAGCGCGTGAAGTCGACCGTGGCGTTGCAGGCGCTGTTGATGATGAACAGCCAGACCGTGTTGAAGTACGCCGGTGCGATGGCCGACCGTGTCAACAAGGAAGCCAAAGCCGGTGCCGATGCCGAGTTGGTCAAGGGGCTCGAGATTCCCTTTGACCTGAAACGCTACGCGAACGAGATGGGCGTCTGGCGAGTCGGGTACGGGCACATCGAGGCCGCCGCGGCTCAGCAGCAGGGCAAGGTGCCGCAGGTCAAGTTCACCCGGTTCACGGTCTTCGAGGGCAATCGCTGGCAGAGTGGCAAGGGGCAGGGGAAGGGGCCGGCCGGGTTGTCGTTCCTGACCGCCGCCGGTGGCCATCCCCAGAACAAGACCACTCGACCGATCCGCCGCTTTGTCGCGCCCGCCGAGGGACACCTGCTGGTGCAGGGATCGCTGGGTTGCCCGTCGAAGAACGGCGACGGCGTGGGAGTGACGGTCTACAGCAGCCGACTGGGGCACCAGGGCCACTGGAAGGTGAAGGCCGGTGGAGTCGAATACGAGGTCGACTTTGCAGTCAAGAAGGGCGATGTCATCGATACCATCGTCGACGAACAGGGGGCCAACACGTCGGATTCGTTCAGCAACGAGTTCACCCTGTCGCTGACCGACCGGGACGCCGGCACCGCGATGACCTACAAGTCCCAGGACGCCGTCAAACCACCACCCAAGCCCTCGACCTACACCCTCGGGGCACCCCTGGCCGACCAGGCCGTGCATGCCTGGCGATTGGCCTATGTGCGCCAACCGACCCGGGAAGAGACCGAGTTGGCCGTGACGTATCTCAAGGGGCAGTTGAGCCTGCTAGCCGAGCAAGAGAACACGAACCCGCTCCGGCAGGCCATGGCCAACTTCTGCCAGGCACTGATCAGTTCCAACGAGTTCCTGTATTCCGATTGAGGAATCAGATTTCATGACCGACCCGACCCGTGGACACGACATGACCGACCCACAGCCCACAGAAACTCCCCAGTCGTCTCGACGCGAGTTCCTCTCGCAGCACGTGCTGGGGATCGGCTCGGTGGCGTTGGCCACGATGCTGAAGCAGGAGAACCTGCTGGCGACCCCGGCCAACGTGCCTCGCGGGCAGACCACCTACGACCTGCTGCCCAAGCAGACGCACTTTGAACCCCGCGCCAAGGCCATGATCTCGCTGTTCATGCACGGCGGCCCGGCTCACATGGAGCTCACCGACCCGAAACCCGAGCTGACCCGGCTGGACGGCAAGACCTTCCAGGGCGACATCGCCTACAGCTTCATCAAGCGAGCCAGCAAGCGATTGTTGGGTGCCCGCTGGAAGTTCCGGCCTCGAGGTGAGTGCGGCACCGAGATCTCAGAACTGCTGCCCAACATCTCGGGGATCGTCGATGACATCTGCCTGATCCGCTCGATGCACACCGGGTACAACGGCCACGAGGTCTCGATCCGCTACATGCACTCGGGCATCCCCTCGGTCACCGGCCGCCCGACGCTGGGGTCGTGGCTGCTGTACGGGCTGGGCTCGGAAACCGAAAACCTGCCGGCCTACATGGTGATGACCGACCCGGGCGGTCACCCCGTCGACGGGATCCACAACTGGTCCAATGGCTGGATGCCCACGCTGTTCCAGGGCACCGTGCTCCGCCCCAAGAGCCCTCGCATCCTCAACCTCGATGCCCCCCCGGCCGTCCGCGGCAAGGTGCAGGAACACAACCTCTCGTTCCTGGCCCAACTCAACAAGCGGCACGCCAAGAAGCACCCCGGCGAAAACGATCTCGAGGCGAGAATCGCGACCTACGAACTGGCGGCACGGATGCAGACCTCGGCCAAGGAGGCCCTGGACATCAGCCAGGAGACCCAGGCCACTCAGAACATGTACGGCCTCGACGACCCGGCCACTCGCGAATACGGCACGCGTTGCCTGATCGCTCGGCGACTGGTCGAGCGGGGCGTGAGATTCGTGCAGTTGTTCCTCAACGGGCAGCCCTGGGACAACCACAACAACATCAAGTCGGCCCTGCCGGCCGCCTGCCGACGTACCGACA
>CAUZJR010000485.1:0-4162 GCA_963580005.1 Planctomycetota bacterium
CGGCTCGGTGTACCAGCTGCCCTGCTGATGAGGGTTCTCGCCGTAGCGGAGCGTGGCACGAGGCGTGAGCGTGATGGTGAGGCTCGAGGACTCAACATTCTCTGTGTCGGGTGAGTCTGCGGGGGTGGAGTCTGGAAGGGTGGACATGTAATCGGCGATCGCCCGGTCGTAGGCGGCGGTCATCTCGAACGCGGCCGCCGCGAGTTCACGACGGAGCGTTTCACTGAGACCATCGTGACCGAGTGCCTCGAGGACACGGGGGTACTGTTCGGGTCGAGTCACGATGCCGACGTAGGCGTGGTTCTTGGCCGAGGATCTCACCATGCTCGGACCGCCGATGTCGATCTGTTCGATCGCCTCGGCCACCGTCACCCCGTCGCGGGCGATTGTCTGCTCGAAGGGGTACAGGTTGCAGACGACCAGTTTAAACGGCACGATTCCGTGCTCGGCGATCGCCGCGGCGTCGTCGGGTCGATCGGGTCGACCCAGGATGGCACCGTGGACCTTGGGGTGCAGGGTCTTGACCCGCCCGTCCATGATCTCGGGGAATCCGGTGTACTCGGAAATCCCGATCACCGGCAGACCGGCCTTCTCGAGATGTCGACGTGTGCCTCCGGTCGAGATGATCTCGAAACCCAGCTCGATCAGCTGGCCAACAAAGGGGGCCAGTCCGGTCTTGTCGCTGACGCTGACCAGGGCTCGCCGCGAACCGCCGTTGCTCATAACTTGACTCTCCCGTTACGGATCCGTCCGTTCCGGGTCGCGATCCTACTGACGAGGGCGAGTCAATTCAAACCCGAGGGGGGTGGGCCGCGGCGAATCAGTTACCCGTCGCGTTACCACCGCCGGCGGGGGCGGGTGCCGGTGCAGGTGCAGGTTGAGGAGGCGTCGGGTTTGCCGGCGTGGTAGCCGGGGGAGTTTCGGGGGCGAACTCGGGGAGAATCGGCAGCAGGTCGGGGTTCTGGTGATACACGGGGAATTCGTGTTGAGCTCCTGCTTCGCGGATCGCCACCAGCAGCCCGCTGTTTGTGGCCAGGAACAGCCGATCGGTGCGTGGGTTGGCGTACTTGACCCCGAACTGCCGCAGCGGCATGGTCCCCATCACGGCTCCATCGGTGCGTCGCAGGATGACGACGTTGCCGACTCGGTCTGTGGTGTAGAGTCGATCGAGTGACGAGCTGACGAAGTTGCGGACGCCGTTGCGCCACCAGATCCGTTTCCCGGTCAGCGTCGAGATCGAGAAGACTCCCCCGGCGTCGGGAAAGATGAACACCTGCTCACCGATCACCTGGGGCGTACGCCGGATCGGGAACCCCGAGGGGAACGGTTGCCAGCGGGCGTTTCCGTTTTCGGCATTGAGGCAGTAGAGGTTGAAGTCTTCGCAGGCGACATAGAGAAAGCCGTCGTGGTACGTGACGGGTGCCGAGACGGGTGAGTCGGTTTCGGACTGCCACTGCAGCCGGGGCGAGCCGGCGGTGATGCTGTACAGCGAGTTGTCGAGGCTCGCGAAATTGACCACTCGGCCGGTTGCAATCGGCGGCGTGGTGATCTGCTTGCCGGTCTTGAATCGCCACTGTCGGGCCAGGAAGCCCCATTCGTCGAGCTGGTTCTTCAGGTACAGGTCGCGGACGCGGTGCAGGTCGAAGGCGTAGATGCTGCCGTCGTAGGATCCATAGAAGATCTGGTCGTCGCTGACGGCGGGGCTGGTCGAAGGGGTGCGAGGGAGCTTGAGTTCCCAGAGCAGTTCGCCGGAGAACTTGTCGAGGCAGTAGAGCTTGCGGGCTGCGGGGATGAAGGCGAAGTCCTTGTTGGTGACCGCAGCCTGGCTGGGTGCGTCGCGGGGACCGAGCTGTGCCGACCACAGCCGACGTCCCGATTCACTGTCGAAGGTGGTGACGGCGCCGCTGCTGGCCTGCATCACCACCACGTCTTCGTCGACCAGCATGTGGTTGATCACGTCCTGGCTGGGATCGAGAGCGGCCTGGCCCCACCACATGCGGACGAGGCCGTGTCGGCGGAGCATGGTGTGCGAGGGCAGCACGTTGCCGCGAATGCTCTGCTGGGCCCGTGCGGGTGTCGGAGACAGGCTCACCAGCGGCAACGCCAGGGCGAACAGAATTGCAGAACGGGCGAGGCGAATTCGAGTCATGGCTGCCAGTCGTGGTGAGGCGATGGTGAGGCGGTGGGCTGCTCTGTTTGAGTCTACCCTGAGTTGGGTGGCATCGACCAGAGGCTGTCTCGGCCTATCCTCCTTCAGTCGGCTTCGGCTGCTGGCGCCGCGATTCGAAGGTTGCCCGACTGATCCGGGGTCAAGAATTGATGGCCTCGCAGTGCTCTGACCGGTACAATTCCGCCGACTGCCCCTCTCGTCACGACGGTCGCTTGAGGAGTCGGGGCACGTGTATGGGGGTTCCGGTTGTGCGGAGAGATCCTGGCAGGTCGATTGTGCCGGTCCCGGCGGCGACGGCGGGGTGGTACTCCCTGAGCATCACGTGGTGTCTGCTGTGGTCTGCGCCTCTGGCCGCCGACGTGATCCGTCTCGAAAACGGAGGCGAGTTGCGGGGGGAATTGCAGGGTGCGGTGACGCGGACTCCGGGAGAGACGATTGCGATCAGGACCGTGTCGGGGGCTCGGATCGAGGTGTCCGGCGACCTGGTGGTGCTGTTGGTCCGGCGGTCGCTGAAGTGGGAGCGGTACGAGGATCGTGCGGATCGGGTGTCGTCGGAGAATGACACGGTTGAGGGTCATTGGGACTTGGCCGAGTGGTGTCGCAGCCAGCGGCTCCCCGACCAGCGACGGGTTCACCTGCAGAGAGTCGTCTCGCTGGATCCCGGCCACCGCCGCGGCCACTACGGCCTGGGACACACTCTGCAGGAGGGGAAATGGATGACTCGCGAGGACTTCATGAAGTCGCGGGGCCTGGTTCGTTTCCGGGGTCGCTACGTGACACCTCAGCAGCGAGACGATTTCGAGCAGGCTTCCGTCGGAGCGGCAGCCTACCGCAAGTGGTTCTCTCAGATCCGCATCTGGCACAAGTGGCTGGGCGGCAGTGATCCTCGGCAGCGAGCACGAGGCCGTTCCGAGTTGACTCGCGTGAAGGACCCTTCGGCGATCGTGCCGCTGGTGAGGATCCTGGGACGTGACGACGCGGCGGCGGTACGGGTGCTGCTGGCGACGGTGCTGGGCGAGATCCCCGGCACCGCGGCTCTGGAGCCGTTGGTGGGGATGGCGTTGCGGGATCGGAGTTACGAGGTTCGTGGCGCGGCGAGGGCGGCGATCGGTCCCAAGCGGTCCCGGGCGGCTGTGCCGTTTGCGATTCCGTTTCTGCGCGATGTGTCCAACGCCGTGGTTCGTCGTACCGCGGTGCTGCTGGGTGAGTCCGGGGACCTGGCGGCGGTGCCGCCATTGATCTCGGCCCTGGTCACTCGCCACGTGCATCGTGTCCGGGTGCCCGGGAGCCGGCATCCGAGTTTCGCATTTGCACGCGACGGGACACCGGTGCACCCGGCGGTGGCCCAGGGCTTTGGCGTGCCGCCGGCGGTGCTGAGAGGAATGCAGATGGGGCAGTTCCCCTTTGGCGTGGTGATCCTGCCACCGCAGTTCTCCGAAAAGGAAACCCAGGTGATCTCGGTCGTCGTCGATCGTGAGAACCCCGAGGTGTTGGCGGCTCTGAAGAAACTGACCGAATACGACGGGCCCGGTTACAACCAGCGGGCCTGGAAATTGTGGTGGCTGGCGTATCGCCAGGGGGCCCAATGACCGATCCGCCACCGGCTCGAGCGGCTCGACAGCTGTTGGAAAGCCTCGAACGATCCGGGGTCACTCACCTCGCCCGCTCACCCGCCCCCCAGCCCCCCGAACCCCAGCCCCAGCACTCTGAACCGGATGACATGCAGGTGACCTCGACAGGCGCAGGAGAACGGGCGAGCGGTCTGGAGGTCCTTTCTGAAGAGGTCGTCGGCTGCCGGCTCTGCGGGGAATTGGCCGAGACGAGGACGCAGACGGTGTTTGGTGTGGGCGATCCCGAGGCGAGAATCCTGTTCGTCGGCGAAGCGCCCGGTGCCGACGAGGATCGGCTTGGTGAACCGTTCGTCGGCCGAGCCGGCAAATTGCTCGACCAGATCATCGAAGCCTGCGGGATGCGTCGAGAGCAGATCTACAT
>CAUZJR010000486.1:0-4152 GCA_963580005.1 Planctomycetota bacterium
GGTCACCACCACGAAGATGATCACCGTAACCAGCGTGGGGTCCAGCTCCAGCAGCACCCCCAGCAGCCGGGTCGCACCCTCGTAGACGGCCACCATGTACGCCAGCGAGGCCACCACCACCACGCCACCCGCCAATCGCCTCAGCAACAGCGAATCGTACTGGTAGCCCAGGAAATCCGGGACCGTCAAGGCGCCCAGCTCGCGAGCACGACGCGTGAAGGGGCCGGCTATGACGAACCACGAGATCAACACCATCGAGGTGAAAATGACCACGCAGATCAACCACCACGATGGGCCAAACGCGTAACTGCGACCGGCGTGGCCGACAAACGTCACCGAGCTGACGAACGTGGCGTAGAACGAGAGCCCGATGACGACGCCGCCCATCCGGCGACCGCCAACCAGGTAGTCGGCCAGACCCTTCGTGCGACGCTTGCCCAGCCAACCGTGCCAAGCCAGCATCGCCAGGTACAGTCCGACAAACAGCAGCTGCAGCCAGTGACGGTTCAACCAGTCCAAGTCGAGTCGCCCTCGCAGGTGGTCCCCATGATTTCGCGAAGCCTATAATGCTCATCCCGCTTTGCCAACCGACCAGCCAGCCGACACCCAGCCACCATGCCGCTCGCCAATCGACTCGGACTGCTCAAGCCGACCGCAGTCAACTCGATCCTGCAGGAAGTCCGTCAGCTCCAGGCCGACGGACATTCGCCGGTGTCGCTGATGCGAGGTGCCCCCGACCTGCCGACTCCCGGACACATCGTCACCGCCGCACAGGAAGCACTCGCCGCGGGACGCACCGGGTACCCCGACAACCGAGGTGAACCACGGCTCAGAGAGGCGGTCGCCTCGGCCATTATCCGCAACGGCGGACCCCGGTACTCGGCCGCCGACGAGATCCTCGTCACCAGCGGCGCGACACTGGGGCTCTACAGCGCGCTCGGGGCTGTGCTCGATCCCGGCGACGAAGTGCTGCTTCCCGAACCCGTCTACGACGCCTACCTCTCGGTGATCATCCAGCTCGGAGGCCGACCGGTGCCGGTGCCTGCGGTGCTCGAGCAGGGTCGGTTCCGATGGGATCCCGACCAGGTCGCAGCCGCCATCTCACCTCGCACCCGGGCCCTGCTGATCAACTCGCCCTGGAACCCCACCGGCACCGTGCTCGGGGACGACGAGTGGTCCGGGTTACTCGAACTCGCCGCACGTCACGACCTGTACGTGATCAGTGACGAGATCTATGAATCGATCTGCTACGAGGGCCACCGCCACCGCACTCCCGCGGCACTCTCGGACGACGCACGCTCACGCACCATCATCGTCAACAGCCTGTCGAAGACCTACGCCATGACCGGCTGGAGGGTGGGATACTGCGCGGCCCCTCCCGAGATCATCTCGGCGATGTACCTCGTGCTTCAGCAATCCAGCCGGGGCCCCGCCACTTTTGTGCAGGATGCCGCCGCAGCGGCTCTCGAAGGACCGCAGGATTGTGTGGACGAAATGGCCGCCGAGTACACCCGACGCCGGACACGGGTACTCGAAGCGCTCGCCGAGATCCCCTCGGTCAGCATGCTGGTGCCCGAAGGCGGCTTCTTTGCCATGGCCGACGTAAGAGAACTCCAACGACCCTCAAACGACATCCGCCGTGACCTGCTGGTCGACCACGGCGTGGTGGTGATGCACGGAGGCGCTTACGGAGCGTCGGGAGAAGGCACACTGCGGATTGCCTTCGCCTCCGGAGGCGACAACCTGCAACAGGGACTAAGACGACTCGCCGAGGGGCTCAGAGCACTCGGGTCCCCAGCACCGTGACACTCTCAAACGCACAACTCGATCAACTGCAACACAGTCTCGACGGCGATGTCACCGTCGACCCGGCCACCCGGGCGATGTACGCCACCGACGCCAGCGTCTACCAGATCATGCCCGCCGGAGTCGTGCGGCCACGGCACGCCGAGGATGTTGCCCGGGTGCTGGCCTTCTGCCGCGAACACGGCATCTCGATCACCGCTCGCGGCGGAGGCACTTCGCAGGCGGGACAGGCCATCGGGGCCGGACTGCAACTCGACTTCTCCAAGTACCTCGGCCAACTCGTCGAACTCCAACCCGATCGCAATCGTGTCCGGGTCCAGCCCGGCATCGTGCTCGATGAACTCAATCACACGCTGCGGCCCTACGGCCTGACCCTGCCGCTGGACCTCTCGACCTCCAGCCGAGCCACCCTCGGAGGCATGATCTGCAACAACTCCTCCGGCACACGCTCGGTCGTCTACGGCAAGACCATCGACTATGTCGAAAGCCTGACGGTGATGCTGGCCGACGGCAGCGTGGTCGTGCTCGACGACTCCGAGCCCGACGCCGACACCCACGGACTGCTGGCCGATTGCCACCAGGCGGTACTCAGGCTGGCCGCCGAACATGCCGAGGAAATCCAGCGGAGATACCCGAAACTGCTCCGCCGCGTCGGAGGCTATAACCTCGATCAATTCACCCCCGGCCACGACCGGCCACACAACCTCTCGAGAATGATCGTCGGCTCCGAAGGCACGCTGGCACTGGTGCTCGAAGCCACGCTCAGGCTGGTCCCGATCCCCGCCCGGCGATCCCTGCTGTGCGTCCAGTTCGATGACCTGCTCGACGCACTGGGTGCCGTGCCCGTGATCCTGGAACATCAGCCGTCGGCCGTGGAACTGCTCGACCGCATGATCCTCTCGCACACCGTCGGCAAGCCCGAATTCGAACCTCTGAGATGGTTCATCAAGGGCGACCCGCCCGGCGTCCTGCTGGTCGAAGTCCAGGGCGACGAGACCGACGACCTCCCCGGGCGACTCGAGCGGCTCGAAGAGGACCTGCGTCGCCGCGGAATGGGCACGCACTTCTTTCGATCCGACTCGACCCAGGAGCAGGGCCGGATCTGGAAACTCCGCAAGGCCGCGCTGGGACTGTCGATGGCACGACCCGGAGACGCCAAGGCGGTGTCGTTTGTCGAGGACACCGCGGTGCCGCCCGAGCGACTCAGGGAATACATCGAACGCTTCCGCCAGATTCTCGAACGACACCAGACCCAGGCCGGCTTCTATGCTCACGCATCAGTCGGCCTGCTGCACATCCGCCCGGTCATCGACCTCAAGAGCGATATCGGCGTCAGCCGATTCGCCGCCATCGCCAGCGAGGTGGCCGACCTGGTGCTCGAATTCGGCGGAGCACTCAGCGGAGAACACGGAGATGGCCTGGTGAGGGCCCCGTTCCAGGAACGCATGTTCGGGACTCAGCTCTACGAGGCCTTTCGCGAGATCAAGCGGACGTTCGATCCGCAGGGACTCTTCAACCCGGGCAAGATCGTGGATGCCCCCGAACTGACCTCCGACCTCAGGTTCGGACCCGGACACGTCACTCCCGAACCCCTGACCGCGTTCGACTTCTCCGACTTCGGTGGCATCGCGCGCGCCGCCGAGCAATGCAGTGGCGTGGGTGCCTGTCGCAAGAGCCTGGTGGGGACGATGTGCCCGTCGTACATGGCGACGCGAAACGAGGCCGACTCGACCCGGGGACGAGCCAATGCACTCAGGATGGCGATCAACGGAGAACTGGGGCCCGAGGGTCTGGCGAGCCCGTCGCTGAAGCCGGCCCTGGACCTGTGCCTGGAATGCAAGGCCTGCAAGTCGGAATGCCCGACCGGGGTCGACATGGCAAGGATGAAGGCCGAGTTCCTCTACCAGTTTCATCGACGTAATCCCCGACCTCGACACGACCGCCACTTCGCCGGAATCCGCGACACGCTCGAACGAGCCTCACGCTGGCCCAGGTTGTTCAACCTGCTCGCCGCCAGCAGACCGGGCAAGTGGTTCGCCGGAGTCGCGGCACAACGCACACCGCCGAAGGTCGCCGCGAGGTCATTGCTGGTCGAGTGCGAGACGCTGGGATTGGCCGAAGCAGACGCAGCCGACGTCGTCTTCTTCCCCGATACGTTTTCGGTCCACTGCGAGCCGCAGCATGTGCTCGCCGCCATCAGTGTCGCTGCGGGCCTGGGACTATCGGCCGCACTCGCACCGGCGGTCTGCTGCGGCCGGCCACTGATTTCACGAGGCTTTCTCGATGAGGCACGGGACCAGGCGGTCGAGCTGGTCGACGCATTGTCTCCGATCGCCGAAACCCAAC
>CAUZJR010000487.1:0-4125 GCA_963580005.1 Planctomycetota bacterium
AGGCGGGTGTCAGCAGGGCGGCGAGGATCTGCATCGTGCCGAGGTATTCCTGGGGTGTCCAGAAGCGGGGCAACCCGGCGGCGTGGAGGTCGCGTGAGATGCCTGGCAGCGAGTCGCGGAAGGCCCGGCGGTTGAAGCGGCCCAGGGCGACGACCAGCGGCTGCAGGAATCGGTAGACGAGGCTGCGTCGCCGCAGTTCGGCGATCCGCAGCTGGTCGTGCCGCCAGGTGTCATCGCCGTCGGGGTCCGCGGCCATCGCGGCGGCCACGGCACGGCAGAGTACGAACAGCCCCGCGGCCAGCATCGCGCTGGCGATCACCGGCAGGATCGGGAAGGTTTCGGAGGTGGCCTGGGCGAAGAGCACGGGGGATCAGATCTCGGGGTTGAGGATCATGCGGGCCCAGAGGTAGGCCAGCAGGTTCATGACGGCGGCCAGGCAGAGGATCATCTGGCCGGGGACCTCGGTGAACAGCATGCGGGTGTGGACCGGGTCGATGAAGTAGTTCATCACCAGGATCACCGGCGGGGCGAGAGCCATGTAGAGTGACGAGGTTCGGGCCTGTGCGGTTTCGGAGCGGACCTTGCGTTCCAGCCTCTGCAGTTCTCTGACGCTGGTCGCGATGCGTTCGACGGTTTCATTGAGCCGTCCGCCACTCTGACGGCTCGCTTCAAGCGCCGCGGCGAACAGCGCGAAGTTTTCGCTCCGCAAACGGTCCTTGGCCTCCTTGAGGCACTGTTCGAGGTCCTTGCCGAGCTGGTACTCGCCGACGATCTGCAGGAATTCCTGGCAGATCGGCTTGGGGCTTTGTCGGGCGAGGATATCGAGTGACTGGGCGAGCGAGAGGCCGGCCTTGATGGCATTTGAGAGTGAGACCATGGCATCGGCGAGCTGGTCTTCGATCAGCAGGCGTCGTTTTTCGGCGAGTCGTCTGAGCACATACCAGGGCAGGCTGACGAGCAGTACGGCGGCGGTGACCGAGAACACCAGCGAGCCGGCCGCGACCAGCAGCACCGCCGCGGTGACCGCGACCACGATCGACCAGCTGACGAGATATTTTCTCAGGCTGTCGGTCCGCAGCCTGAGCCGCCTCAGCTTGTCCTTGAGGTCGTTCTCGACGAAGTCGATCGCAGCGGAATAGCTCGAGCGACCGGCGAGTGCTCCGACGGCGATGGCCGTGGCGACCATGCTGCTGCCCAGTACCTGCAGGAGGTCCATGGTGGGAGTGTCCTAGGTCTGCTGGCCGTAGAAGGATTCGAGATTGAGCAGTTCGCGGGAGACGAGTTGATCGATGAAGCTGGGCATGTAGCCGGTCGGCACCAGTCCCACCTCCTCGCGGCTGCTGAAGATATCGGTTGTGGCCACGCACTTGCGTTGAGGGTCGTAGCCGGTGATTTCGGAGATCTGCGTGACGCCTCGTTTGCCACCGGGCAGGCGGCTGATTTGCACGATGATGTCGATGGCCGAGGCGACCTGTCGCTGGATCGAGATCAGCGGCAGGTCGACGGCCATCAGCACGAGCACTTCGAGCCGCTTGAGCACATCGTCGGTATTGTTGGCGTGGATGGTGGTCATCGATCCGTCGTGGCCGGTGTTCATGGCCTGGAGCATGTCGAGCGATTCGGCTCCGCGGCACTCGCCGACGATGATCCGATCGGGCCTCATTCTGAGAGCATTCTTGACCAGGTCGCGGATCGAGTACTCTCCGGCACCCTCGACGTTGGGTGGCCGGGCCTCGAGCGTCACCACGTGTTCCTGGTGCAATTGCAGTTCGCTGGTGTCTTCGATCGTGATGATCCGGTCCTTGTGCGGCACGAAGCTCGAGAGCACGTTCAGCAGCGTGGTCTTGCCGGTGCCGGTGCCTCCGGACACGAGGATATTGCGGCGGTCGATGACGCAGGCTCTGAGGAACTGAGCCGCGGCGATGGTGATCGATTCGAGTTCGATCAGGTCGTCCATCGTGAAGCGGTAGGCGGGGAACTTGCGGATCGTCAGGCAGGGGCCTCGAGTGGCCAGCGGCGGGATGATCGCGTTGACCCGCGACCCGTCGGGCAGCCTCGCGTCGACCAGCGGCTGGCTCTTGTCGATCCGCCGCCCGACCTGGGCCACGATCCGCTCGATGATCGACTCGGTGACCTTGTCCGAGATGAATCGTCGTCCCGAGAGTTCGACCACTCCGTCCTGCTCGACGTAGATCTGGTCGCTCTTGACCACCATGATCTCGGTGATCGTCGGAGCCCGCAGCAGGTCCTGCAGCGGGCCGAAGCCGAAGACGGTGTCCTTGAGGTCTTTCTTGAGGGTCCTGAGGATCAGGTACCGCTTGAGTTCCTGGTGCAGGTGCGGCCGGACCCGGGGGAAGACGTCGTTCATCCGCGACTCGACCCGGCTGATCCGTTCGCTGAGATCGCGGCAGCCCTCGAGTTTCAACTGTTCGCGGACGAAGCCGACGAGGTGTTCGAGTTCGGTTTCACGCTCGGGCACCAGTGTGGCCGGCACGTCGAACTCGTTGGCACTCAGAGCCGTGGTCGATCCTCCCGCCGGAGCACTCTCGTCACCGCTCTCGAGGATCAGCTGGTTGATCATCAGGTCCCGCAGCAGCAGCGAAACGACCTCCTCGAGCAGCGCGAGGTTTTCGTCGCCAAAGAGATTCAATTCACGGCAGACATCCTCGATGTTCTCCTCGAGCATCAGGATGCTCTCGGTGTCGCCCAGCTGGCTGCTTTCGAGTTCGAAGAGGTCGAAGCGTTCCAGCAACTGGCGGTGCACTCGCAGTTCGAGGCTGGCCATGATCGAGCGGAGGTGCGATTCGAGCTGGCTGCGGCTGACCGGGCTGGCCGTCTCGGACTCGAACGTCAGCGTGAAGGGCCAGATGCGGACCGTATCGCCGGGCGCAAACTCGCAGCTCTGGCCCCCCAGTACCTCGGTCTCGCCGACCACGCAGCTGTTGATCCCGAGATTCTCGAGCGTCAGCAGGCCGTTGTCACGTCGGACGACAGCCTGCTGTTTGCCCACCAGGGGGCTCTGCAGCACCACCGTGTTGCCGTCGTCCCGCCCGATGCGGATGACCGTAACGTCGGTTTCGATCAGCGAGCGGCGGCTGTCGTGGACCTTGTTGAACCAGACTTTCATGGTGCGACACGAGGGGGGCGAGCGGGAGGAGGTGAGGGAGGAGGTGAGGGAAGAGGTGAGGGAAGAGGTGCGTGCTGTGCGTTGGCTTGGGCTACCTGTTCTTGCCCGATTCTCGTTTGTGGAGCAGCACCTGGACGCCTTGGAAGTTGTTGATGGCGACGATGCCCGCGAGTGTTTCGGCTCGGGCTTCGAGTTTCCCGTCGGGTTGTTCGACCTTGACGGCGATCGCGATCACGTTTTCGGCTCCGGAGGCGAGTCCTGCGGCCTGTCGGACGTTTCGGCGTCCCTTGCGATTTCCCAGCGCGAGGATGCGGAAGGGTCCGATGATCTGTCCGCTGCCTGCGGTCGGCTGGTTCTTGGTGGAGGAGGTGCTGCCGAACTCGGGGATTCGAAAGCTGACCTGGTCGCCGGGGTCGACGTGTTGGGGGAGGAAGGTTCTGGAGTCGACCGGCAGCCACATCACTCGTTCGTCGTCGGCGATGGTTTCGTTGATATCCTGAGCGGCGGGGGTGCTCAGGTCGGGGTGCAGCACCAGTTCGGTACCGTCGGTGGCCATCGTGCGGGCGGCTCTCTGGCCGACCACCAGGTTTCGGTCGCTCCAGCGGTAGGCCACCAGGGCGAGTTCTCCCTGGTACTTCTTGGGCACGGGGATCGGAACCAGGTGCTCGTCCTGGAACACGTCGCCCTGGTTGACCCGGGCCTCGCTGGCCACGCCGACGAACTGGACCATCTGGTCACCGCTGGCCTGGCCTTCCAGGTACAGCCAGTTGCAGACAAAGCCGACGACGCCCAGCGCCACGGCGATCATGATGCCCTGTGCACCCTTCATGTTGACTCCCGCTGGAGATGCCGAGTGGGGCTCGACCTGGATGTTTCTACCGATGTCCTCGCTCGGATCGGCGTGAACACGTTCAGCATACCATGCCATTGACCCGAGTTGTGATGCCGTGCCGAAACGACGAGAGCCCGTCCCGAGCGGTGTTGCCAGCGGCCGGTCC